>JANMUI010000187.1:0-6401 GCA_031391405.1 Betaproteobacteria bacterium
GGTCGGATCCCCCGTCGCGCGCAACAGGGGCCCCTCCAACTTCCGCGTGGCTGGCCCACCGGGTGAAATGTGCGCGCGACCATGCAATCCGCTCGCCGTCCAGTCCATGCACGATGAACACCAGACGCGAGCGCTGATCTGCATCGGGCCACGCGGGCAAGTGCACGGGTGGATGCACGATGTGCTGCACACCGTTGATCAAGACCGGTGTCGGCACGCCTATTACGTTGAGAATGCCTTTGATGCGCAGCACTTTGTCGCCGTGCCGGTTCAGCAGCATCGTCATCCAGACCCCGAATGCGGTCCAGTCCATCGCTTCGTCGAACACCAGCGCAAACGAGGTGACACCACCGGTATGGCGGTGGTCGAGTGCCGTTTCGCGCGCTGCCGACATCCATCGGCGGGCCTCCAGCGCCTTGCCGGCGGGGTCGTGAATGTCTTGGGTGATGAGAGTCAGCGGGTTCGGTTCGCCGAGCGCAGCATCGAAGATCGGCGCGGACAGGTTCAGCTCGGTCAGCCACTCGCGTAACTTTGCGAGCTGATCGGCCTCTACGAGCTCGGTCTTGGTCAGCACCAGCCGATCGGCAACGGCCACCTGCTTGACCGACTCCTCGAATCGACCAAGCTGGTCGAGCGCATTCACCGCGTCCACCACGGTGACGATGTTGCCCAGGCGAAAATGATGTTGCAGCACCGGTTCGGCGAGCACGGTATAGGCGATCGGTGCCGGATCGGCGAGGCCCGATGTTTCGATGATCACGCGCGTGAAAGCCGGAACAGCGCCGCGTTCGCGCCGATCGAACAAGTCACGCAGCGCGCCCTGCAGATCGCCGCGGATCGCGCAGCACAGGCAACCGTTTTCCAACAACAAGGTGGGCGTGACCACGCCTTGCAGCAGGTGATGGTCCAGTCCGATTTCGCCGAATTCGTTGACCAGCACTGCGGTGTCTTGCAACAGGGGCGAGCGCAGCAGGCCCTGCAACAGCGTGGTCTTACCGCTTCCCAGAAAACCGGTGATGATGTTGACCGGGATACGTTCGCCGTAAGCCATGGCGTCAGTTCGGTGCGACCTGTGCGATCAGATCCCGGAGCAGCGACTCATCCAGCGGATCGAGTTGCAGCCCAGTCATCTCTTCGGCCGCGGCCCACATCTGCGACAAGCTCTCGACCAGCACGGTCTTGCCGGTGCCGCCACTGAGCACGTACGACGACGCGGACCAGGGTTTGAGTTTCAACCGGTAGTGCCGCAGCACCTGATTGACCAGCGCCGAGCGGTCAAGGCGTTCGCGCGCGATCGTATGCGTCTCCGCGCGCCCGGCAAACGCCTCGGGCGCCGCCCGGCTATCGGTCCAGTGGCGGGCGCCGCCCAACATGCCGCAGAGTCCACACATGGTCTAAGCCGTGACCGCCGCCTGGTTGCGCGGGCTGCGGCGCGCGAAATCATCGGCGATCTGATCGAAGGTGCACCAGCGCACGCCAGGATGGCTGTTGACGTACTCGAACACGCGCTCCAGCATCAGCAATACTTGCGGCCGCCCCGACACATCGGGATGGATCGTGAAGGCGAAGACCGCGTAGTCGTATTCGCGATAGACCCAGTCGAACTGATCGGTCCAAAGCTGCTCGATATCGCGCGGGCTCACAAAGCCATGGCTGTTGGGTGCCCCCTTGATGAACATCATCGGCGGCAAATCGTCCAGATACCAGTTACCCGGAATATCGATCAGATTGGTTTCGGTGCCCCGTACCAGCGGCTTCATCCATTCGGTGGGATTCTTTGAGTAGTCGATCTTCGTCCAGCGATCACCCACCCGTGCGTAGAACGGGTGGAAGTCGTCATTCATCAAGCTGTGATCGTACTTGATACCCTTGGCGAGGAGCAGCTCGTTGGTGACGTGACTGAACTCCCACCACGGCGCCACATAGCCGGTCGGTCGCCGGCCCGCGACGCGCTCGATGAGCTCGATGCACTTGTCCATCACCGTCTCTTCTTGCACCGGTGTCATGGCGATTGGATTCTCGTGCGAATAGCCGTGCATGCCGATTTCATGTCCGGCATCGACCACCATCTTGGTTTGCTCGGGGAACGTCTCGATCGAATGGCCGGGGATGAACCACGTCGTGGGGATCTGCAATCGGTCGAACAAGCGCACCAGGCGAGGTACGCCAACTTCGCCTGCAAATAGACCGCGCGAAATATCGCACGGCGAATCCTCGCCGCCATACGAACCAAGCCAGCCGGCCACCGCATCCACATCGATGCCGAAGGCACATAAGATTTCCTTCTTGCCGCCGCGTGCAAGCGACCGGTGGGAAAGGGACGAGGACGCGGACGGAGACGAGGACAAGGGTGCGACCTGCGGTCTTGGCTGATAGCGCGGTCCGGTCGAACCACCACCGTAAGGTCTTCGTTTGTCGAACCCACTCATCGTCTCCCCCTCTGCAAGGTGTTATCGGCGTCGCACGTCGCGAAGAATCCTTCTAACCTTGAACCAGACGAACCGCCTTTGCAAGTGCCGCCAGAATCGCATCGCCGCTCGACACCTTGAATGCAGCCCCCTCTTCAACCGCGATATGGCTGACCGTGCCATCGTCGACGATCATCGCAAATCGTTGGGCGCGCACGCCCAACCCAAGGCTGCTCAAATCCCAATCCAGGCCGGCAGCCTTGGTCCACGCTCCTGCGCCATCAGCCAGCATCAACACCACCCGATCCGGATCCTTCGCTTGGCCCCAGGCGTTCATCACGAACACGTCGTTGACCGCTACACAGGCAATGGTGTCGACGCCAGTCGCTTTGATTTGCAGGTGGTTGGCGAGGAAGCTCGGCAAATGCTGCGCCGTACAGGTTGGCGTAAATGCGCCGGGCACCGCGAACAGAACCACCTTCTTGCCGCCAAACAGCTCGCCTCGGGACAATGCTTTCGGTCCGCTCTTGGTCATCGTCGCCAGGGCAATATCCGGCACCTTGTCTCCAACACGCAGGGCGTTCATGCCGCCTCCCGTTCGAGTAGTGCTACCCCGCCACCAGATCGAGAAACTGCCATACCTTTCCGGTCGCAAGGCCAGCGAGCTCGCGCCCGCAGCTCTGGCGCACACCCGGCCCCGAAGTCACATGCTGCGTACCGGCGTGCACATCACGCATCAGGCGCTGCAGCGTGCCGCGGCGAAGCGATGTCGTACCGGCGGCGAGGTACACATAGTTGCCGAGCTCGTGCAGCAAGTCGGTTATGTTGACCAGTGCGAGCCGAACGAGCGTTTGCTGGCGTACCGAGAGCGGCTCGCCACGCGCAAGGGTCTCGCCGGCGTCGCTCCAGGCTTCGATCGCGAGCGCGCGCGCGCCACGGAACCGGCCTTCGTGTTTCGCGAACCCCTCGTGGAACACCGGGCTGTCGGACTGGCTGCCCGCGCGCCCTGCCTTGGACTGCGCCATGACCGCCAACTCGTCCAGCATGCGCCGACCGACGCCCATCGCCCATCCGGTGTGACACTGCTCGGCAAAGCCGATGATGCCGACGCGATAAATACTGCCACCGCGTTTGGGCGTTTCCGTGACGGCGAAATGCGACCAGCCATCCGGCACATACACGTTATCGATGGTGTAGTCGATCGACCCGGTACCGCGCAGGCCGATGACATCCCAGTTGCCGATGAGCTTTGCTTTCTCAACCGGCAGCACGAAGATACGCGGCTCGCCCGTCCCTTCGATGATGGCAAGCGTGTGGATGTGCGTGCCGTGCAATAGGCCGGAAGCGAAACTCCAGGAGCCCGACAGGCGGAACCCTTTGCCATCGGGGATCGCGACACCGGGCCGCGTGCCCTGTCCGGCAATGACCGGTCGGCCGCCTTTGCCGAACAACGTATCGACCGCTTCGTCTGACAGGTAGGCACCGGCAGTACCAATCGACAGCGCGGCAGCCATCACGACCCAACCGGCCGAGGCATCGGCGTATGAAAGGTTTTCGAGAACTTCGAGCGAATGGACGGGACCGAGCTCCGCGCCGCCCAGCACCTTTGGTACCCACATCTTGAACAATCCGTCGCGATGCAGGGCCGCGACAACAGGGTCGGCGAGGCGACCCTTGTCGTCGGCAAAATCGGCGTGCTCATCGATCATTGGTATCAACGCACGGGCTTTCTCGGCGAGCGGTGAGTGAGCGGTTAGCTGTGAGCCAAGCATTGTGGACGTCTCCGTTGTGATCAATGGACCTTCGGAATCGGGATGTAGTCCCCAAAACTATATCGCATACAGGGCTCGGCAGTCGGCCGCGCCTCACGGCGTGCAACGTTACTGCTCGATGCGCAGATGCCTCATCGTCGCGAGCTCGCCGATCTTTCTGCCCATCGCGGTGCCAACCTCGGTGGACATGCGGTAGTGCACGCCCTCGTACACGCGCGCGTTCGACACCTCCCGTATGAAGTCATCGATGTTGGTCCAGCGCCGCGTCACACCCTTTGCCGTGGGGCTCGTGGTGGTGAGCATCGGCATCGGGCCGCGGCCGATCTCCGCTTGCAGCACCGTTCCAACAGAGGCCGCGAGAATGCTGTGCGCACTCGGATACTCGGGGTGCATCGGCGCGTCGATGAACGGTGCCCATGACGCATCACGCTCGGTTGCCTCGTTGCCGTCGATGTCGCCGTTGCGGATCGCAGTGGCCGGCCGCCAGAAATTGTAGTGGTACTTGGCCTCGAAGACACCGATCATCGCGTCGTCCATCGCTTGCGCCCGCCGCGAACAGGCGTGCGTTCTCCGTGACATCGCGCCCCGGCATAGCGGCCACCGAGCGCACGACGCCGTGATAGATCGCCGGCAACGAGAATTCCCAGAAACGCGCGATTTCCGTCTGCTCCGCGCTACGACGCGTGCTCACCCTTCCACCGAACGCCTTGACCTCGTTGTAGTCGCGCGCCCAGCTATCGCTCGCGAGCGCGGGCGGCGGGCCCGGCCGGAACTGCGCCGCGATAGTCATCAACCACGGCTTGCGTTGCACCCACTGCGGGACGGCCGGTGTCGCCGTCGGTACGTAGGCCCCCGCGGTGGTATGTGGCCGGTACGACTCTGCCGCAGCGGCGCTGTCATCAGCGCGCGACGCGAACACCGCGGCGGCGGCATTCTCGCCGACGGCAATGCCGGCGGATTTTGCCGGGCCATCGGTGATCGTCGCCAACGCGGCGTGATAGGCCGTGTCGATCGAGGCCTGTTGTGATGGCAGAAGTTTCGCAAGCGTTGCCCGGTGGGCCGCGGCGATCGCGGCATCGACCGAGGGGCCTGGTGCGGACGCTGGTTGCGGCCGATGGGTCGGAAAGCGTAGGTGGATCGCGTTGACCGCTTCGAACGCAGCCGTCTGGACAATCGCCATCACTCGGACCGCAGGCGGTGTGCCGATCTTGGACTCGGCGACGATCTCCCCTGATTTAATATTCCAATCGGTGATGGCGTCCGCGCTTGCATTGACTGCCCATCCCGCGAACAGCGATGCCGCCAAGGCTAGGCGGGCAATTGGGTTGCGTGTTTGGTATTGCATGATTGTTCCTTTATCGATCAAGTGGATTGAACAGACGCTTGCCCGGACTCACCGTTTGGTGATGACGATCTCGAGGTACTCGCTCGGCACCACCAGCGATGCCGCACCCGCGGTATTCATCTGATCGAGCAACGCGATGATGTCGCGCTCCAGCCCCTGCTTGCCGGTCTCATCGAGCGCAGCGAAGGCCTTGTGCGTTGGTCCGTAGAAATCGCGAAACACCTGCACCCAATGCGCGGCCGAGCGATAACGGAAATTGAAGTGGCGCCGCTCGCAGCGAATATCAGTGGCCCGTGCGCCGAACAGTTCAACGATGTGCGACTCGGTGCCCCACAGCGCTGGCGATTTGAGGCCTGCCGGGGGCGGCAGGTGGGCGCCGATCACCTTGAACAGCCGTCCAATGAATCCATCCGGCGTCCAGTTCGCCATACCGAGCCGGCCGCCATCGCGCAGTACGCGCAACATTTCGCGGGCGGAGCGATCGTGGTCCGGCGCGAACATCACACCGAAGGTCGATAACACGATGTCGAAGGTGCGGTCAACAAAGGGGAGGTCCTCGGCGTCGGCCGTCTGGAACTGTACCGAAAAGCCCTCTGCCCGCGCGCGCTCACGGCCCTTGTCGAGGAGCGAGGGCACGTAATCGGTCGAGATCACATTGGCGAAGCGGCGTGCCGCGGCAAGGGTCGCGTTGCCATTGCCGGCGGCCACATCGAGTACACGCTCACCGGCCCGCACATCCACCGCTTCGGCGAGCGACTCGCCAACGATCTGCAAGGTCGTACCGATGATTGCGAAGTCACCGCTCGCCCAGGTAGCCTGCTGACGCTCTTTGATTGCTGCGAAGTCAGGTGCGGGTGTGCGAGATTCGAGAACAAG
>JANMUI010000870.1:0-3129 GCA_031391405.1 Betaproteobacteria bacterium
GCGCGGCTGCGATCACCAATGCCCAGAAGGACGAGTTCAACTGTCTGGGTTCTTTCGGTGACGTGAAACCGGCGCAGTGCCAAGAACGACGCTTCATGGCCACGCACGATCCTGCGTTGGAGGGAGCATTCAAGACACCGAGTCTGCGTGACGTGTCATTGCGGCCACCGTACATGCATGCCGGGCAATTCGGATCCATCGAGGAAGTCATCGCGCACTACATCAAGGCGCCCGCCTGGTCCCGAACCTTTCGATCGCAGGCCTTGTCGACGAATGCCGGTGGCGTGGTGCGTTCCCGTCGCGGTCTGCTTATCGAGGCAGAGGTTGCGTCGAAACGCGGCTACTACGTACTGCCAACGCCTGCAAGCTCAACTGCGATCGCGCTGGATGCGACGCTCGATGACATCGCGGCCCGCTATGGCGAACCCACTGCGAACCTGGTGGCCCTGGAGCTCGAATACCGGCGACGCCGGTCCGGATCGCCGCGCGGGGTAAGGCAATCGGCGTGAGATCGAATCGTTCGCGTGGTACGAAGTGGTCCACGTCTGATCTGCGTTCCGGACATACAATCCGGTTCGGAAAGAAGAGCGGTTGAATCGATCCCCAGACGATGCCGTCGATGCAAATGAAGCAGCCTCTGAACGGCCGGCAGGGTGCAAACTCGGCGCCGCGCGCTCCCCGGTACGCGACTGCGCTGGGCATCACCGCGTTGACCTGGATCTTCGGCGTCGTCGCATTAACGCCGGTCCAGGCGCAGGTGCCCCTCGCGAAAGAACCTGCGCCGTCGGCGCGCCCGAAGATCGGTCTGGTGCTTTCAGGCGGAGGCGCGCGCGGCCTTGCGCACATCGGCGTGCTGCGCGTACTGCGTGAGCTTCGCATACCCATCGATGTGATTGCCTCGACCTCGATGGGCGCGATCGTCGGTGGCGCCTACGCCGCCGGCATGACGCCAGACGAGATGCAAAGCATGGTGCTCGACCTGAACTGGGACGACGTGTTCGCGGGCCGGCCGCCGCGCGCCGATTTGCATTGGCGGCGCAAGCAAGACGACATCAAGAATCTGTCCAAGTTCGAGTTTGGTCTCGGCCGCGATGGGTTAAGTCTGCCCACCGGCGCGTTCGGCGCGCACGAACTGGAACAGTTCCTGCGCCGCTTGACCGCGTCGGTGCAGGATGTCAACAATCTGCGCCGGCTGCCGATTCCGTTCGTCGCAATGGCGACTGACCTCGAAAGCGGTGCCGAGGTGGAATTGGACGACGTGCCACTCAGCCAGGCGATGCGCGCGTCGATGTCGATCCCGGGCGCCTTCGCGCCGGTGGAAAGCGAGGGGCGCCTGCTGGTCGACGGCGGACTGGTCGCCAATTTACCGGTGCAGGCGGCACGCCGGTTGGGCGCAGACGTTCTGATCGCGGTCAACGTCGGCACGCCGCTGGCCGGACGGCGCGAACTTGGCACCGCGTTCGGCGTGGCGCAGCAGATGATCAATATTCTGACCGAGCGGAACGTCGAGGCGGCGAAGAGGGAACTACGCGCGACCGATGTACTGGTCGAACCTGATTTCGGCAAACTGACGCTGGTCGATTTTTCCAAGGTGGCGCAGATCATCGCGCTTGGCGAGCACGCCGCGCGCGAAGCGCTGGCGGGGTTGCAGCCGCTCGCGGTCGAGCCGCAGGCCTACGCCGCATTCGAGGCGCGACGTACCGCGCGCGTGAGCAACGAAGTGCCGGTGCGCGTGGCGCGCGTGCAGGTCGAGGGTCTCACGCGTACCAACCCCGACACGGTCAGCGCACAGATCGATCTGCCGAGCGACCGCTACGCCAGCGCCGATGAAATCCGCGTCGCGATACGCAATGTCAACGCCGAAAGCAAGTTCGAGCGGGTGGACTATCGGTTCGAAACAATCGGTGCCGACCGCGTCCTGGTCGTGCGACCGATCGAAAAATCATGGGGTCCGCACACGCTGCGCTTCGGCGGCCTGGCGTCGTCGAACTTTCGCGACGAGCACACCTTCAACCTGCTCGCCGCGCACACGCTCACCGATGTCAATTCCTGGGGTGCCGAATGGCGAAATGAGGTGCAACTGGGCAACACGACGCGGCTGCTGACCGATCTGTACCAGCCACTGGGTGCCGGCAGCCGCTGGTTCATGCTGCCACGGATTGAGCTCAATCGCGCGAGTTCTGACGTGTTCGACGGCGACAGCGTCATCGGCCGAGTGCAAGCGTCCGAGACCGCTGCATCGCTACAGCTCGGCTACACGCTGCCGCGCTGGGGCCACGTCAGCGTGGGGCGCACGCAAGCGCAACTGCGCGTCGATACGCTGATCGCGCCTGCCCCGCAGCCGGTCGCGCACGCCAACACCAATCGCTGGACGGCGCGTGCCGCGATCGACCGTCTCGATTCGTACACGTTTCCGAAGCGCGGCTTCTCGCTGGTCGGCGAAATCAGCGAATTCGATCGCGATGATGCCAATGGTTCCGCGTCGCGAAGGTCGGCAGTGGGTTTCCTTTCGGCCTGGACTCTCGGGCGCCATACGGTGCTGCTTAACACGTATGCCGTGCGCGCGACGGGGGCTGGCGGCGGCGCCCGGCTCGGCGGCTTCCTAAACCTGTCGGGGACACCAGTGGGACGGTTCTCGGGTGCGCGGACTGCGTTCGGCAGCCTGATCGGTTATCGCGAAGTTTCCGACCTGATCGGTGAGATGCCGGCGCCGATCTACGTCGGCGGTTCGCTCGAGACTGGCAATTCGACTGACGAGGCGGACTCGTTCAGCTGGTATCAACTGAAGCGGGCCGGATCGGTCTTTGTCGCCGCCGACACGCTGATCGGACCGATCTACCTGGCCTACGGACGCACCGAGGGCGGCGGCAGCGCGCTGTATCTGTTCTGGGGCCGGTTCTAGATGGTCAAAGCGCGGAGACGTGGCGCCAGTACGCCGCATTGACTCAGCGCGCAGCGTACGCCATTGTCATACATCAATTCTGAATAGGTTTTCCATGCCTCCAGCCGCGCCACCTGCGATTCTTAGTGTCCGTGTCAGCGCCGCGGAGCGCACGTTGCTGGAAGCAGCGGCGGCGTACTCGAGCACGAGTCTGAGCGATTTCGTTCGCCGCAAAGCAATCGAGGCGG
>JANMUI010000883.1:0-1017 GCA_031391405.1 Betaproteobacteria bacterium
GGCTGCTCGCGGCCGGTCACGAGGTAATAGATCAAGGGATCCACGGCGAAGCCCATGGTCGCCTCGATCATGTTGGTCTCGACGACGCGCCCGCGCCCGGAACGCTCCCGCTCGAACAGGGCCGCGAGCGCGCCCATGCACATGGTGAGACCGGTGACCGTGTCCGATAGTGACGGCCCCGCAATGCGTGGATCGTCCGAGTCGTGCATGCGGGAGAGCAGTCCCGACATCGCTTGCCCGACTGTATCGTAGGCAGGGCGCTTGGCGTATGGGCCGTCGGGACCGAAACCGGTGATCGCGCAGTACACGAGCTTCGGATTGACGGCATGAAGCTGCTTCGCGGAGAGACAGAGTTGCGCCTCGACACCAGGACGCATGTTAAGGAAGACCACATCGGCGGCGCGAACGATCTCGTAAAGAAGCTCGAGCCCCGCGGGCTTCGTATAGTCGATCGTGACGCTGCGCTTATTGCGGTTGTGGGCTTGAAAGATGGGGCTCGATAGTCCATCGTTGAACCATCGAAACGGATCGCCCGCGCCGGGTCGTTCGATCTTGATGACATCGGCCCCCATCTCGCCCAGCAGCATCGCGGCATGAGGCGCGGTGATGAAGGTCCCCAGGTCGATGACACGAATGCCCGCCAGGATTTTCATGCCGAAAGAGCGTTCAATCGATCTTCACGCCAGTTTCTCTCACCAGGCGACTGTAAAGCGCTTGGTCTGCTCTGATCTGATCGGCGAACTGCGCGGCGGTCCCCGCGACGATATTCGCGCCAAGCGAGGGCACCTTGGATTCCACTTCGGGTGAACGCAGCGCACGGACTGTCTCCGTGTTCAGCCGCGCAATCAAACCGGCGGGCGTACCGCCTGGCGCAAGAAATCCCACAGTGGTCACTGCCAGGAATCCGGGGAAACCGGACTCCGCCACCGTCGGTGCATCCGGCATCAACGACGATCGCTGCGCTGTGCCGCTCGCGATGATTCTGAGCTTCCCCGCCTTCACATGCGGGAGGACCGA
>JANMUI010000360.1:0-2625 GCA_031391405.1 Betaproteobacteria bacterium
GAGCTTCAATGACACGGCGACATTCTGCTCGACCAGCACGATCGTGTGGCCGTCCCGATTGAGCTGCTCGATGATGCGAAACACGTCTTGCACGACGACCGGCGCCAAGCCAAGTGAAGGTTCGTCGAACAGGATCAATGCCGGTTGCCCCATCAGGCAACGTCCGATGGCCAGCATCTGCTGCTCGCCGCCCGACATCGTGCCGGCGTACTGATCGCGGCGTTCGGCCAGACGCGGGAACATTTCGAACACGCGCGCCTTCGACTCGACCTTCATCGCACGTCCGCGCGCAATGTATGCGCCGGTCTCGAGATTCTCATCGACAGTGAGGGACGGAAATATCTGCCTGCCCTCGGCGACCTGTCCGATCCCAAGATTGCACACCCGATGGCTCGGCCACCCGGTGATGTCGGTGCCATCGAACACGATGCGACCACCGCGCGGACGCTCGATGCCGTGAATGGCGCGGATCAAAGAGCTCTTGCCGGCGCCGTTCGAACCGACGATGGCGACGATCGACCCTTTGGGCACGTCGATCGATACACCCGCGAGCGCCTGCGCGTCGCCGTAGTAGAGGTCGAGGTCGTGGACTTGGAGCATGTCGATCCTCCCGAATAAATCATTCACCGCAGGGGACGCGGAGGACGCAGAGGTTTCGCTATCGAATCCTGATTATCCGCATTCCTCGGCAATCGCAACTTAGGTCGGCCTTGCCGCGGCGGAAGGCGCGTTGCTTTTCCGCCCTACGGTTCTGCGGTTCAACTTGTATTTGCCGTTCACTCGGTATCGATTCAAGCCTCCCCCTCTCCCAGATACGACGCCATCACCTTTGGATCGCGCGTCACCGCCTGCGGCGTTCCTTCGACGATCTTCTCACCATGGTGCAACACGATCACCGTATCCGACAGTGCCATCACCGCGCGCATGACATGCTCGATCAAGAGGATCGTGAGCCCCGTTTCATCGCGCAGATTGCGAAGGGTCGCGACCATGCGATCGGTCTCGGTAGGTCGGAGTCCGGCCATCACTTCATCGAGCAGGAGAAGGCGTGGACGGGTCGCGAGCGCACGGGCGACTTCGAGGCGCTTTCGATCCGGCAACGTCAGGCTCGATGCAGGATGGTGCGTGCGATCCGCCATTTCGAGCAGCGCAAGGACGCGCTTCGCATCACTTTGCGCAGCGGCTACGCTCGGTGTTCGATGCAGCGCGCCGACCGTAACGTTCTCCAGCACCGTGAGATCAGGAAACGGCTTCACGATCTGGAATGTGCGCCCAATGCCCGCGGCGCACACTTGATCAGGACGCATGCCGGTGAGATCGCGCTCCGCGAAGAAAACGCTCCCGGAAGTTGATGGAAACACGCCGGCGATCAGATTGAACACAGTCGTCTTGCCGGCGCCGTTCGGACCGATAAGCGCGACGATACTTCGCTCCGGCACCGCGAACGACACCTCGGAAACCGCGCGCAACCCACGAAAACTCTTGGAGAGCATGCGCGCTTCGAGGAGGACGCTCATTCGCGTTCCTTGCGTTCCACGAGCGGCTTCAATACCCCGAGGCGCCGGCAAACGGTCGGCCACAGCCCTTGTGGGCGCCACAAGACGATCAGCGCGACCGCGAATCCCCAGAACAGCAACTTCACGCCATCGACTTTCACGGTCGGCGCGATGACGCCGCTCTTTTGCAACCATTCGACGGCAGCTGTCAGGAGCTCTCCAAGCGGGGTCAGAAGAAACGCCCCGAAAATCGGCCCGAACAAGGTGCCCACGCCACCTACGATCGGCGCGAGCGTGATCTCGATTGATCGCTCGATCCCGAGCATCTGCTCGGGAAACATGTTGTTGTAGTAGAAGGCGTAGAACACGCCGGCCACGCCAGCCATCGCGGTAGAGATCACCACCGCGAGCATGCGCGTTCGAAAAAGGTTGATGCCGAGCGCTTCGGCGGCTTCAGGATTGTCGCGGACCGCGCGCCAGTAATAGCCGATACGACTCGTGATTAGCCAGCGCGAGAGCGCGAACGCCCCGAAGGTCAGCGCGAGCATGACGTAGTAATACATCTGCGGCCAGCCGCGCAAGTTGATGAGATCGATACCGCGCCGGCTGTCCTGCGTGACCGGAAGAAACATGCCTTCGGTGCCGCCGAGAAATTTCGCATGATCGATCAGGATGCGCGCGAACTCGGCGAAGGCGATGGTCAGCAACGCGAAGTACACGCCGCCGATGGCGAATCGGAATGCAAGAAATCCAATCAGCGCCCCTGCCAATGATGCGATCGCAACGCCCACCAGCACACCAATGGCGGGCGGCACGCCGTATCGCACGAACAGATAGCCGCTCGCATAGCCACCCAATCCAACGAACAAAGCGTGGCCGATCGAGAGCAAGCCGGCGTATCCCAGCATGAGATTCCATGACTGGCCGACATACGCCATGTAGAGGCAGATGATCGCGACGCTCAGCAGGTAGCCGCTTGCGAATACCGGAAGTACGAGAAGGATCGCGACAAGCCCAGCGAGCCATACCAACCCCGCACGGGACAGATCACCGAACAGGCGTTCGCCAAGGGTCACTTGGTCACCTTGCCGAGGAATCCTTGCGGTCGAACGAGCAACACGAGGATCAG
>JANMUI010000374.1:0-6330 GCA_031391405.1 Betaproteobacteria bacterium
GCTGCTCAAGGCCAATCCCCGTGATACGCGTGGATTGGTATCAAGGGCCCATTTCGCCATGGCTCGGCGGGACTACAGTACGGCGATCGCAGATCTCCTGGCAGTCTCCCGCTTCCAACCCGGTTCTCCCAGTGTCGTGGCGCTACTTGCCGTCGCGTATCGCGCGGGCGGTCAGGAAAACGCGGGCTTGGCCGCGATACGCGATGCCGTCGAGCAGTACCCGCATGTGGGCGAATTGCGACTGCTGCTCGCGGACTATCTCTTTCAGCGTGGCGATCGAGCGGCTGCACTGCGCGAGCTCGACGTCCTCATCGCGCGTGAACCGCGCAATGCGCGTGCCTACGAAGCCAAAGCCGTGTTACAGCGCGGCGCTCAAGACTGGGCCGGCGCCGGCCGGACCTACGGCGCTCTCAAATCGGCGTTACCGGAGAGTCCGTTGGGACCATTTCGGTTGGCGCAGCTTCATATCAAACAGAAGCTGATTGATAGCGCGCTGCCCGAGCTGGACCTGGCAATGGCACGGTCGATCCGGTCAAAGGAGCTTTCTCTCGAGCTGATTTCGCTCTACGCGCAGCTCGGGCGCCTGGAGCGCGCCGCCGCGAGTGCAAACAACCTCGCTCGCGCGGACCCGAGGAACCCATTTCCGTGGATTGCCTTAAGCCACATCCAAATGGCTCAGAAGCGATACAGCGATGCCGAGGCGTCGCTTGACAAGGCAGGCGAGCGTGACCGGTCATCGCCTGCCGTCCACATTGCCACATCCCGCTTGCATGCATTGAAGGGGGATTTGGCGCGATCACTTGCGGTATTGGAGGAGGCCCGTTCGGGGATGCCGCACGATCCCGCGCTGGCTCTGGCGCTGGCCGAGGGCTATCAGCAGTCCGGAGCCGACGGGAGGGCGGTCGAATACTATGAGATGTTGCTCGTTCGCATGCCTGAGAATGAGAATGTCGCGAACAATCTGGCCTATCTGCTCGCGAGCAAGTCGGCGGATAAGTCAGACCTCGACCGCGCCCTGAAGCTTGCAAAGCGATTCGTTGCCTCTGGAAATCCCTCGTATCTCGACACGCTTGGGTGGGTGCATGTGAAGCGTGGCGAGTTCCAGCTCGCGATTCCGGTGTTGCGGCGGGCCGTCGATCGGGCACCGGGGGTGCCGACACCGATGTACCATCTTGCCGTTGCACTAATCAGCGCGGGTCAAGTCGACGAGGGCCGTGCCCTGCTTCGCAAGGCCATTGATTCGAACGAAGCCTTTGGCGCGCGTGAGGAGGCAAAGCGCCTGCTGGCGCATGGATAGCAGCGGGTCACACCCGGTGACCTGCGGCGTCCACGAGCGGGCAGAGTTGACTAGGTCAGCCAATGTTTCGCGGTTGTCAGTAGTCGCTTGAAACGTGGTCTATGGCGCCTTTGCCGCTTGTACGTCGCGCCGGCGGCGAGGAAGCTTTAATAGACTGAATTGCTTGTGGTACGTGCACGACTGCCGGCTCGAAGGCCGGTTCGTGACAATCAAGCCGGTGCCGTATGTAATTAATTCTAAAAGCGTGCGTTGTGAGAGGTAACAAAACCGCAAATGAATTCACTTACGAATCCCATGGCGACCGGTATGTCGAACCGCGTCGGCCTTAGTCGCGGCCAGGTTTCCGGGCTTTCCTTTATTCGGATGGCACTGGATCCGCTCGTGGCCGTCATCACCTATGCCGGGGTGCTTACCTTGCTCGGGGAACCACTGCTCGGTAAGGACCTGATACTTTGTCTCATCGTGTTTTCCCTGATGTTTCCGGGTGATACGCGGTTGTCAGCAAAACGCGATGGGATATTCAAGGAGATCATTGCCAGCTGGGCTGTGGTCATTGGCATTCTCGTGCTGTTTGGCTGGGCGACGACATATTCCCGGGCGTTCTCGTACGACGTGCTGATCATCTGGGCCATCGCAGTACCGTTTGTCCTTTATGCAACCCATCGCCTGCTGCCCATCCTCGCGCCCCGAGTCCTCGAAAAAGAAGGCTACCGCACCGCGATCGTGGTGGGCGCAAGTGACCTCGGCCAAAAGCTTGGCGACCGCTTCCGCCAAAACTCGATGCTTGGCGTGAAATTCGCGGGGTACTTCGAGGATCGGTCGACCAAACGGCTCAATGCCGAAGTCCTGCCGGATATCCGCGGCCGCATCGAAGACGTGCCGGAATATGTGAAGCGGCACAATGTCGGCGCGATCTTCATTGCCTTGCCGATGGCCCTGCAGCCGCGCATCAAACAGCTCCTCGAATCGCTCTATGACACGACCGCCTCGGTGTATTTCGTCCCGGATATTTTTGTATTCGATTTGATCCAGGCGCGCGTCGACGACGTGGATGGGTTGGCGGTGGTGGCCGTCTGCGAGACACCGTTCTACGGGATCAACAGCGTCGTGAAACGCCTGGAGGATCTGATCCTGGGCTGGCTCATTCTCATCCTCATCTCGCCGCTCCTCGTGGCGATTGCAATCGGCGTGAAGATGTCATCGCCCGGCCCGATCCTTTTCAGGCAACGCCGGTACGGTCTTGATGGAAAAGAAATCATCGTCTACAAGTTCCGATCGATGAGCGTCATGGAAGACGGCCCGGACATCCGGCAGGCCCAGAAGGACGATCCCCGCGTGACGCGGTTGGGGGCATTCTTGCGCAGGTCTTCATTGGATGAATTGCCGCAGTTCATCAATGTGGTGCAGGGGCGCATGAGTATTGTTGGTCCACGCCCGCATGCGATCGCGCACAACGAGATGTATCGCAAGCTGATTCGCGGCTACATGATTCGCCACAAGGTCAAGCCCGGCATCACCGGCCTGGCCCAGATCAACGGTTTCCGGGGTGAGACGGAAACAATCGAAAAGATGAAAGGTCGGGTCGATTACGATCTCGATTATCTGCGCCGATGGTCCCTGAAACTCGATCTGCATGTCATTCTGAAGACCTTCATCGTGGTTGTCACCGGACGGAACGCGTACTAGCGCGGGCAGTCAATTCCATCCATTGGCGCGCGGCGTGTTTCGCGACGGCGTTTCTGTTCGTCGACAGCCTGTTTTTCCCGGACAACCAGCGCGGTGCGGCCGACCTTTTCCCGACGCTCTGGGACAAGCTCGTACATTTCGTTGCCTACGGTGGATTGACCGGACTTCTCGGCTTTGCTGCGCATCTGGACAAACGGGTCCTGATCGGGTGTGTCGTGATCGCAATTGGCATCCTTGACGAGATCATGCAATCGTTCGTGCCGGGACGCTTTGCCGATGCGGGAGATCTCCTGGCAGACGCGCTTGGCGTGATTTGCGCGATCTGGATGATCGGGAGAATTCGCGCATTGGTCGGTATGTCGGTATTCAAGCCGCCTAGGCGGTCAACGTGATCATTTAGGCGGGCTTGCTGATCTTGCGGGCGATTTTTTCACCGGCACAGCCAAGTCGGCGCCGCGGTGCACCCACCGCAGTAGCGCGTCTTGCGCCGATCCGCTCCGCGCGGCATTCGGGTGATTCACGAAGAAAGTCACCGCGAATCGGCGTCCCTCCGACGCTTTCACGTACCCGGCGATCGTGCTGACATGGCTCAGTCCGCCGGTCTTGATGTGTGCTTGACCTGCGACACGATCGCGACGAAGACGCTGTCGCATGGTGCCATCGACTGCGACCAGCGGAAGAGATGCGATGAACTCGGGCATGATCGGACTCTCGTAGGCCAGCACCAGCATGCGTCCGAGCGTCTGCGCGCTGATGCGTTCGTTGCGGGACAGCCCCGAGCCATTCTCGATAACGAATCCCGGCGCATCCAGGCCCTTCGATTTCATCCACGCGCCGACGATCTCCGCCGAACGATCTTCCCTGCCGCCGCCCGATCCTTCATGCGCGGAAAACGTGAGAAACAGATGGCGCGCCATGACGTTGTTGCTGAACTTGTTGATATCGCGAACGACGTCGGCAAGGGGCGGAGAATCCGATGAGACCAACACTGTTGCCGTGGAGTCCGAAACCTCCTCGCGCCACTTGCCGGTCAATGTTCCACCCAGTTCTTCCCACAGGCTCTTGAATGTTCCATAGATGAAGCTTGGATGGGAAAGCACGCTCAAATACCAATCCTGGGCCCCGCAGGAGCTTGGCATCGTTCCGGTGAACGTGACCTTTGCGGCGTTGCCGTAATCGTCGACCTGCGGCTTGATCGCTTCGCGCCAGTCGGCGCACGGACCCTGCGATCCGCGAAGCTGATGCAACACCTCGACTTGCGGCAGGCGGGGGTCGGCCGTGACGGCCACAGGGCCGCTCCCGACCGGCGGAGCGAAATGAAACTTCACCGCCTTGAAGTTGACCAGCAGGGCATGTGGGGCGACGTTGTAGGGCCGTAGGGGCTCCCTGTCAAAGGTCCCTGGGGGGCTCGGTTTGATGTCAAAGTAGCTCGCGTCGACGATGAGATCGCCCGCAATCCCGCGCACTCCGCTCCCGCGCAAGCCACGCAGCAGCAACCAGAAGTTCTCGATCGTGAGCTTCGGATCGCCGCCTCCCCGAATCGTCAAGTCACCGTTGATGACACCGTCGACCGGCGCGCGTGCGGCAACGAGCGTAGTCTTCCAGGTGAATGCCGGGCCAAGGAGCTCCAGACCGGCGAATGTGGTCACTAACTTCATGACCGACGCCGGGCTCATCGGCCGGGTCGCATTGAACGACACGACCGGGCTTTCGGCGTCCACTTGCTGCACATGAGCGGCGACCGCGTCCGGCGGAATTCCCGCATCCCGAAGGGCCACCAGGACGGATTCCGGAAGCCCGCGTGCGACGGCAATGTTGGATCCGCCGAAAAGAATCACAAGAATGATTCCAAGCACACAAGTCGCCATGGACCGATACGACAGTGGCCCTGGTGGGTGGTGCGTTCTAGGTCGAGGGCGTATCTCAACGATGCGACGCGGCGCGAGAAGGGGTTGCGCCATCCGCGGCCCGCACGCTATTATTAGCACTCGGTCGAAACGAGTGCTAGCAATCGGCGCCCGTATCGTCATCCGACCAAACTTATGTATGTTGTTATTCACACTCTCACTCAATGGAGATCGTTGGCATGAAAATCCGTCCATTGCACGACCGTGTCATCGTCAAGCGGCTTGAAGAAGAACGCAAGTCGGCCGGTGGCATCCTGATTCCGGACAATGCTGCGGAAAAACCCGATCAAGGCGAAGTCATCGCCATCGGTACCGGCAAGGTCCTCGAAGACGGCAAAAACCGCCCCCTGGATGTCAAGGTGGGTGACCGCATTCTCTTCGGCAAGTATTCCGGTACGAGCGTAAAGATCGAAGGAACCGAGTACCTCGTCATGCGCGAGGAAGACATCATGGGTGTCATCGGCTAACGCCCGGCACCTCGTCAACCGATTTCGACTGCAATCGCCGTCACCAGACCAGATTCTTAGGAGTTATCCATGCCTGCAAAAGACGTACGCTTTCATGACGACGCCCGTCACAAGATGCTGGAAGGCGTCAACATTCTCGCCAACGCCGTCAAGGCGACCCTCGGACCGAAAGGCCGTAACGTAGTGCTCGAGCGCTCGTTCGGAGCCCCGACCGTTACCAAAGACGGCGTGTCGGTAGCAAAGGAAATCGAGCTCAAAGACAAGTTCCAGAACATGGGCGCGCAGATGGTCAAGGAAGTCGCTTCCAAGACCTCGGACGTCGCCGGTGATGGCACCACGACAGCAACTGTTCTCGCCCAGGCGATCGTGCGCGAAGGCATGAAGTACGTCGCCGCCGGCATGAACCCGATGGACCTGAAGCGCGGGATCGACAAGGCCGTCACCGCGGTCGTTGGTGAGCTCAAGAAGATCTCCAAGCCCTGCACGACATCGAAAGAGATCGCCCAGGTCGGTGCCATCTCCGCGAATGCCGACCCCGAAATCGGCAAGATCATCGCCGATGCGATGGACAAGGTCGGCAAAGAAGGCGTCATCACCGTCGAAGACGGCAAGGCGCTCAACAGCGAACTCGACGTCGTCGAAGGCATGCAGTTTGATCGCGGCTACCTGTCGCCCTACTTCATCAATAATCCGGACAAGCAGATCGCCATTCTGGAGGATCCTTATGTGCTCCTGCACGACAAGAAAATCTCCAATATTCGCGAGCTGTTGCCCCTCCTCGAGCAGGTCGCCAAGGCGGGAAAGCCGTTGCTGATCATCGCCGAGGAAGTCGAAGGTGACGCGCTGGCAACGCTGGTCGTCAACAACCTGCGCGGCATTCTGAAAACCTGCGCGGTCAAGGCTCCAGGGTTCGGCGATCGCCGCAAGGCAATGCTGGAAGATATCGCCATCCTCGCCGGTGGCACGGTCATCG
>JANMUI010000391.1:0-13612 GCA_031391405.1 Betaproteobacteria bacterium
TCGAATTTCTCCTCTACCGGAGCGATCGTCGGAACAGGTACGCTCACGTTCCAGAAAGGCACGTCATCGGGAGGGGCCTTCACATCGAACCCCGCTTTTCCCACGAAATCGGTAACGATCGGGGCCGCTCAGAATACCATCACAGGCATTCGAGACGCAGTCAACGGAGCGGGCATTGGCGTGACCGCGAGTATCGTGAATGATGGTACGGGCTACCGCTTGGTTTTCTCATCCACAGACGGGGCCGCGAACAGTCTCAAGGTCACGGTAGAAGACGCCGATGCCTCGAATACAAACGCCGCAGGCCTTTCCGCCCTTGCCTACGATCCTGTGGCTGCCGTTGGCAACGGAAAGAATCTGACTGAGATGCGCGGCGCGCAGGATGCGATCGCGATCATCGATGGCATCACGGTGACCAATCCGTCCAATGTCATCACGTCGGCTATCGATGGGCTGACCTTTACAGCAAATGCTACGTCGTCGACCACAGCGACGGTCAACATCACGATCGACAACGGGGGGATCAAGTCTGGAATCGAAGCATTCGTCAAGTCGTACAACGAGCTCATCAAGCAAATCAAGGATCTGACCAGCTTTGATGCCACAACGAAGCAAGCTGGACCGCTAAATGGCGACGCGACCCTTCGAATCCTGCAGTCGGAAATGCGCACCCTCGTTACAGGAAAATTTGGCGTGGCGGGGCCGCTGCAGACTTTAAGCGACATTGGGATGGCACTCAACAAGGACGGCGTTCTCGTCTTGGACAACGCCAAGCTCCAGAAGCAGCTTGATATCGACCGGGGTGCGGTGGCGCAGTTGTTCGCCAAATCCGGACAAGCCACGGATAGCCGCGTCTCGTTCGTCAAGGCGATCGATAAAACGCCGGTTGGCACGTACGAAGTCACGATCACGCAAGCCGCCACCCAGGGCACGCTTGCTGGAAATCAAGCCGCGGCGCTGACCATCACCACGGGTGTCAATGACATGCTGAGTTTAACCATCGATGGGACGCAAGCGACCATTCTTCTTCCCGCGCGAACGTATTCTTCGACCGCCGAATTAGCAGCAGACCTCCAGTCCCGAATCGCGGGAATTGGAACCCTCTCGGCGGCCGGTGTCGGCGTCACCATTGCAAACGCTGCCAACCTGCTAACAATCACTTCAACCGGATACGGCAACGCATCAACACTCGTCGCCGGCGGAAATGCAGCTTCCGCTCTTCTTGGTAATGCCCCAATTACCACCGCGGGCCTGGATGTCACCGGATCGATCGGCGATACGACGGCCGTCGGCAAAGGCCAATTGCTTGTTGGAACAGGAAAAGCCAACGGACTCGAGCTCCGTATCAATGCCAGTGTCACCGGCTCGTTGGGAACCGTGAAGTACTTTGAAGGGATCACGTCAAAACTAGACGCAAGGATCACGGAGCTGACCGGAGCGAAGGGGGTCCTCAAGGCACGCACCGACGGGTATGAGGCAGCGATAAAGGCTGTAGGCAAACTCATGACCGAGTATGGCGATCGGTTGACCAAGATTGAAGCACGGTATCGCCGCCAATATTCAGCGTTGGATGCAACGCTTGGCAAGATGAACAACACAAGCAACTACCTACAGCAACAACTTGCCTCCATCGCGGCCAACACCGCGAGAAAATGAGTCGCACTAGCACTTGGTGTCGCAACATCCTGCAGCTATTGCATGCAACTCCCGTCCTTCATATTTGCGGAAAAACGACCGATACCTGACTACACGTATGTACTCGGAGAACAGAATGTTTGGACCTCGCAAGGCTGCAGCAACCTACGCCGCTGTCGACCTGGAAGCCCGAGTTACCTCGGCAAGCCAACACGAACTCATCCAAATGTTGTTCGATGGCGCGATCCTCGCCCTCAATCAAGCTTGCGCTGCAATCAACGCGAAGGACATTGCGGCGAAAGGTCAAGCCACCAGCCGAGCGGTCTCGATCATCGAAGAAGGCCTTCGCGCGAGTCTCGATAAGAACCAAGGCGGAAAACTCGCTGAAAGCCTTGACGGTCTCTATGAATACATGTCTCAACGACTTCTTCTCGCGAGCATGCGAGGCGACGTCAACGGCTTTCTCGAGGTGAAGAAGCTCTTATCCGAATTGCGTGGCGCATGGAGTTCGATCAGACACCAGCCCACCAACGGATCGAATTCAAAGCCCGAGCTGACGGCTCTCCCCGGAGGGCGCGCACGATGAACGTACAAGACGGACGATGGGAGCAAACAATGAACACCTACGAGACGCTGGCCAAGAGAAGCGCGGCCATGCTGGATGCCGCTCGACGAAGCGACTGGGATGCGGTCACTTCCATCGAGCAGGAATGCTCCGAGATTATCGGCGGTCTGAAATCCTCATTGGACGCCGTACCGGCGGACGCAAAAGCGCGACAACGGAAGACCCAGATTATTCGGCGCATGTTGATTGAAGATGCTGAAATTCGCGATCTTGCCCAGCCACAGCTTGCAAGACTGGCTCGGATGATTCAGGTAACCGGAAAGGAGAGGCGCGTCGAACGTGCCTATACGTAAATCGTACCGATAAGCCTGTGTTCGCACCATAATCATGCATCTTCGACTTGAACGCGCGTATGGAGCATCCTCAGGATGCGTACCTGAATTGCGCCGCCGTTCGGTCGCCGCCTCCTCCGCTTTCGCTACCCTGGCTCGTCTCCGCTGACACTTCGCGTATGGAACTGCGCGCGCTCGGCAATCTATTGAAAGATCGCTTGCTCGAAAAAGTAACAATCGACGGGTCACGTGCCAGCACGCCTATCGCGATGCGCACGCAATCCAGCCCTGGTGCCAGCCCCTCGCACAATTCTCCGACCGATATGATGGATCGGCGGGAAGGCCCCCTCGCATTGCCAAGAGATGGCATCGCACTAAGCCCGACGGGCAAACTTATCGCAAAGATTCTGGCCCTGGAATTTACGCAGGCGGGCGCTGTTCCTCTCACATCGCTCATTCCTCTCATTGACGCAACGTCAGAACCTCCGGAAGTCGCGGCGAGACTTGCGCAAATCATCAGTCGTAGCGGGCTCTTCTACGAATCTCATCTGGCGGACTGGGCTGCCGGAAAGCGCGACCTCTTGCAAGTCAAGGCCGAGTCCGACCAGCGAATAAATCACTCAGTTTCCGGCCCGGTCGCGACAACGCATATGATCGATCGCCGCGATGTTCGTGATGCGACGACCATGCGAGAACGATCCGGGCAGGACGCGAGTGATTCGGCTTCAGTCGCAAAACCATCGGAGGCAACCGTTGCACGGACTACGTCGCAGATCCTCTCGGACGGTGTACCGGCATCAGAGGACCGCAATTCCATGCAGCTCGTTCGCCAGCAACTTGACGTCCTGGCGACGGGACAAATTGCTTGGCAGGGACTTGTTCGAGAAGGGGTTCCTGGAGAGATTGAGATCAGACACGAGACGCGCGACGGAAAAGTGGAACAGACAGATGTGTGGCGAGCGCGCATCCGCATCAAATGTCCCACGTTGGGTGATGTAGATGTCGCATTCTCTCTCGCCGGCAATCATCTCTCATTGCTGGTCGCGGCGAAGGCAGATGCGAAAGAACATCTCATGATCGCAGCCGACGCTTTTGAGCTGGCCGTCAGCTCCCGAGGAATAGAGATTGGGACTTTGGCTATCGCAGACCCCAATAGTCGAGGCGCATCGTGATCGGTGACGATCAACGCGCGCTGCCGCGATCGCCGGAGGAACCAAAGTCGGTCAACGCACCCCAGCGCGCGGTCGCCCTCGCCTACTCGGGGCGTGAATCCGCTCCTCGCGTGGTTGCAACCGGCATCGGCCCGGTCGCCGAGCAGATCATTCGGAGGGCGAAGGAGGCAGGAGTATTCGTGCACGAATCATCCGAACTTGTCGGATTACTTGTACAACTTGACCTTGACGACCATATTCCTCCCGCACTTTACTTAGCAATTGCGGAAATTCTCGCGTGGGTTCACGCGGCGGATCACCATGCCGCGACGAGCCTGTAACATCCGGCTCACCCACTCCTTCCCTTTATTTTACGAGCACGCCGTAGGCAATGGCCATGAGCGCCCCAGACAACGAATCTTCAAACGAGTTCGCGCCGTACACCACGACCGACCCACTCGAGATTGCCGGCATTTTGTCCGGCCTTCGCGACCGGCATGCACGTGCGAGCGTCTATTTCAATGCGCAACCCGGGTCCATTCTGACCAGCATCCTCGCCGTTAACGCCGCCACTGCAAGCTTCATATTCGACCTCGACAGCGACCCGGTACGCAACGAAGCGCTGTTGACGGGTAGAAAGCTCGCCTGGCAGACGACGGTGGATGGGGTGAAGATTGAATTTGGTACCGAAGCTGCACGACAGGTCACGTTCACTAATGGTCCTGCGTTGGAAGCCTCCATACCGAATAGCGTTTTGCGATTGCAACGCCGCAACGCATTTCGCGCTCCCACGCCGACTGCGCGGCCCATCTCCTGTCTCATTGATCCTGATGGCTTGGGCGAGAAGGAAATCAAAACGCGAATTCTCGATATCAGCGCGCTCGGCCTATCGCTATTGGTCGATACGACCCAGCTTTCCATCGCAGACCGGAAAACCTTGCCGAGAGTGCGAATCGAGTTGCCCGGATTCGGTGAGATTCGCTGCGGCATGGAGATTCGATATGCAATGGATCCCGGGCGCCGATTTCCATCCCACTATCGACGCTGTGGGGTCCAATTCAGAGAGCTCGCCGCCGCCGATCAAGTCTTGATTCAGCGCTACATCATCAGCTTGGAGCGCGAACGCGCAAAATCGCGGGCAGCAGCGGACTAGTCGTATGTGCGGCGATCACACGTTCATGCTCATGATTTCGTTGTACACGGAGACGAGTCGCTGTCGAACCTGCACGGCCGCCTGAAACGATACGTTGGCCTTCTGCGCCGCGATCATTGTTTCCTCGAGGCTGACTTGCGGATTACCGAGCTGAAATTCGCTCGCAGCCTGCGTCGCCTCGTTCTGCAATCCGCTGACGCGCTCCAGTGCTTGGCGCAATGCAACGCCGAAGCTAGCTTGATCGGACGCGGGTAGAGCTGACCCGCGGGAAATCTGCTTCCCGAGCTCGATTGCGCTCACCGCAGGTTGCATTCCAGCAGCCCTGATTCCCATCTGTGGCATTTCGTATTCCTCACCGTCTAGATGCAACCGCCGGTTCAACGACAGTTGCCTACCACGGCACGATACGCGGAAGCCAACGTCAACTGCGGGCGAAGATGATCGGCATACCGACCCCTTTTCAGAGGATCGGCCGCCGTCGCGTGCGTAATAATCTCCGATCAACCATCGCCCTCCATCCGTGCATCAGGCCGAAAAGCAGACATGGCAACTCAGGTTTCGGATCCTTCGACCAACAGCATCGCCGCATCGGCGCGTGGATTCTCCGCACTTCCCGGACGATCCAAGGTCGGCTTGATGATCGGCGTCGCCGTGTTGCTCGCCGCCTTTGCCGCCATGATGCTTTGGGTTCGTACGCCCGAATATCGCGTACTCTTTTCCAACCTATCGGACCGGGACGGCGGTGCCATCGTTGCGTCACTGGGTCAGATGAATGTCCCATACCGATTCACTGATGGCGGGGGCGCCATCCTCGTTCCGGCAACACAAGTCCACGATGTCCGACTTCGACTTGCATCGCAGGGATTGCCCAAAGGCTCCAACGTTGGATTTGAGTTGATCGAAGCCCAACGCTTCGGTATTACCCAATTTCAGGAACAAATCAACTATCAACGCGCGCTCGAAGGGGAGCTGTCTCGCTCGATTCAGTCTTTATCCGCGGTGCAGAACGCCCGTGTTCATCTCGCGATTCCCAAACAATCGGTCTTTCTGCGCGAATCGCAGAAACCCACTGCTTCGATCCTATTGACGCTCTACCCCGGAAAGGCGCTCGATCGCACTCAAGTCTCCGGCATTGTCCATCTGGTGGCCTCCAGTATTCCGGATCTTCAGATTCGCAATGTGAGTGTTCTGGACCAATCGGGATCGCTCCTATCCAGTCAAACCGGCGACGGCGAGGCGCGACTTGATCCCTCACAGCTTGCGTACACACACAGCGTTGAGGCGTCCTACATCAAACGAATTGCGGAAATTCTCGAGCCGATCGTTGGTCGCAACAACTTTCGCGCACAGGTGACTGCCGACGTCGACTTCACGATCACTGAATTCACTGACGAGCAATTCAAACCGAATCGGAACCAACAGGCAGCTTCGATTCGCAGTGAGCAATGGAATGAATCGTCTTCGGCATCGGGAGCAACTGGTCCGCAAGGTGTCCCTGGCGCTTTATCGAATCAACCGCCGGGAAACTCCAGCGCGCCCATTGTGCCGCCAACCACGCAAGGACCGGTCGGAGCGCCAGGCCAGGCGGGTCCGGAGAGCGCGGTCAAGAATCCATCTGCCTCACAGCGATCGACTGCCGTGAACTACGAGGTGGATAAGAGCGTTCGACATACGCGTGCCCAAGTGGGCGGCGTCAAACGGCTCTCGACCGCGGTAGTCGTCAATTTCCGGAAACCATCGCAAGCCAACGGTACGCCCGAGCCACTGAAGAGCGAAGAAGTTGAACAGATCGAGGCGGTGGTTCGCGAAGCGATTGGCTTCAATCGAGAACGCGGCGACACCTTGCGTGTGACGGCGGCTCCGTTCTCCGTCGAAGCGATCGAGGTTACGCCGGAGCTGCCGCTTTGGAAACGGCCCGAAATGCTGACCTACGGCGTCGAAATCGCCAAATGGATCCTCGGTATGTTCGCTCTACTGATCATTCTATTCGGCGTGCTGCGTCCAATGCTGCGTCAACTTGCCAGCAATCCGGTCAACGGGTCGGCGGGTCAGTTGACAGCGAACAATCCAGCCGGTGCGGCAGCTTTGCTCGGCAATGCACGATCAAGGAATGGGGAAGACGCGATCGTCACGTTAAGCGGTGACGGTGCATCTAGTGCGCAGCCGGCGATCGCTGCCGAACACACATCCTTAGGGAAGGCACGCGCGCTCGCGAAGCAGGATCCACGGCTGGTAGCCACTGTCGTGCGCTCATGGGTCAGCAACAACGGCTGATGATCACATTCCGAGCGACATCAGCAACCTACCGCATTATCCAATTTCACTGACCCGTCTCCGACGACCACGCCTTGATGAATTCATTGCTGATTTCCCACGAGGATGTAAAGGACGCCAAACCTTGGCATCCCCGGCCCTTCGTTGAACGGAAGAAAACAGACGCCAACGGCCGGACAGTGTCTGACGCGGCGATGGCGAGTGATCCCGCCATCAAGCAAGCGCGACTTGATCGAGAGCTTGCTGAGATTCGTATGGCGGCAAAGCGGGCGGGCTTCGCCGCCGGGCTCGCTGAAGGAAAGGCGCTCGGGCAGCAACAAGTCCAACGCCTCGCGCAAATTCTGGAACGGGTCGATGCCGCCTTCGCTGATCTCGAAACCTCGACCGCGAGCGCGCTAATCGAGCTCTCGATTGATCTGGCGCGAGCGGTAGTCCGGTCCGAGCTCGCAGCACGAAACGACCTCATCCAGCCTGTAATCGCCGAAGCGCTGCGCGCCCTTCCCGAATCGGTCACAACGGGAGAGATCATGTTGAACCCAGTCGATCAGGACATGGTTGCGACCTATCTGCGAGAGACCGACATGTTAGGAAACTGGCGTCTCGTCGCCGATCCATCCGTTGAAGCGGGTGGCTGCCGAATCATCACTCGATCATGTGATATCGATGCGACGATGAAAACGCGATGGGTGCGCGCGATGCAAACAATCGGACGCACCGACGCATGGCTTGTGAATCCGAAAAGTGACTGACTCGTCCAATCAATCGTTCGTCGGTGTCGTCGATCGCTGGAAGCAGCATCTTCGGGACTGCCGGTCATTTGCGCGGGTGCCAGTCTCGCTTGAAGTCCATGGCCGCCTCGTTCGCGTGTCAGGTCTCGTGATGGAAGCAGTCGGCCTCGCCCTGCCGCTTGGCAGCACCTGCACCATTTCGCAGGATGGTGCTTCGCTTACAGAAGCGGAAGTGGTTGGATTCTCGGGCAATCGACTATTTCTGATGCCGACCACCGATGTACACGGACTGACGCCAGGCGCGCTTGTGACGCCCACCGATGTCAATTACGTCGGACCACGTTTCGGTAGACCGAGCCATCCATGGCGGCGCATCGAGGACCGCACCAGGCACATGCCCGTCGGCGCGTCATTGCTTGGACGCGTCGTCGATGGAAACGGCCGCCCGTTGGACCGGCTCGGCCACTTGAATGTCGAGGAAACCCGCCCACTGCGCAGTCGCCCAATCAATCCGATCGAACGTGAACCGATTCGCACTCCTCTCGATGTCGGCGTCCGTGCAATCAATGCGCTTCTCACGACTGGGCGCGGCCAACGCATGGGATTGTTCGCGGGATCCGGCGTCGGGAAGAGTGTATTGCTAGGAATGATGGCTCGCTATACCACGGCGGATGTCACGGTCGTTGGCCTTATTTGTGAACGCGGCCGCGAGGTCAAGGAATTCATCGAAGACATTCTTGGCGAAGAAGGGCTTTCACGATCCGTCGTGGTGGCCGCGCCCGCTGACGCCCCTCCCCTCCTGCGCTTGCAAGGAGCTGCCTATGCAACGTCACTCGCCGAGCACTTTCGCGACGAGGGGAAGCAGGTTCTGCTCATCATGGATTCCCTTACGCGCTACGCCATGGCGCAACGCGAGATTGCGCTTGCCATAGGCGAGCCTCCCGCGACCAAGGGGTACCCGCCGTCAGTATTTGCAAAGCTTCCCCAACTTGTCGAGCGCGCTGGAAACGGTGCCGCGAATGGCGGCGCAATCACGGCCTTCTACACGGTACTGACCGAAGGCGACGATCCGCTCGATCCAATCGCCGATGCAGCGCGTGCAATTTTGGATGGGCATATCGTTCTATCGCGCTCGCTCGCCGAGCAAGGCCATTACCCGGCGATTGACATCGAGGCTTCGATCAGTCGCGTCATGCATACCCTTTCAACGGATGAAGAGCTCGCCTACGCTCGCCGCTTCAGACAGCTCTACTCGCGCTATCAACGCAGTCGTGACCTCATCTCGGTGGGCGCCTATGTCCCCGGAACCGATCAACTTCTCGATGAAGCCATTGCATTGAAGCCGCGACTCGATGCGTTTCTTCGACAAGATCTGCGCGAACAATCGACGTTGGTCGAGAGCAAAGCGGCGCTCCATGCGCTCTTCCATGGCTCGGTCGTGCCCGGCTGACAACGCGAGAATCACCGATGCCCGAACAAGATGCTATTGAGATGCTGATCGAGCTTGCACAGAAGGCAAGCGATGAGCGCGCGCGGATACTTGGCAACGCGCTCCGTCGCGAATCGAGCGACGGCCAACGATTGCGATTGCTTGATGACTACCGCAAGGAGTACCTCATCAAGTACGCCAATCTTTGCAAGGACGGTGTGTCCGCGACCCGCATGCTTAATTTTCAGCATTTCCTGGACAAGCTCGATATTGCTATCGCGCAGCAACGCCACGCTCTCGACCATTCTCAAGCAACCGCCGGAGCCGCGCGAACTGCGCTGGGTGAATCGGAAAGAAAACGACATTCGCTCGTGGTCTTGCGAAAACGCCGACGCGCTTCCGAGTCGTTGATCGAGGCCCAACGAGAACAAAAGCTATCCGACGAATGGGCATCGCAGAGAGGGCGTGCATCGCAGTCCTTCAATGGCGATGCCGACTGAAGATGAAATCGCGGAGCACTCGCGCCGAGTCACACCTTCTGATCGCCGCCCTTTATCCGCAATTCCCGAAATCGTTCCGAAGCGCTCGAGGAGAAGGAAATGGCTGAACTATCCGTTAGCACGAACCGGCCACCGGCCAGCGCACCAGGAGTGAAAGCCAGGAACGCCTCATCGGCTGCGACGGACGAACCCGCTTCCGATGATGCATTTGCGTCGATTCTCGCTCGCTCTGTCGAGGCCTCCAAAACTAAAAAAGCGAGCGCCGATAGCGACGGCGGCCAAGACGAGGACGCTGGGCCGTCAAGCGAAGAGGCCGGGACGACGTCCGCAGGCACGACGCCGATTGCTCCGGAAATCCACCCCGCCCAGTCGGACGGCAACGACGCCAAACGGGATCAATTCGTCTTGGGTACCAACGCGAACACCGAACCGGAACAACGTGGAGTATCCGATTATCCACTGACGGAAATTCCAATCCCCGGTGGTGTTGCGATGAACCGATCCTCAGACCCGCGTGATTCCCCGGTGGGCCAAAGCGCTGTTGTTGCAACGAACACGTCCGTCGACAAGCCTGCCTCGGCCAAGACTGTTGGAACGGCCGGCGTGTTCCAGGTCGATCCATCCGATTCGAAGGGCTCACGGCTGCCAGACAAATTCCGAACCGAGCCCATTGCAATCGACCGGATCACAGCCGACCTCCGCGACGTGCCGGCAACCGATCTCTCGTTCGCTACGCCCGCCACAGATCCAACGACCAATTCGGCCTTTCGGTCGTTCTTCGGTGCGGCGCAATACGGTACCGTCCAGGAAGCACATCAGTACGATATTCAATCCCCGATTTCCTCGCCCGAGTGGCATCGCGAAGCTGCGCAAGTGGTGCGGGTCATGGTGACCGAAAAGGTTTCCCAAGCCGAAATTCAAATCAATCCGCCCGAGCTTGGTCCGATCGACGTTGTGGTCAAGGTCGAAGGCGACGCCGCGACAATCAGCTTCAGTGCCAATTCTCCAGAAACGAGGAGCTTGCTCGAGCTCCATCTTCCAAAGCTGCGCGAGGCACTCGATGCCGCTGGACTACATCTGGCTGATGCTTCGGTCAGTAGTGGCGGCACCCAGCGCGATTCACGTGGAACCTCGGGTTCGCCGGCATCCAGTCAAGAGTACTTGATCGGTTCAGATACTGGATCAAAAGATTCCAAATCAGACCCAGGTTCCGGATTCGTTACGAGTCCGCGAAGCGATCGCCTGATCGACATCTTTGCGTGATTCTTTACCCCGCTGGTTGGCAATTGGCGGCAGATCGACCCCCTATTCCGGTCTTCCGCGAATACCCCCCTGTCCAGAATAGCGCCATCGCCTTTCTTCACCCACCGGCGCGGCGCCAGTCAGAGATGACTTGGTCCGACGGATTGATCGACCAACAGGAAACCCAGCCGTGTCCGCTCCTGCAGCCGCCGCTCCTATCGCCGAGCCAGCAAAAAAGAGCAAGAAAAAGCTCTTCATCGTTATCGGAGCGACGCTGATCGCCCTTCTTGGGGGCGTCGGTGCAACCTTCTACGTGATGGCCGAACGAGCCGCGGCACTGGCCGAAGCCGCTGACGAGGAAGAGGAACAGCCGGTAGAGAAGAAGCCGAAGAACGAAACCAAGAAGAAAAAAAAGAAGAAAGTGACCGCCAAGGAGAGCGGACCTCCGGTCGACTTCTACGCGGTCGATCCGTGGTTTACGTTCAATCTCATGGACAAGGATCCTGAGCGGACTGGGCAAATCGGCATCGTCTACGAAATCACCGAAAAGAAAGCGGGTGATGCGCTCAAGCAAAAGCTTCCGATCATTCGAAGCAAGATCCTTCTTCTGATCACCGGGAAACTCGCTCAGGATATTCGAACACCCGAAAACAAACAAAAGCTCGCCGATGAAATCCTCGGCATCACCAAGGGAGTGCTTGAAGATTCCGGTAACGACGAAGGCATCAAAGCCGTCCACTTCGCCATATTCGTCGTCCAGTAGTCGATAACCATGGACGGTATCCTTTCACAGGACGAAGTCGACGCTCTGCTCGATGGCGGCGGCAGCGGCGACCAGGACAGTACACCCGTTGCCGACAACGGCGGCGTTCGTTCCTACAACATCGCGAGCCAGGAGCGCATCGTCCGTGGGCGCATGCCGACGCTCGAAATCATCCATGAGCGGTTTGCGCGCAACTTTCGGATCGGCATGTTCAATTTCATGCGGCGCACGCCTGAGATCTCGATCGGCACGATCCGCGTGCTGAAGTACAACGCGTTCCTGCGGGAAATGATTCTCCCGTCGAATCTCAATCTCGTTGCACTGAAACCCTTGCGCGGGACGTGCCTCTTCATCTTCGAACCGACGCTCGTCTTTGCCGTCATCGACTGCATGTTCGGTGGCAACGGCAAATTCCACGCGCGCATCGAGGGCCGCGAATTTACCGCGACCGAGCTTCGCATCATTCAACGCATGCTCGAGATGGCGCTCAAGGAATACATGAATGCGTGGGCTCCGACATACAAGCTCGGGCTCGAGTACGTACGCTCAGAGATGCAACCGCAATTCGCCAATATTGCGACCCCGAGCGAGGTCGTGGTGGCGGTGAAGTTCGATATCGATCTGGGGGATGCTGGGGGCGGAATTCATATCTGCATTCCCTATTCGTCCGTCGAGCCGATTCGCGATCTCCTTTTTTCGAGCACCCAGGCGGACACCGGCGAGCTCGATTCGCGATGGCTCGGCCTGCTCTCGCGCGAGATGCAAGCCGCCGAGCTCGAGTTGGTTGCCACGCTTGCGCATGCGCAAGCCACCCTGAAACAGGTGCTCGCGATGCGTCCGGGCGATGTGATTGCGCTAGAGCCGCCCGAACAAATTCAGTTGGCCGTTCACGGCGTACCCATCATTGAAGGTCGGGTCGGCATGTTGCGAAACCGATACGCGGTTCAGGTCGATCGCATTATCACCGGCCGCGATGAAGAAAGCGGAGACAAACATGCAGTCTGATGTGGACGAAATTTTCGGAGGCTCCGATGCGGCGAGCAGCGAGCCAACGACGCTCGACGAGCCGACGGTCGTGCCCGATCCTCAGGGCAATGCCGAAAAGGGCGCGAATCTTTTCCCGCAGTTCACCGACAAGGGGAGCGCGGGTTCGCAACAGCGCGATATCGACATGATCCTCGATATCCCGGTCACCTTGATGGTGGAGCTCGGTCGGACACGGATCCCGATCAAGACCATTCTTTCTCTCGCACAAGGAAGCGTCATCGAGCTCGATACCCTTGCGGGTGAACCAATGGATGTGCTCGTGAATGGCTTTCTCATCGCGCAAGGTGAAGTTGTCGTCGTCAACGACAAATTCGGGATCCGGCTCACTGACGTGGTCACGCCCTCCGAGCGCTTACGCAGATTGAACCGATAGCACCATGAATGTTTCGCGCATGCGAGGCTACCCCGGTTACACGCTGCTCATGTTGTCGTTGCCGGCGTACGCAGCCGAGTCGACATACGGAGCGGCATTTCAGGCGCTCGCCGGCCTTGGCATCGTGCTCGCGTTTATCGCCGGCGTCAGCGTTTTTCTAAAGCGCTTTGCGCCGGGACGAGTTGGCGGCACAGGCTTGCTGAAGCCTATCGCGACGATCGCAGTCGGACCCCGTGAACGAATCGTAGTCGTTGAGCTTGGCGACACATGGATGGTCGTCGGCGTCACCGCCACGCAGATCACTACACTTCACACGACGTCGAAGGCAGAACGCTCCGATCAAGCGGAGCCATCCGCCGCTGCGATGCCTTCCGGAGGGACATCGTTCAATCGACTCCTCGCACGCTTTCAGGCCCGTTG
>JANMUI010000405.1:0-10354 GCA_031391405.1 Betaproteobacteria bacterium
TCCGCTTCATTCGAACGATACGTCGATTCGGTCCACGAGCCGCTGTCGGCGTAGTCATAGAACATGCGGGGAACGCGCCGTTGCGCGAGCACGCGCAGGTCTTCGATATTGGTGATGACGGGCATGGTGATGAACTGGTGAGCTCGGGAAGGAAAACCGCGTTGCGGCGGCGGGCGCGCGAACCTTACCAGAGGGCGCGATGCCGCGTGATCGACCCGGATTTTGCCGTCTTGATAAAGGGGATGGCAGAATGCAATGTGCGGAGGGATTCAGGCGGCTTGGATGCGTACGAATCCCCGCCACGCTTCGCTCAGGCACCCTTTTCTCAAGGCCGCAAACCTGCGGTGCAAACCCATGCGTGGGAGTAAACTCGCTGCACGATGAGCACCGAATCGAACGCTCGGATTACACCCGAACAGTACTTGGCCATTGAGCGGACCACGACCACCAAGTCCGAACTACGACCGCGGCGGCAAGTTCGCCCACTACTGCTCGCTCGATTCACTTCAGGAGTATCTGCTGATCGATCAGGCACGCGTCCATGCGGAGCACTTCGTCAGGCAGCCGGATCGCCGCTGGCTGCTCGCCGAAACGAGCGATCCCGCGGCGGTTCTCGCACTGGAATCGATCGGCGTCGAGCTTGCACTCGCCGATGTATACGATGGTGTCCTCCTCGGCTGAAACTAGATCGGGACAGCGCTCGATTCAGCCGCGACGATCACTGCAGCCACTTCTCCACCTCACCGCGCTGCACCTTTCCCGTTGTGCTGCGCGGGAACGCATCGAGCGCGACAAAGTGGATCTCCTTAGGTCGCTTGTAGCCGGCAAGCTGTCCGCGGCATAGGGCAATCAGCGCCTCCGCAGTGAGCGCCTCGTCGCCGCGGGCAACAAATGCCACCGGCACCTCACCCCACTGCGCGTCCGGCTTGCGCACGACAACCGCTTCGACGACGCGCGGGTCCGAGAGCAGCACCCTTTCGATCTCGGCAGGGTAGATGTTCTCGCCGCCCGACTTGATCAGGTACTTCACGCGATCGACGAAGGTGAGTGTCCCATCCGGATTGCTACGGAACGCATCGCCCATATGGAACCATCCACCACGAAAGTCGCGCGCGGTCGCCTCAGGCGCGTTCCAGTAGCCGCTGAACAAGGTGGGTCCGCGCATGGCGAGCTCGCCTGTTTCGCCATCGGCAACGTCCCGGTCGTCTGCATCGACGAGGCGGATCTCGCACAAGGTATTGATGGTTTTCGGGAGGGATTGGGGAACGCATCCGATTGCGATCGTCCCGGCGGAAGCAGGTGGAATTCCGGTTTCCGTCGCGCCGAACGTATTCGAGAACGGTGCACCCATGAGAGATGTGACATCAGCGATCTGTTGCGGGGGAATGAGGTCGGCCATCGCACCCAGGAGTTTCGCACCTTTCGGCGTGATGCCACGCTCGCGCACCGCCGCGCAGAACCGGTCCACGGTCCCGGGCATTATGATCAGCCACCACAGCTTGTACTGGCCGGCGAGTGTAATGATGCGATCGAGATCGAATCCATCGACGACCATCACATGCGCGCCGGTGCAGAGGCATGAAATCATCTGATCGCTCGATGCCATATGGAACATCGGCGGCCAGGCGATGAACACATCGCCCGGTTCGAGCATCATCTCCTCGCGGTTGACGTGCATGCGCGCGATCTCGGCGCGATGGCTGATGAGCGCGCCCTTCGGCAGGCCCGTCGTGCCGCTCGTGTAGAGCACGAGCAAGCCATCTTCAGGATCGATGTCGACGTTCGGCTCGTCGTCCGATGCAGTTTCGAGCGCCGCCTCGTACGCCGCGCCGAGCGGCAACACGCGCGGGACCGAATGATCGATCCGATCGAGCACAGCAGCAAAGCGCGGCGAGACGACTGCAAGCGCCGGTGCCACCAGCCGAATGCAGTGTTCCAACTCGGGATCGGCGAGACGCCAATTGAGTGCACAGGCGATCGCGCCGATCTTCGCGCACGCGAATTCCAGCTCGACATACTCGATGCGATTCTCCGACAGGATCGCGACTCGCACGCCCCGTGCGATACCGAGCGCGCCGAGCGCATTGGCGAGCCGATTCACGCGAGTGTTGAAGGCTGCGTAGGACAGCGTTCGATCGCCTTCAGTGACTGCCGGGGCGTTCGGGGTGCGGACGGCTTGTGCACGCAACAGATCGCCCACCGAGAGTTGGCCGGCACGTCGCACTTCGGCGGGAGCGGCGGGCAATTCGATTCGCGTTACGTGCGGTTGGGTCATGGACGTATGTCGTGGTCGGTAGGCAAGCGTGCAGAATAGTACAGTCGGATGATCGTGTAACCTTCGGCTGATCTGGTACACGAGGCGGGCAACGCGCATGCAAACATCCGAACATGTCATCGACGGCGGCCGCCACCTGCGCGGTCGCTACGCAATCGCGGGCGTCGGCGAGACAACCTATACGCGAGGATCGGGCAAGACCACCCGCGCCCTCGCTTGCTGGGCGATTCGCAATGCGATGCAGGATGCCGGACTCACCGCGCGCGATGTCGATGGTGTCCTGGCGTACCAGATGGGCGACTCGGTTACTTCGCACTTCGTTGCGGGCGATCTCGGCATTCGTCCGAATTTCTTCATGGACGTCTACGGCGGCGGGTCAAGCACGGAGGCGTTGATCGGCTTGGCGATGGGTGCGATCGAAGCCGGCATGTGCCGGACCGTGGTCATCTATCGCGCCATGAACGGCTATAGTCAAGCGCGGGTCGGCGGCACCGGGCGTGCCGAAGCACCCGTCGCCGGTGACGAGCTCCACGAACGCGCCTACGGATGGCGCACGCCGGGGCAGTGGTTCGCGCCGACCTTCATGCGCCACATGTACGAATTCGGTACACGGCCCGAGCAGGTTGCGATGGTGCGCGTGGCGCATAGCAAGCACGCCTCCAACAATCCGAAAGCGCTGCATCGCAAACCGGTCACGGTCGAAGACGTTCTTGCAAGCCGAATGATCTGCACGCCGCTGCATCTGCTCGACTGTTGTGTCGAGACGGACAATGCAACCGCGATCATCGTCACATCGATCGAGCATGCCCGCGCACTGCGAAATCCCCCGGCGGTGATCCTTGGTGTCGTCGGCAGAACGTGCAAGCCGCGTCCCGATATGCACTTCCAGCACGGCCCGATCACCACCGTCGCGGCGAAGTGGGCGGCACCGCGCTTGTGGAACGGTGCCGGGGTCGGACCAAACGATATCGACGTGACCGGCTCCTACGATGCGTTCACATTCACCACGATGCTCCAGCTTGAAGACTACGGCTTCTGCGCGAAAGGTGAAGGCGGCGCTTATGTTTCGAGTGGCGCGATCGAGCTGGGCGGGCGGCGTCCGAACAACACCTCAGGCGGACATCTCTGCGAAGGCTACACGCATGGTGTGAGCATGGTGGTGGAGAACGTGCGGCAACTGCGGCATGATGCTGATGATTCGTGTCCAATCGGATCCGACGGACATCGCGAGCATACCTACGACTACCGAGAACGCGGCTGCCGCCAGGTTCGCAAGGTGGATGTGACCGCGAATTTCGGATGGGGAACACCGGCGTACGGTTCCGCGCTTGTCATGAGCCGCGACGGGAGGGCATGATGACTACAACCGGACAGTATCTCGGCATGGCGCTCTCGATCGCCGATCTCGATGGCGAGAACGCGACCTACTTTCGCCATTGCGCGCAGGGTGAGCTGCGCCTGCAGCGCTGCGAGGCGTGCGCGCTGGTGCGCTATCCACCGGGACCGGCGTGCCCGTGGTGCTCAGGAAACGCGTTCGACTGGGTGCCGATGAGCGGACGCGGTACCGTGTATTCGTACACCGAAGTTCGGCATGCGGTGCAGCCGGCATTTCGTGCGCATGTGCCATACCTCGCATTGCTGGTGGAACTGGACGAGCAACGCGGACAACCCACCGAACATGAAGCGATCCGAATGATCGGTAATCTGGCGATGCCCGATGGCACCCTCGCTTCGCCGGAAGTCGTACGTACCGTCGGCATCGGATCGCGAGTGCGAGTCGTGTTCGCGACGGCGGGGCCCGAGATGGCAATTCCGTTGTGGACGCTGGATGCAGCTCAAGCGGGCGGTGCGGCGGCTTGGCGATATCCGGAGTAGGTACGTCCGGCTGATAGCCGACGTGGGCTGCAACGCCGCAATGCCTGCGGCCATATGCGCTTGCCGCTGAAGACGACATTACCCATCCCAATAGCTACTCCATCGGGACTACCGATCGGTACGTCAACCGTAGGCGTCACGCTGGTACGTTAGCCCCTGTGCGATCGGTTCACGTTGAGTGGCGATACCGAGCTCGCTCCGCCTGAAATGTACGAACACCTGAGCCACGCAACGGCGACCGCTTCATTCGGATTTCCGAGCGAGCATACGATTGGAATCGTCATGGAAAGAATAGTGGGTAGCGTCGCGAGCGCGATGGGCCGGCGCACCAGATTCCTTGCACATGGCGCGATCGCGCTGTTCGCTTGCATCGCCACGGCAAGCGTGGTCACCGAGATGATCAGGGGGTCGAATGCAGCGCACACCGACGCGGCGATTGCTGCGTGGGTTTTCATTTCCGCGATCCTTGCGAGCATCAGCGGATTCGCTTTCGCACCGCTGGCTGCTGCGGGCCTGGTAGCCACTGGACTTAGTCCGATTTCCATGGTGGGGCTCATTGTTGTGTGCAGCATCACTATTCAAACATACGGCCTGGTTGCTTTACGCAAGGAGATGGAGTGGCGGCGGGCATTGCCGTTCGTTGCGGGCGGGTTGCTGGCCGTGCCGATCGGGGTCGCGATCCTGCAGGTCGTGCCGATGTCGACGTTTCAGATTATGCTCGGTGCGATTCTCGTGGCCTACGCGTCGTTCACCCTGATGCCGATCAAGGCGAGAAGTATCCGCGCGAGCCGATCAGGCGAATTCATCATTGGCGCTCTTGGCGGCCTGGTGGGGGGTCTTTCCGGTTTTCCCAGCGGGCCGATCGTGATCTGGTGCGGCCTGCAGGGTTTGAGCAAGACCTGCCAGCGCGGCATCTGCCAGCCGTACATCCTGATCATGCAGCTTGCGACCGTCGCCTGGATGCAGCGCGGCTTCGATTTCTCGGGGCTGGAACATCAACTCGTTCTCGCGGTGCCGGTAGCATTACTCGCCGCGACCTTAGGCGTCGGCGTATTCCGGAAACTCTCCAACACCGCGTTCTTTCGCGTCGTCAACGCGTTGCTGATGGCCACCGGGATTGCGTTGATGGCGCGCCCGGTCCTTGCGATGGCTTAGATGGACCGCGCTACTTTCCTCACGCGAACCCCGGAAACGTCCCACCGTCGAGCATGAGATTCTGCGCCGTGATGTAGCCGGCGTGCGCGCTGCAAAGAAACGCCGTCGCCGCGGCGAACTCCTCGACCGTGCCGTAACGCTTCGCGGGAATGATGGCCTGGTGCGCCGCATGAACGGCATCAATCGGCTTGCCTGATTTTTTCGATTCGAATTCCGTGATCGAGAGAAGGCGGTCGGTCTCGATCCGTCCCGGCAACGCGCCGTTGATCGTGACGTTGTGATGCGCGACCTGGCGTGCGAGCACACCCATGAATCCGGTGAGCCCGGCGCGCACGCCCACCGACACACCAAGCGACGGCGTAGAGCCCGGTGACTTCACGCTTGCCGAGGTGATGTTGACGATCCGCCCGAATCGGCGCTCGATCATCTTGTCGATCGTCGCGCGGACCAGGAAAATCGGCGTGAGCATGTTCGCATCGAGTGCGCGAATCCACGCATCACGATCCACATCGCGAAAATCCCCAGGTGGCGGCCCACCGGCGTTGTTGATCAGGATGTCCGGATCGGGGCATGCCGCGAGCACCGCCTGACGGCCCGCCTCGGTGGTCACATCGGTCGCGATCGCGGTGACCTTCGCGCCGGTCGCTGCACGGATTTCCGCCGCGGTGGCCTCGAGTGCATCACGCCCCCGCGCGTTGATCACCAGTTCGACGCCTTCAGATGCGAGCGCGAAGGCAACGCCCCGCCCAAGCCCCTTGGATGATGCACAGACAATGGCCTTGCGGCCGCGGATGCCAAGTTCCATGATCGCCCCTCGATGCGCTTTAACGGAAAATCCTCGCCGGGTCGCCGGCGCGAGTGGGACAAACTATCGTGGCCACCGACGGCGCGTCCTTACTGCTTCGGCTTGATGCCGAGCGCCTTTGCGATCGCGGCGACCTGGGCGGACTGTGCATCGATCGCTGCGCTGAATTCAGCCGGCCCCCCGGGATTGACGATCTGGGCGGTGCCAGCGAGCCGGGCCGAGATCGCAGGATCGGCGGCAACCGCCACGACATCGGCGCCTATCCGCTCGCGCAGCGCGCGTGGCATGCCGCGCGGACCGAACAGGCCCACCAGGCCCTCCAATTCGAGGGCCGGGTAACCCGCCTCGATGGCAGTCGGCACCTGGGGCAGGATCGGCGCCCGCTGGCGCCCGGTCACGACCAGCGTCTTGATGCGCCCCGCCTCGGCGTGCGGCTTCAGAACCGCGTACGACGCGACCATCACCTGTACGCGTGCCTCGCCGAGATCGGTGGCGGCCAGGACGATATCGCGGTACGGAATCTTCGCGATGCTCAATCCGGCCAGTTTCGTAAAATAATCGAAGGTGAATTCGGTGATGCCGGGGACGACCGCCGCGTTCAGCTTTCCCGGTTCCGCGCGTGCGCGGGCGACAAATTCCTCCAGTGTGCTGACCTTCATCGACGCCGGTACCCCGACAGCGACGATCGTGTTGGATACCCGGGCGATCGGCACCAAGTCGGCCGGCGTGTAGGGCAACTTCTCATATTGAAATGGATGGACCGTGAACGAGCCACTGGGGCCAAAGAGCAGCGTGTGGTCGTCGTTGGCACCGACAAATGCCTGGATCGCCACCAGGCCGTCGGCGCCGGGCCGATTCTCGACCACCACGGGTTTGTTCCAGCGCGCGGAAAGCCGATCTGCGAGTAGTCGCGCACCGATATCCGCGCCGGCTCCCGGGCCTAACGGCACGATGAACTTGACGGCTCGCTGCGGCCAGTCCTGCGCCCGCGACGGCGCTGCCGACAGGGTGCAAAGCGCAGCGGCGACCAGAACCGCTGCACGCGTGATGATCATCTGCACGACAACTCCTCCCACAATTCGATGGTTCAAGGGGCGTTCATTGCTGCTTGGGCATTACGGCTAACGATACCGTCTGCGCAGCGGCGATCGCCAATTCGACCCGGTCATTGTCGCACTCATCGCAGGTTGGCCCGCAAGAAGGGGGAACGGATAGGCCACGCGAAGCCCGCGCACGCGGTTCTGCTAGAGTCGGAGACGTTTCATATTTCGAAGTCGGAGTCGCTCGATGCTGGCAAAGCTACTGATTCTGGGACTCTCGATGTCGTTCGCTTCGATCGTAGCGAATGCGCAATCGCCGGCAAGCGGTTCATCGCAGTCGTATCCCAGCAAACCGATCCGCCTGATCGTGCCGTTTCCACCCGGCGGTGCGGTCGATATCCTCGGGCGAGCGATGGCGCAGAAGCTCTCCGAGAATCTGCCGCACAACATGATCGTGGACAACCGTGTGGGCGGTGCGGGCGCGGTGGGCAGTGAAGCGGCGGCGAAGTCCGCGCCCGATGGCTACACGCTTCTCATGGGCTCGACCACGACGATCTCGATCAACCCGAGCCTCTTCGCGAAGCTTTCGTACGATCCGTCGCGCGACTTCGTGCCGGTGACCTTGGTCGCGTTCGTTCCGCATCTGCTCGTCGTGAATGCAAGCGTTCCGGCCGCTAATCTGCGCGAGCTCATCGCACTGGCGAAAGCCCGGCCGGGGCAACTCAACTACGCTTCAGCCGGAAATGGCACACCGCACCACATCGCCGGCGAAATGTTCAAGCAGATGGCCGGTGTCGACATGGTGCACATTCCGTACAAAGGCACCGGGCCCGCGGTACCGGATCTCATCGCTGGACAGGTGTCGTTCATGTCCGTGGAGATTCTCGCGGCGATGCCGCATGTGAAGTCGGGCAAGTTGCGCGCGCTCGGCATTGCGACCAGCAGCCGCAATCCAAGCGCGCCGGAAATTCCTACTGTGAGCGAAGCAGGGCTGCCCGGATTCGAGGTTACGTCTTGGTATGGCATCCTGGCACCGGCCCGCACGCCAAAACTGATCACCGAGCGGCTCGCAATGGAAATGACCAAGGCTATCGCGACCCCCGATCTGAGCGAACGCCTTGCAAGCCTCGGCGCGACGCCGGTCGGCAACACGCCCGACGAATTCGGCGTCCACCTGCGTCGCGAAGGCGAGAAATGGGCCAAGGCCGTTAAAGCTTCGGGCGCGAAGGTCGACTAACCGCGCGACAGAGGAACCTATGAAACGAGACAGCCTGCCGATGCTGCGGACGCGCAAATTGTCGCACGCGTTCGGGATCGAGATCTGCGACGTCGATCTGCGCAAGATGCCGGACGATGCGACCATCGCCGCGATTCGTGCGCACTGGAACGAATACGGCATCGTGCTCTTGCGCGGACAAGACATCACGCCCGATCAGCTGATCGCCTATAGCCGTCGCTTCGGCGAGCTCGATCTGCATGAGACGGTCAAACCCTTTCGGCATCCGGATCATCCGGAGCTTTTCGTGCTCTCGACAATTCCGGTAGACGGCAAACCTTCAGTCAGCGAGAACGTCGGCCGTCACTGGCACTCGGACCTCTCCTACACCTTGCGCCCGCCGTTGGGATCCATTTTCCAGGCGCGGATCATGCCCGAAGTCGGTGGCGATACGATCTTCACCAGCACCGAGCGCGCCTATGACGCGTTGTCGGACAGGATGAAGAAAACGATCGCCGATCTATGGGCGGTCCACGACTACATGGGCGTCGAGAACATGAAGCGTCGCGATCCCGCGCTGGTTGCGGAGCTTCGCAAAGCGAATCCGCCGATCGCGCAACCGCTGGTACGACCGCATTCCGAGACCGGTCGCAAATCGCTCTATCTGAGCGAACAGATGACCAAGCGCATCGTCGGCATGACCGAACGCGAATCGGCGCCGCTGCTCAGGTTCCTCTTCGAGCATTCAATCGATCCCCTGTTCACGTACCGGCATCAGTGGACGCCGCACGACATCATCATGTGGGACAACCGCAGCACGATGCACCTCGCGCTGGCGGATTTTGATCCGGGCGCGCATCGCTATTGCATGCGGACGACGATCCTCGGGACGCCGAGCGGGTATATCTACGACGGGAAATAACAGACACCGCAAAGAGGAGACCATGAGCGCGTGCAGACGCGAATCGCCCTTACTTAACCAATCTGCGCTCGACCCTCCGTTCGCCCTGAGCCCTTCGACAAGCTCAGGACAGGCCGGTCGAAGGGCAACGCAGGCGCGTCGACAGCGCGTGATGGTCCGCTCACTGATTCTCTGCTACTCACCCTTCGGCCGGCCTGTCCTGAGCTTGTCGAAGGGCTCAGGGCGAACGGTCAATCGCCAGAGGCAAAGCGATCTATGCAACGTGCCGAGTTGCGGATTGTTGGCGAGTTGATTGAAAGCGGCCGTGAGATCGTCAGTGTAACGATGCGCTTGGACGATTACTCCGGCCTGATTCCTGCGGACTTGACCACCCGTGCCGCAGTCTCAATCTCGGCGCGCACGAAGCGCGCGAACTCGGGCTGCGTCATGCTCAACGGGTCAGTTCCGCTGCTTGAGAGACGCTCCCGCACCTCCGCTGCCGCAACCGCAGCCGTTACGTCATTTGCGATCTTGCTGACCAGCTCCGCGGGCATTCGTCCCGGTGCCCACATCCCGAACCAATTAGTGTCTTCGATACCGGCGATCGCCGCCTCGGATAACGTCGGCACCTGAGGAAGGTGGGCCGAGCGCTGTGCACTGGTCACGCCGAGCGCCAAGAGCTTGCCGCCTCGTACAAGTGGTAACGCCAGGCCCATCGGTGGAAACCAGAAGGCAATACGCCCCGTTGTCGTATCCGTATTCGCATCGACAAGGTTCTTATACGGAACATGCACCACATCGATGCCTGCGGCAGTCCGGAATTTTTCGGCGACGAGATGCGTACTGCTCCCCAGACCGGCCGATCCGAAATTAGTCTCGCCTGGCTTTTGTTTCGCGGCAGCAGTCAGGTCAGCAAGGTTCTTGAATCCGGACGATGGGCCGACCACCAGGACGTACGGCTGGGTCCCAATCGGCGCAAGCTCCACGAGGTCCTTGGCGGGATCATAGGGAAGGCTTGCGTCGAGTGCGGGACTCACCGCATAGGTGCTTGAGTGTGCGAGCAACACGTAGCCATCGGGCGCCGATT
>JANMUI010000437.1:0-3601 GCA_031391405.1 Betaproteobacteria bacterium
CCAGCGGAAAAAACCTGGTCGGCGCGTTTTACCAGCCAAAGCTCGTCGTGTGCGACGTCGACACCCTGGACTCCCTGCCTGGGCGCGAACTTCGCGCGGGCCTCGCGGAGGTCATCAAGTACGGGATCATCCATGACGCGGCCCTTCCGGGTGATCTCGCGAACGAGATACTCGACGCATACCGGCGCCTGCGCAACGAATACGGGCCGCGCCTTTCGCTCGCTGTGCGCAGCTCGGCAACGGCGGAAGACCTGCCAACCGCGAGCTTTGCCGGACAGCATGAGAGCTTTCTCAACGTGCAGGGTGATGCCGAGCTGCTGGAGGCCGTGAAGCGGTGCTATGCAAGCCTGTTCACCGATCGTGCGATCCGCTACCGGATCAATAATGGGTTCGACCACTTCAAGGTATTGCTGTCCGTGGGTGTGATGAAGCTGGTTCGCGCCGACACCGGCGCGAGCGGGGTGATGTTTTCGCTCGATACGGAGACGGGTTTTCGCGATGTCGTGCTGGTCACCGGCACCTACGGGCTCGGTGAGACGATCGTGCAGGGTGCTGTCGATCCGGACGAGTTCTTCGTGTTCAAGCCGACCTTGGCCACCGGCCATCGAACGGTGTTGAGGCGCACGCGCGGCAGCAAAGCGGTCAAGATGATTCTTGATGACGGCGAGCGCCGGGTTCGTACCATTCCAACGAGCGAGGCGGAACAGAGCGGTTTCTGCCTGATCGATGAAGAGGTAGTTGCACTCGCCGAGTATGCGGTCGCGATCGAACGGCATTACAGTGCCTTGGCAGGTGAGCCCCGGCCGATCGATGCCGAATGGGCGAAGGACGGCGAAGACGGCAAGCTCTATGTGGTACAGGCGCGGCCCGAAACCGTTGCATCGCGAAAGCCGGTCGCAGTCTTCGATTTGTACCGCATGACGGGCAAGGCGAAGCCTGTGATCAGCGGGCATGCGATCGGCCAGCGTATCGCCGCCGGACCGGTCCGCGTGATCCGCGACGTATCCGAGCTTTCGACCTTTCAGCCTGGCGAGGTGCTGGTCGCCGATACGACCACGCCCGATTGGGGAACGGTGATGCAGGCCGCGAGCGCGATCGTGACGAACCGGGGCGGCCGGACGTGCCATGCGGCGATCCTCGCGCGTGAGCTTGGCGTGCCTGCCGTTGTCGGCACCGTCAATGCGACCGAAACGTTCGCGACCGGCGACGAAGTGACGGTCTCCTGTGCCGAGGGCGATGTCGGCGCAGTCTACAAAGGTCGTGTGCCGTTCGAGTCGACCACGATCGATGCGACGGCGGCGGCGCGTCCCAAGACGAAGATCATGGTGAACATCGGCAACCCGGGCCTCGCGTTTCGCACGAGCTTTCTCCCGAACGACGGCGTTGGGCTTGCGCGCATGGAATTCATCATCAGCGATTGGATCAAGGTCCATCCTCTCGCACTGGTGCATCCGGAGCGCATTGACGATCCGGTCGTGCGCAGCCAGCTGGAAACGCTCACGAAAGGCTACGCTAATCCCTCCGATTTTTTCGTGGAACGGTTGGCCGAAGGGATCGGCACCATCGCCGCGGCTTTCTATCCGAAGCCGGTCATCGTTCGACTGTCCGATTTCAAGACCAATGAGTATGCGCACCTGCTGGGCGGGGCGCCGTTCGAGCCCGCCGAAGAGAACCCGATGATCGGCTTTCGCGGCGCGGCGCGCTATGCGCATCCAGCTTATGTCGACGGCTTCGCGCTGGAGTGCGCCGCCATCAAGCGGGTCCGCGAAAACATGGGCTTGACCAACGTCATCGTCATGATCCCGTTCTGCCGCCGCGTGGCCGAAGCGGTACAGGTCATTGCGCAGATGGCGAAATTCGGCTTGCGGCGCGGCGAACACGGCCTCGCGTTGTACATGATGTGCGAGATCCCGAACAACGTGATCCTGGTCGATCGCTTCGCCGAACACTTCGACGGGTTCTCGATCGGTTCCAACGATTTGACGCAGCTCACCTTGGGCGTGGACCGCGATTCGGAGATCGTTGCGTTCGACTACGACGAGCGCGATGAAGGCGTTCTCAAGATGATCAGCATGGCAATTCAAGGTGCACATCGCAATCACCGGCACATCGGCATCTGCGGGCAAGCACCATCGGACTATGCGGATTTCGCGGAGTTCCTGGTGCGCGAGGCCATCGATTCCATCAGTCTGAACCCGGACGCGGTATTGGCCACCATTGAGCGTATCGCTGCATTGGAGCGGACGCTTGAATTGACGAAAGGGGAAGCGAATGAGCAGCTATGCGTTCGGTAAGAAAGTGGGGCTCGGCTACGAGGAAGCGAGAACAAAGGTCACCGCAGAGCTGGCCAAGGTCGGTTTCGGCGTGCTCACCGAAATCGATGTGGCCGCCACGATGAAAAAGAAGATCGACGTGGACATGCCGCCCTATTGCATTCTTGGCGCCTGCAACCCGCAGTTCGCGATCAAGGCGTTGACGGTCGAGCCGCAGATCGGGGCGCTGCTCCCGTGCAATGTCGTGGTGCGCAAGGACGCCGCCGGCCAGACATGGGTCGAATTCATGGATCCGAGCGCGATCCTCGGACTCGTCAATCGCCCGGAAATCGCGCCCCTGGCGGGCGAAGTGCGCGAGCGGCTCAAGCAGGTGCTGGACGCGTTGTAGATCGTGGGGCGAACGCCCTGTGATCTGATCGTGCCTTGCGCTTGACCTAGCGCAAACGCGCGGCGCGTGCGTTGCCTATGATCGAATGCAACCTGGTCCGACAGGAGCGGGTTCTTCGCATGAAAGGAATCATCAATGACATACACCAGCCTTCTCGTTCACGTTGACCACGACAAACGCTCACCCGTAAGGGTCGAGCTCGCCGCACGGCTCGCATTCTCGTGGAACGCTCATCTCACCGGATTGCATGTGATCCCGTCGTTGCACGTCCCGGGTACGGCGAGGGCCGAGCTAGGACAGGAGTTCCTCGACCAGCAGGTGAAACGCGAGGGCATGAGAGTCGAGAAAATCGCGGCCGAGTTCGCCGAGACGATGCGCCGGCACGGCTTGACGTCGAGCGATTGGCGCGCGGTTCGGGGGGATGTTCAGGATGTGATCCCGGTACACGCGCGTTATGCCGACATTGTCGTGGTCGGACAGCGCGATCCTGATGATGACACGGGAACCGTTCGACCCGACTTCCCTGAGGTGGTTGCAGTGACGGCAAGCCGCCCGGTATTGATCGTTCCCTACGCAGGGTCTTTCACCAGCGTTGGCAAGCACATTCTCGTCTGTTGGGATGCGGGTGCGCCGGCCACGCGCGCAGTGACCGCCGCCATGCCGTTGTTGGAGCAAGCCGGCAAGGTCACGGTCATCACGGTGAACGCCAAGCCAAGTGCATTCGGTCATGGCGCGGTGCCGGGGGCTGACCTCGCGCTCTATCTGGCACGCCACAAGGTGCATGCGGAGGTGTCCGCGCACCAAGGCATCGACATCGGCGTCGGCGAGTTTCTCCTCTCTCGCGCGGCGGACCTTGAGGTCGACTTGATCGTCATGGGTGCCTATGGGCACGCGCGGATGCGGGAACTCGTGTTCGGCGGCTGCACCCGAACGATCATGC
>JANMUI010000461.1:0-4723 GCA_031391405.1 Betaproteobacteria bacterium
CCCGCTTAAGGGCGCCTCTAAAAAATCGTCATTCCCGCGAAGCTTGTCCCCGACAATCTCATTCGGGGACAAGCTTCGCGGGAATAACGGAAAATTTGAATTTCTAGAGGTACCCTTAAGTGAGTGCCATTCGGGACAGGCCAAGTTTTCCAGTGTAAAGCGTGGCCTGTCCCCGATTGTTCTATTGTTTTGCTTGTCCCCTATTATTACTTTCGTGCTGAAGAATTATTCGGTGCTAATGCGGCGATCGAAAACACTTTCACTCCGCCTGTATCTTGCCTGCCTCGATGATGCGCGCCCACTTCTCGGTTTCCGACCGCTGCCATTCCACGAGCGACTCGGGCGGCCCCGCAAACGATTCCCAACCGTCGCGCGCGAAGTATTCGCGCGTTTCCTTGCTATTCATGATGTCGACGAAATGCTTGTTCAGCCGCGCCACGACATCCGCGGGCACACCCGCGGGCAACCATGCGGCAATCCAACCGGTCACCGCATAGCCGGGAAGACCCGCTTCCGCGATCGTCGGCAGCTCGGGCGCAATCGCTGAGCGTGTGGCGGATGACACCGCGAGCGCGCGCAATCGTCCGGCACGAACCAGCGGCATCGCAACGACCATATCGGGGAACGCCATGTCGACGCGACCCGCGACGATGTCGGTGAGAGCGGGCGGTACGCCTTTGTACGGCACATGCACGAGATCGATGCCCGCGATCATCTTGAAGAGCTCGGCCCCGCCGCGCGTGGAAAAGTTTCCACTGGCGAAGGTGAGCTTGCCCGGCTCTTTCCTGGCGGCTGCAACGACATCCCCCACGGAATGGAACGGCAGCGCGGGATTCACCACCATCACCAACGCGCCACGAATCAATCCGGTGAGTGCGGTGAAATCCTTAACCGCATCGTATGGAAGATTCTTGATCAGGCTCGGATTGCCCGCGTGCGTGGTAATCGCCGACATCAGCACGGTGTAGCCATCGGCGGGGGCGGCCTTCGCTGCCATGACACCGATGATTCCGTTGCCACCAGGCCGGTTATCGACGATCACTGCCTGGCCGGTAGCATCGGTCAGCTTCTGGCCGATGTAGCGAGATGCAGTATCCGTTGCCGATCCGGCGGAAAAAGGCACGACGAACCGGAATGGCTTCGAGGGGAAAGCCTGACCTGTCGCCGTCGGTTGCCCAAAGGCGGGCATTGCAACCGCACTCATCAGTGCAAGCAACAAGCGTTTCATGGTCGAGTGCCCTCTACAAAATTTCGCATCAACGCTGCGTGATTACTCCGCCCGGATCTGCGCCCGCTTTACCACCGGCTCCCACTTCGCGAAGTCCGCGCGAATCTGTGCGCCGAACTCATCGGGAGAATTGCCGATCGGATTCATTCCAAGCGCAGCGTAGCGTGTGCGCACATCCGCATCCTGCAACACCGCGGCGATCTCGCGTTGCAGGCGATCCAGGATTGCTCGGGGCGTTTTTGCCGGCGCGAGGATCCCCACCCACGACGTCGCATCCACTTTCGTGCCCATCTCGAGGAACGTTGGGACGTCGGGCATTGCCGGATCGCGCTTTGCCGAGGCAACGCCGATGGCCTTTGCACGCCCCTGCTTGACGTATGGCGCGGCGCCGGAGATGTAGGACATCACGAGGGGAATCTGCCCGCCGATCAGATCCGCCAGTGCCGGGCCGCCACCTTTGTACGGGATATGCAGCATGTCGAGGCCGGTTTCGAAGTTGAGCAGCTCGCCGACCACATGCGAGGTCTGACCGTTGCCTGCACTCCCGAACGACAAGGTGCCGGGCTTCTGCTTCGAGAGTGCGATCAGCTCGGGCAGCGTGTTGGCCTGCACACTCGGATGCGCGACCAGAATGATGGTCGCATCACCGAGCTTGGTCACCGGCGCGAAGTCGCGGATCGGGTCGAACGGCAGGCTCTTGAAGGTATGCGGGCTCACGCAGAAATTGCCATCGAACCCAAGCAACAGCGTGTAGCCGTCAGGCGCCGCCTGCGCCGCAAGCTGGGTACCGAGGTTGCCGCCGGCGCCGGGCCGATTGTCCACATTCACCTGCTGGCCGAGTCGCGCACCCAGCTTTTCAACGATCGCGCGCACACTGTTGTCGGTGACGCCACCGGGCGCATACGGCACGATGATACGCACGGGCTTGACCGGATACTCCTGCGCGATCGCGCCGTTCCCGGCGTGCAGCAACGAACACACGACTGCGACGACCGCGATGGAAAAGCGCATTGCCGACTCCTTGCTGTTTGGAATTGAGGTCGCGCACAAGGTCCGAAGTAACCGGCGCCTTGACACCCTCTCCGTACGAATGATCGCACAGGGATCCGTCGATCGCGTCCGGCAAACGAAACAGGAGCGATTCGTCAAGGCGATCTTCGCCGCAATGGCAACGCGCGTTTTCCGCTCATAATCGCGATCTGTGCTTGGGGATTCCCCGATATAATTTTCTGCAGGCCGTTCAATTGAGATGGAGGTCAGGATGCCGATGCGTGTGGTGGGACTTGGGCATGTGGGCATTTACGTGAGGGACCTCGCGCGGATGTCGGCGTTCTACCGCGATTTCATCGGCATGACGCTCACCAAGACGAACGATTCGAGCGCGTTCTTCAGCAGTGATCCGAGCCGTTCCGACCATGAGATCGTGATGATGCTTGGGCGTCCATCGGCCGAGGATCCGCACCTGATCAATCAGATTTCGATGCGCGTGCCGACGTTGAATGACCTGCGTGAATACCGTCGCCGGCTCCTTTCCGAGAAATACCGGATCCACCGGGTCGTGACGCATGTGAGCGCGATCGGTTGCTATTTCGATGATCCCGAGGGCAACACCACAGAGCTGTTCTGGCTGACCGGCTTGCCTTCATGGGTACCGATCGGCATCGATATCGACATCGAACGGCCCGACGCGGAGATCATGGCGGACGTACATCGCTATTGGGAGAAGGTGCGCCATGTCCAGGTCGGGGAGCAAGCCGATGCAAGAACGCGCGCGGTGATCCGCGAGCTCACCTCGAGCGAGGCGATCAAGGCAAGTTAAGCCTCGTCGCATTGGCTCTCACGCGCCCGGTCGCCGAGCCCCCCTCACCGATGCGTGTCATCTGCGCGCTCGCGAAGCCCGAATTTCAAACCGCCGACGCTTGAGTCCGTTCGTCGGCTCCAGTCGATCCCTGGTCGAGCGCCACACCGTACGCGTATCGACATCCACCTTTCGGCGGAACATCGTTGTTCGTCTAACGGTGCATTGCTAGAGTAACTACCGAACGCTCGTCAACCCGCATCCGTATCGTTGAATTCCCACACGATATTCGCGGTTCGCGCCTCATCCAGACGCAGACGTGGTTCCCGCCGGCTCGCCAAATCCATGCCCGCTGGATCCCTCAGGGCAACCGGCAATCGCGCCGTAAACACTGACCCGATCTTCGATCCGGTTGGAATCAAAGACAGGAGCAATCATGACATCGAGCATTTATCTCGGACACGCTTTGGGCGACCCATCGCTACGGTGGCCGCGTCTGCGTGCCTGGACGACCTCAATTCTCATGCTGACGAGTGTCGCAACGCTCACTGGCTGCTTGGGATCGAGCGGGGGATCGGATTCGGGAGCCAACAATTCCTCGAATTCCACCGCATCGACAGACGCCGATGAACCCAAAAATTCCGTCACCCTGACGTGGCAGCCGCCCGATAAAAACGCGGACGGCAGTACCCTTACAGACCTCGCTGGATTCAATATCTACTACGGCTCCGCGGCAGGCAATTATTCAAAGAAATTAAGCGTACCTGACCCGAGTGCGAAGCGCTTTGTTGTGCCCGGCTTGCCGCCGGGCACCTACTATTTTTCGGTGAGCGCCTACGATCAGAACAATACCGAAGGCGTCCAGTCGAATCCGGCCCGCCTCACGGTCCAGTAGACATTGCGTGCATTGTGGATCGCCCGAGAATCCGCTCCTCCGCGCACACCAACGCAACACTGTTGGCCTACCTTGCGCGCCCCGTCTTTACGAACTCGCGGGACGCCTCGAACAGCTCGATATCCTTCTCGTACTCGCTGGCGTCGGCGCGGTCGATCTGAATCCATTCCCGGGAGCTTGCCAACCCCGCAGGCTGAAACGGGCCGACATTGGCTCGCGAGAAATGCAGCTCGGTCGCGGTGGCGGCAGGCAGGCGTAGCCCAATGCCATTGCCGCTGATGCAGGCGAACATCTTGTCGCTCACGAAGTACGCGTCGAGGCCGTTGATTTTCCGGCCGCTGACGCCAGGGAGCTTGAGCAGCAGAGCGTCGATCAGCGCCTTGCGGGGATCTTGTGGGAGTTTGGTAGGCATGGGGAATCCGCTTGTCGTGTAGGAAGCGATCCAAATTTGAAATGCCGGCTAGAACGCTGCGCCCCGAAGTTGGAATTTTTGCATCCGCCGACCGAAGCCGACTTCGGAAGTATAGAGATTACCCTGCCGGTCGATGGCGATGTTGTGCACCCACTTGAAGTCTCCACTCTCCGGCCATACGGCCCGTGCGCCCGAAGTTGCCAAGCAGATTGCCGACGGTGCGTCGCAAGACGTATATGTGTCCGTTCGCGCCATCGGCGACATACTGATAATTCTGCGCGGCATCGTGCAAGAGCACCATGTCCCATACCGAACCGTTGGCAAGCGTTTGTTCGTGAGCAATTCTTGCCGCTATTCGATCCCGGCCGCAACGAACAGCGGCTTCCCAAT
>JANMUI010000468.1:0-17212 GCA_031391405.1 Betaproteobacteria bacterium
TTTCGATCAAGCGGTACACCACCAAGGTCTTCAGTACATTTAACCATCGCGTCCCTTCGCGACTGGGCACAAGCCGCCGTCCCCAGAATGGGTCCAGATCGAGTTGTTCCCACAACGCCAGCGCCAACCAGCACGCACCCCATTGCCGCGGCCGCTCCAAGCGCATGTCTTTCAAGCGCACCTGTGCAACTTCGCACTGCATGGGCGGAGCGAGGCGATCTTCGGGAAAGATCGCCATCTGCCAAGTCCTGCCGGCTGCCCCCTCAACCACTTCAATCGTCTTGCACCAGGCAAGATGCTGCGCGTCGTTGATCTCCCCCAGGTACAGCACGTGTCGTTGCGCGACTCGACCATCTCGCAAGCGGCGACTCTCCACCACGCTGAAGGTGCGGTGGACCTTGCCGTCTTTCTTCCGGGTCTTGGATCGCAAGAACATGCCCGAAGGATCGCCATGCCAATTCCATGGCGCAACGACCACGGTCGGCACTACACGCTACTTGGGCAATCGACTCCTTGCTACTTCAATCAGTTAGCTCGGCGCTGAGCGCGAAAATGGCAGAATCCGAGGGCGAGTTGGTGAAGACGGGCTAGCAATCAAACCGTAGATGCAAAGTGGCAAGCTTGGGCACGGCGTGTTGGGGTGGCCCAGCGCGAGTGTTGAACCGCGGCCGGCAACCCACCGCGTGAGCGCCCATTGTGGAGATTGGTTTTGTCGCGGCAGCGCCTGCGGAGTTTTCAATTCTTGCATGCGACCACAAGCGTCATTGGCGCGGGAACCGAAACCCTTCCGGCCTTCAGATACTGGCGAGCACCCTCCGCAATTGCTCGCTCGACTTCCCGGCGTTGCTGAGGGGATCGAAGTGACAGCATTGGCGCAAGCGTCCGGGCGCCAATGCGCCAGGACTATCGCAATCGCCGCATCAGGATCGTATAGATGACCAGGAACAGCCCGATCATCAACAACGAAAATAGCGTCGACAGCGTTCCTAGCGCGAACAACGTCGGTCGAACCCGTTGTGACATTGACGCGTTGATGTCCAACGGCAGCGTATTGAACTCCCCGGACAGTAGTGTCGTGCGCGCAAACTCGTCGTAGGACAACGTGAACCCGAACAGCCCCGCCGCGACGATGCCAGGCAGTATCAGGGGAAACGTGATCTCTTTGAACACCAGCCATTCGCTGGCACCCATGTCGCGTGCCGCTTCTTCCAGCCTTGCATCGAACCGGTTGAACACTGCCATCATCACCAGATAACCAAAGGGCAGCGCCCACACCACGTGCACTGCCAGCGCAGACGTGTACCAATTGGGCGACAGACCGATCTGGCGCATCAAGGTGGCGAGCCCCAGGCTGAGCAGCACGCCGGGTACCATCAGACCGGCGAGGACCGTATAGAACAGCGCGTTGGAAAACCGGAACGACTTGCGAAACGCCATCGCCAGCATCGTCGACAGCACTGCGGTAATCACCATCACCATCAGCGCGAGGACGATCGACCGGCCCATGGCACCTTGCAGATCACCGACCGTGGACGGCTCGAGCAGCCTGCTCCACCAATGCATGCTCCAGCCCCGCATCGGGAAGCTCGTGCCGCCGCGCGGTCCCTGGAACGAGAGGATGAACATCGCGAACATCGGACCGTAGATGAAAACCAGGAATACGAGGAAGTAGACCGAGAACCCGGTCTTCACACGCAGCTTGCGGCGCCTCTCTGGTGTCCAGCGCGCCATCGTCTAGAGCTCCTTGCGAATGTCGACCAGCCGCAGAATGACGATGATGCCCACCACCATCGCCACCATGAGCATCAACGCGTTGACCGCCGCGAACGGATAGTTCGCGGTGCCGTAGTAGCTCAAGATGACGGTGCCGGCGGTACTGGTCTTGCCGCCGTATACCACCACCGCGGTCGCGAACTCACCCATCACTACTACGAAGATGAAAATCATGCCGATGGCGACGCCCGGCAGCGACATCGGCACGATGATTTCGCGGAAGATTTGAAACGGCGTGGCGCCCATATCGATCGCCGCTTCGATGATTTCCTTGGGTATCTTCGCCAGCGAAAAGAAAATCGGCCCGATGCCTAACACTACGTAAAGCTGCACCAGCGCGGTCACATAGCCGAACTCGGAATAAAGCAGGAAGCTCGCCGGCTCGTCGAGAATCCCGATCCCCATCAGTACCTGATTGATCAGCCCCTGCCTGCCCAGCATCGGCAGCCACGCGACCGCCCGAATCAGGTAGCTCGTCCAGAACGGCACCATGCAGAGCAGAAACAACGCGAGCTGCCATTTGAAATCCTGCACTTGCATCGCCAGAAAATACGCGATCGGATAGCCGATCAGCAGGCAGAGCACCATCACGAGCAATGTGTAATAGATGGTCGAGCCCAAGGCGCGCAGAAAAACGCTCGGCTGCATGAATTGCTTGGCTTCAGGTTCGAAGAACCCGCTGACATGGAAATAGTCGCCGTAGTATTTCAATGTCAGATCGGGGACCATGCCGCGATCGGTGATCGACCAGAAGCTGAACACGATGATCGAAGCGAGCGGCACCACCAGGAACAATACCAACCAGGCCGTTGCCGGGGCGATCAACCAGCCGGTCGAGAAGCCCTTCTCGGGTCGGACCACCTTGGCGCGCACCGCGGCTTCGTCGGGCGCCGGCTGCGTGCCGATCAAGCCGGGGTGGACGCGGTTGCTGATTTCGCTCATTCAGTCACTGCGGGTCACTGCGCCCCAAATCAAACCTCGGGGCCGGTATGACCACCCATACCGGTCCCGAGTGGCTTGCATGACGGTGTTAGGCGTTCAGGAACTCGGTCCAGCGCTTGACCAGGTAGTCGTTCTCGTCCATCAGCGAATTCCAGACCGCGATGTTTTTGAAGCGCTGCTCGTACGATCCGCCGTCGCGAACCGTGCCTTTGTCGATCAGGTGGTTGCCGAACGGATCGGACAGGTTTCTCGCGGCCGGTTTGCCTTCGTACCAGAAATCCCATTCGACCGCGGGTAGCGCCGCCTTGGTGCTTTGCGGGGTGGACATGTAGTAGCCCTGGCGCGCCACGAACGCACCCGGCCAGCCGCTCAGCCACCAGTTGATGTACTCGTAGGCCTGGTCCAACATCGGCCCGCGGGCCTTGGCGGAAATCGCGAGCGCGCCATGCCAGCCGCGCATGCCCTCCTTGGGCGAGGCATAGGTGCACTTCACGCCTTCGGCATTGACCGCGGTTACGGCCGGTGACCACATCGACTGGAGTACCACCTCGCCGCTGGTCATCAAGTTGACCGACTGGCCGAACGATTCCCAAAAGGCGCGGAAATGGCCTTCCTTCTTCTTCGTGATCAGAAAGTCGACGAGAAAATCAATCTCCGGGCGGGTCATGTTGCCCTTGTCGACGAACTTCTTCAGACCCAATGCCTCGACACCCATGGCAGCGTCCATAGCGCCGACCTGCGGCACATTGATCAACGCTACGCGGCCCTTGAAGTCTTTGCTGAAGAGCTCGGCCCAGCTCGTGATTTCGCGACGCGTCTCTTTCGGGATGTAGCCGAGCGAGTCGGCGTTGTGCCAGCTGGGCACGGCGGAGACGTACTGGGACGGGCCCTTCGTCGGCTTGCCTTTCTGATCGACCCACAGTTTGAGGAACGGTGCATCACCCTGGCCGACCGATGACCCCTCGGTCAGCTTACCGGTCTTGGTCAGGTTCGACACCTTGTCCCACGCCTTGATCCGCTTGGTATCGATGGGTTGAAACACGCCGGCCGGCACCATCACATCGAACATGTCGAAGTAGCACTCGGACACTTCGTATTGATCATTCTGATTCAGGGATTTGCTGAACAACCCGGGGTAACTGAGCGCTTGGCCGCGCACTGCATAGCGCAGGTCTTTGGAGGCTTTACCCTGGATCTCGTTGATAATGCTCACGCCCAAGCCAATCGTGCGGATCGGCTCCGCGGCGCGCACGATTGCAGGAAACCCGGTAATCGCTCCCACCGTTGCGGCCCCGGCCGCACCCGCCACGAATTGCCGCCGCGTCACGCCTTTACCTGTGGAAGTGGTGTTCTCTTCTTCAGCCATTTCGTGCTCCTTTCATTGCGGTTCCGCCTGGCGGTTCCTGGTTGGTTGACTCATTGCGCACCGGCGCATGCGGCCAGAATTTTCGAGACAACTCAGTCCTGCTTTTGCTGGCGGGCAAAGCCAAACGGCTTGTCCAATTACAGCTTAAGCGGAAACTCGGGCGTACGGCAAGCGCTGGCGTCATCAGTCGTGGGCGCACGATCATCGACAAGGGGCGCTACTTGGGTCAAGCTCGCCTCGCGGTCGCGGCGCGTTCGATCGACATTGCCGACCCAGGGCCTAGCACGCTCTTCAGCAACCAAAAAAGAATGCAGAACAGCCCGGTTAAGATGAGCAGCGCAATCAGTGCGATCAAGCGCTTTCCGAACGCCGCGTCCAACGCATAGCCCGGCTGGAGCAGATGCACCGCCAGCAGTTGCACCGACTGTAACGCGGCGCTGGCGCTCAGCAGGATGGCGGTAAAGGTCGAACCGGTGAGCGAGCTGAACACCATGCGCTCGATGCTGCGCTGCTTCACGATGTGCAGGCGGTAGGCGCGCCAGTGGAACCAGCAAAAGCCGACGATGCCGATGATCACGCCGGCCCAGAAGATGGCATTACTGTAGCTCAGGCCGTTCACGACGAGATTGAACAGCTCGGCGAACGGCTCATAGAAATACAGAAACACCAACGCCAGAATGTAGACCAGCAGACCTACCAGGGTCCAAAACCATTGCCAAGTGTTCATCATGGCTCTTGCTCGCTCCTTCTGCTGGCGTTGAGGATCATGTGACTTCGGCCGGCCGTCCTGCGATCAAGAAGATGACGTATAGGATCATGAAAATAAGATCCTTGGCGACACCGATGCCGGCGTTGTTCCGGTTGGCGATCAAGACGATCAACTCCAGTACGAAGAACGCGAGCGCCAGAAAAAAGAACGGCCAGATGGTACCCCACCAAGTCGTTTGCTCGGCCAGCACGATCTCATGCGCATTGCGCCAGATCAAGAGCAGGAGCGGCAAGAGGATCAGCCACGCGTTTGCCAACAGGATGCGCGAGCGCCATGTCTTGCGGTCCACGATCCAGACCACCAGCAGCAGGCCCGCCACATGCAGGAAATCCCAGAACATACCCCGATAGGCATCGCCTGCGCCTTCCTTCGCGCCCACCGATAGCAGGTTCAGATAACCGAACAAGTACAGCACGAGGAGCGCGTCGCAATATAGCCATTCGCGCAGGGTCTCGCCGGGCGGTTTGACATGCCAAGCGCGGCTCGCTTTGTCGAACAACATCACCAGGGCGACGATAAAACCCGTCGGATAGATCAAGTGCAGCATCATCTGATACTGCTGCACATGCGGCACGGACGACCAGTTCACGACGAGGTAGGCGATCCCGAAGCCGAGCAGTCCCAGCAGGCGGGTCGCCGACGGCGTTTCGTGGCTGGCTTGAACGTTCGGTACCGGCGATGCCGCAGCGCTTACGGCTTCGTGCCTTGAAGGCCCCGCGGCATCCGGGTTGCTACTTTGCCGCGCGGCGCGCCAGAACATGGCGATCAGAAAGAGGATCAGGCCGGCGCCACCGATGATCATCATCACCACGAGAAACGTCAGGCCCCGGTCATCGCCGTTGCCCTCCGTTGCAGCGTCTCCAGTACCGGTCCAGGGCCCAAGTTGCCACAAGATCAGAATAACGAGAACCAGTATCGCAGCGGCGGCCAGCAGGAATCCGACCCAATGCGGCCGATCGCGCGCCGCACCGCCGGCGGCTTGGGAGACCACCGCCGGGCGCGCGACGAGAAGGATCAGGAAGGCCACCAGGCCGAGGACGCCGATGCCCGCCATGACCTCCAGAAAAGCGACTGATCTGCTGTCCACGTTGCTCCTATTGGCACCCTGCGCGAGACGCGGTCCGGCCTTATCGGGCTATGATAGTTGGACGGCAATTCTCGAAGGGGCGAACATGAACGATACATCCGACGCGATTTATCAGCAACGCAACTATGGGGCGCGCGAGATTGGCTACGGCCGCAAGCCCGGCATCGCCGTGGTGGACTTTCAATTGGCCTTCACCGACCCCGCATTTCCGCTGGGTGGGGCGCCGATGATCGAACGGGCGGTCAACAACACCGCCCGCTTACTCGATGTAGCACGGCGCTGCGGCGTACCGATCGCGAGCTGCTATACCGCCTACTCCTCCAAGGAAGACATGCCGTACTGGAAGATCGGTACCCTCGATGAACAGCTGATTCACGGCCACCGGGCGACCGAGCTCGATCCGCGCATCTACGATCCTGCCTACGACGTGCGCTTATGCAAGACCGGTGCATCGATCTTTTTCCAGACCCCAATCGTTGCGTACATGGTGCGCCAACAGGTGGACACGATGATCGTCGTAGGCTGTGTGACCTCCGGTTGTGTGCGCGCGTCAATCGTCGACAGTTTCCAGAATGGTTTTCGCACGATTGTTCCGGAAGACGCAGTCGGCGATCAGGACGAGCGGCCGCATCAAGACAATCTGCGCGACGTCGGCCGGCGCTATTGCGACATCACCAACACCGACAGCGTGATTGCATGGATCGAAGCCTGGCACGCGCGCAATGAACCGCTGAGCAAAATTCCGAACACTCGGGCGAGAGCAAACGCATGAGCGACGATCGCGACAGCGGAAAGAGCTGGTTCGACGAGGAGCTGAAGGCGCTGAAAGACGAGTTTCGCCGTCTGGGTGGCGATGACACAAGCACCAACGACAAAAGCCGGGCGCACGAACCGGTGCGGTCGCGGCCCGCGTCTGATGGCTCCGCGACCAATGGCCTCGGGACCAATGGCAGGTCGCCAACCATCGCGCCAACGCCGGCGACGAAACCGCCGTTCATTGCCCCGTTGCCCACAATCGCATCGCCCGTGACCGGCCGCAGATACGAGAGCACAAGCGGCAGCACCAATCAGCCGGCGCGGGCTCAGCGAGTAACGGCGCAACCGTATGCGCCGTTGCGTTCCGCGGTTGAGGCGCCTGTCGCTCGCGACGCGAAGGCACCGGCCGCGCGCGATACGCGACTGCCTCCATCAGCACCTGTGACGCCGCGCCCCGCACTGCGAACCACCTCACCGATGTCCGGGGAACTGCCGCGCCGCACTGGAGAACCGGCGGGCGGTTGGATGCTGGGTGTCGACGTGGGTGGAACGTTCACCGATCTGCTGCTGATCGAGCAGGCCAGCGGCCGGACCTTCTCGGCCAAGGTGCCATCGACCCCTGATGATTCCTCGATCGGGGTGCTCGATGGCGTCGAAAAAGTATGCAAGGTGGCCGGCATCGAGCCGACCGCAATCGGTCAGGTCATGCACGGCACGACCGTGGCAACGAACACGGTGCTCACCAACTCCGGGGCGCGGGTCGGCCTCGTGACGACCAAGGGATACAAGCAGACCTTGCAAATCGCGCGGTCCTACGTTCCGGGTGGGTTGGGCGGCTGGGTCATCTTCAACAAGACTGATCCGCTGGCGCCGCTGGAGCTGACGATCGAAGCCGACGAACGCATGGGTGCCAAGGGCGAAATCGTCCAGCCGCTCGATGAGGCGAAGCTGCGCAAAGACTTGGCAACGCTCGCGGGCCAGGGCGTCGAGGCGCTGACCGTGTCGTTGATGAACGCGTATACCAATGGCGTTCACGAACAGAAGATCCGCGCGATCGCAGAGCAGATCCTGCCCGGTGTGCCGGTGTCGATCTCGTCCGAAATCGTGCCGGAAATGTATGAGTACGAGCGCACCGAGACCACCGTCGTGAACTCGTACATCCGTCCGGTCGTCTCGAAGTACATCGAGAATCTGTACAACGAGCTGAACCGGCGTATGCGTGGGGTGCAGTTGCACATCCTGCGCTCGGACGGCGGCCTGTCCTCGGAGGCGGCCGCCAAAGCGTTGCCGGTCAATCTGTTGATGAGCGGCCCGGCGGGCGGTGTGTCGGGCGCGATCTGGACGGCTAAGCAGGCCGGCTTCAAGAACATGCTGACATTCGATATGGGCGGCACGTCCACGGATGTGGCGCTCATCCAGGACGGCGTCGCTCAAACCCGACGTGAAACACGCGTGGCCCATGTGACGGTGCGGGCCCCGTCAGTCGACGTACGCACGGTTGGCGCGGGTGGCGGCTCGATAGCCTATGTGCCCGAGCTGACCAAGGCACTGCGGGTCGGCCCGCAGAGCGCAGGCGCCAAGCCGGGTCCGGCCGCCTATGGCAAGGGCGGTACCAAGCCGACCGTGACCGATGCGAACGTCGTGCTCGGCTACTTGCCCGCGTCGTCGCGGCTGGGTGGCGAAATGCAGTTGCACTACGGTGCGGCCGAAAAAGCGATCAAGACCATTGCCGATGCGATCGGCCTGCCGCTCAAGGAAGCCGCCGAAGGCATCGTCAAGATCGTCAACGAGAACATGTTCGGCGCGCTGCGACTGGTGTCGGTGGAACAGGGATTCGATCCGCGCGACTTTGCGCTGATCGGTTTCGGCGGCGCCGGGCCGCTGCACGCCAACGCGCTTGGCAAATTGATGAGCTCCTGGCCGGTGATCATTCCGCCCGGGCCTGGGGTGCTGTGTGCCTATGGCGATGCGACGACCCGGGTGCGCAATGAGGCCTCGCGCACATATGTGCGCCGCTTCGACGACACGAGTGATAGCGAAGTGCTCGGCATCCTGCAGGACTTGGCAGCGTCGGCGGCGCAGTCGCTCGACGCAGACGGCGTTCCGCGCAGCGAGCAGACGACGCAATACCAGATCGATCTGCGCTACGCCGGCCAGGGCATGCGACTGACGGTGGACATGACCCCGGAGGAATTCTCCGCCCGCGGCCTGTCCGAGCTCGGTCGCCGGTTCGACGACTTGCACGAGCAACTGTTCACCTTTCGGCTCGATACGCAGCGCGAGCTGTACAACCTGCGCGCGGTCGTGCGGGGTCGCGAAAACGTCGCACGCGCCGTTGCGCTTCCCAAGGGCAACGGCGATGCGTCGGGCGCCGTACGGGAACACACCACGATCTTCTACGAGGGTCGTGATCATCCTGCGCGCCTCTACGACCGCGCGCTGCTCAAAGCGGGTGATCGCATTGCAGGACCGGCGATCGTCACCGAAATGGATGCCACCTCGCTCATCCTGCCGGAGTACGCCGGCGATGTAGACCCGGTTGGCAACATTCTGATTCGTCCGGCGAAGTAACGACGCACGAGGGACCCGCATGCCTGCAACGATCATTCAATCCAACACCCGGCCGTTCAACAAGATCGATGTCGATCCGATCACGCTCGACATTATCGAGAACGCCTTGAAGAACGCCCGTACCGAAATGGACGCGGTGCTGTTCCGTACCGCGATGTCGCCGGGGATCCGCGAGCAACACGATGCGTTCCCGATGATCGCCAATCCGGACGGCAAGATGGTGGTCGGCCAGTTCGGCTCGTTCTTCTCGGGGTTCATCGCGGGCTACCAGGGCGATATCGAAGAGGGCGACATCTTCCTCACCAACGATCCGTACGGCTGCAATGGCGCGGTCAGTCACTTGAACGACTGGCTCACCCTGATGCCGATCTACATCGACGGCCGGATCGTCGCATGGGGCGCGATGTTCGGCCACATGACCGACATCGGCGGCAAGGTTCCGGGCAGCCTGCCCACCGATGCGGCGCAGATATTCGAGGAAGGCATCCAGATTCCCCCGGTCAAGATCTACCGCCAGGGCAAGCTGAACACAGAAATCCTGAATTTGATCCTGCGCAATTGCCGGCTGCCCGAGTGGAACAAGTCGGACTTCAACGCGGTCGTCGCTGCGCTGCGCATGGCCGAGCGACGCATCCGCGAGATGGCCGAGCGGTTCGGCGTCGATCAGCTGGTATGCGGCATGCAGGAGATGCTCGACCGCAACAAGAAGGCGATGAGCGCGATCCTGAAAATCGTCGTGCCGGAGAAGAAGCAGTACTTCGAGGACTACATCGACGATGACGGCATGGGCATGGGCCCGTACAAGATTGCGTGCCACCTATGGCGGGAAGGCGATCGCGTGATCTTCGACTTCGCGGGCACCGATCCGCAGTCGATCAGCTCGGTGAACTTCCTCTTGAACGAAGAAATGTTCAAGATGTTCCTCGGCTCGTTCTTCATCAACATCTTCGACCCGCAGATCCTGTTCAACGACGGTTTCTACGATCTGGTCGACGTGCGCATTCCGCGCGGCTCGATCTTGAAGCCGATCCGGCCCGCGGCATTGAGCTCGCGCACGCATATGTTGGCCCGCATCTTCGACGTCATGAGCGGGTTGCTCGGCCAGGGCTCCCCCGATGCGCTGTGTGCCGCCGGTTTCTCCGACAGCCCGCATTTCATGTACTCGGGCTACAACCGCCAAGGCGAGTGGTACCAGCTCTACCAGATCGGCTTCGGCGGGGTACCCGGTCGTCCGGCCGGTGACGGTCCGGATGGTCACTCATTGTGGCCGGCGTTCACCAACGTTCCGAACGAATTCCTCGAAGCGTACTTTCCGCTGCGCATCGTCAAGTACGAAACGATCGCCGACTCGGGTGGGCCCGGCCTGCATCGTGGCGGCAACGGCTTGTCTATGGGCTATCAGTTCCTGGAGCCCGGGGAAATCTCCATTCACGATGACCGCTGGCTCACACATCCGTGGGGAGTGAATGGGGGCCTGCCTGGGCAGCGGAGCGATAAACTCATGGTGCGTGCCAATGGTTCCAGCCAATGGATGGTATCCAAGTGTGACCGTATAGAAGTGGCTGCCGGCGATACCTTGTACTTCAACACTTGGGGCGGCGGTGGGTGGGGCGATCCGCTCAAACGCGAGGCCAAGAAGGTCGCGCTCGAAGTGCGTCGCGGACTGGTCAGCGCGGAGGGCGCCAAGCGCTACGGGGTCGTGCTCAAATCCGACCTGTCGGTCGATCAGCGCGCAACCGACGATCTGCGTGCACGCATGGCCGCTCAGCGCGGTCCGATCGAATTGTTCAGCCGCGGCGGAACGGTCGAAGAGCTCAAAGCACGCTGCAAGGCCGATACGCATCTCGACCCGCCGCGCCCACCGGTCTTCCAAAAGTGGATGGGGCGCAAGGACACGACGGTCGCAGCCAGGTAAGACGCGCCTCGCGCGACGGTTAGCGCTTGGTGGCCATGATGCCCTTCAAGTCGATGTCGAACTTGTCGTTGATGATTTGCGCAATCTGCTCATAGACGCAGCCCACCCGAACGGTCTGGAAGTTGCGCAGGTCGACAATGGTGCTGCCTAGCCCCTTGTCGTTGTGGTAGGGGACCAGACCGTAATCGATTTCGATATCGGCGATCTCGCGCACCTGTGCCTGCACCTCCGGCAGCACGAACTTGCTTCCCGACAGCGACACGTTCGCCGACGAGCCCGACACGCCATACGCGTTCTCGCGCGCCAGTCGTGCGATCTCGTCGTGCAACGGACCGGCGTTCAGGAGCACGTCCATCGTTCCAGCCTTGGTGGCATTCTTCAATGTGAACGGTGGCAGGCCTGCGGCCAATGGATGCTCGGCTCGGAATGGCGCAACGACCGAGAACGGCAGGTCATGGTCCTGGATGATCGTACGCACGACCTCGCGCGCCAAGTCGGAGACCAGCAGTAACTCGTTGAAGAGCTGCCAGTCCCCAAAGTTGCCGCATGGCTTCTCGAAAGACCGCTCCTTGGCGGCATAGACGCGCCGAATCGCCTCGTCCTCGTGGCCGACGATCGCATAGCCAACGCTGACGGGAAAGATGGCCACCCCGCCTTTGCGAACGGCATCGAACACCCGTGCGGCGTCTTCCTTGATCGGTTGTCCTTCGAACATTGGATGGTCCTATGCGTCGTCTGCGGGTTGTCTTCAGGTCTTGCGTATCGGGTGCCGGCAGCGGGGCCTATCAATTCTTGCATCAAGCGGGACCGTAGGGAAGGGCGATGGATGGGGACGGATGATGCGCGTACCTCGGGTGGGCAGGTCGCCTACGAAGACGAGCGATTGGTTCGCTATTCGCGAGAGACTTGCCCAATGCCACCGGTCCGGTGTTAGCGATGGACGCCATTACCTTCTTGGAATTTCATGTCGATCGAGTATTTGCCTACTGCCTGACAGCGGGCGGCGGCAGGATGTTGCGTTCCGTGGCGAGCTTCCAGATCTTCTGGGCGGCGAGTGCCGCCTTGCGCATGATGGCGCCTTCATCCGCCTTGAGGAGTTTGCCGTCGCGCACGACTGGCTCGCCGTGGACCATCGTGAATACGATGTCGCCGGCGTGGCCTTTCCAAATCAGATTCTTAACAGGGTCCCACACCGGTTGCAGATGCGGCTTGAAAAGATCAAACACGAGGAGGTCTGCCTTCGCGCCCGCTTGCAAGCGGCCCAGGTCCGGCCGCCCCAGTGCTTTCGCACCGGCCAGCGTGCCGGCGCGCATCAACTGGTGCGCCGTGCCCACATGCGCCTTGCCGAAAAAATTCTTCGAAAGCAGACCGTTCACTCGTAGCTCGCCGATCATGTCCATGCCGTGGGAATCGGTGCCTATGCCAGTGCTCACGCCTGCTTGCGCGAAACGCGCGTAAGGGAAGTTGCTGCCCTCGCGTGCGAAGCCGAACGCGCAGTTCGCAACGTGCGTGCCGGTGGCGGCGAGTACCGCAAGTTCCTCGTCCGTGGCGCAGCCGGCATGCGCCAGTACTACGCGATCGCCCAAGAGGCCGGTGTCCCGCGCATATTCGGCCGCGCCTATGCCGTATCGGTTGCGAAGCAATGCGAGCTCTTGCGGCGTCTGGGCGAAATGGGTGGTGAGGATGCAGCCCAGGTTGTCCGCCGCCTTGCGGCATTCGCGCAGCAGATCCGGCAGGCAGGTGTCGGTGGCATGCGGTCCGATCGCCACCTGGGCGAGGCCGCCCTGTCCCTCGTCGCGTGCCTTGAAGAGCGCGATGGATTTTGCGAGTTGGGCCATGCCATCGTTGCCGAAGTCCCAAATCGGGTAGCCGTCCGGCCCGAGGCGCGAATTCGAAGAGGACATGATGAACGGCGCGCCGACGGTACGCAGGCCGATCTCGCGGGCGACGTCGAAGAACACCTCCTGCCCGTGGTGCCACATGTCGAGGACGGTCGTGGAGCCGCCTTTGAGCAGGTCGATCATGCCGAGCGCCGTAACCGCACGCAGCTCGCCGGGGGTCAGTTCTTGCGCGGCGATGGCTGTGAGCGGCAAGAGCACGTTGTAGACGAGCTTGGGAATCCACGGCTCCATCTCGAGATCGTCCGGGATGCCCCGGAACAGACCGCCCCGAATGCAATGCGCATGCAGGTTCACGAACCCCGGCATCACGAAGCCGTGCTCGTAACAGACCACCGCCGTGCCCGCCGCGGGCGCATCGCGCGTGACCGCCTCGATCGTCGTGCCGTCCACATAGACGTAGTGATCCTGCAGGAGAACCTGCTCGCCGTCCCGCATGCCGAGCACGTATTTGCCAGCGATGACCATTGTCGTCATCGCCGCGCTACTCGGGAACGAGGCCGGCTTCCTTGGTGAGGCGCCCCCAGACCTCGGTCTGGTCGCGCGCCAGCGTGCCCATGCCTGCGGCCGAGAGCGGACTGATCTCCATCGCCTGGCGCTCAATCTGCTCGCGCACTTCGGGCTTTTGCAAGGTCGCGAGCAGGTCGCGCGAGAGGCGGTCGACGATCTCCGTCGGCATCTTCGCTGGCCCAAACAGGCCCATCCACGGGATCGCCGCGAACGGCGTGATGCCCGACTCGGCCATCGTCGGCAGGTCGGGAAGCGCCTTGCTGCGACCGGTGAGCATCGTCGCGAGTCCGCGAATGCGGCCGTCGCGAATGTGCTGCGCCAACGTCCCCGTGACAAGCACGATCTGGAGGCGCCCGCCGATCAGGTCGTTCAGCGCGGTCGTCTCGCTCTTGTAGGGAATCACCTGAATCTGAAAATTCTCGGCCGCGGCAAAGAGCGTCGGCGCGATACTTGCGGTGGCGCTCGAGCTGCCGGCGTTCAGTTTGCCGGGATTGGCGCGCCCGTAGGCGGCGAGTTCCTTCAGCGTGCGCACCGGCAGGTCCGGGTGCACCGTCCAGAAGAAGCTGTTGACGCCGATGCCGCCGATCGGCGTCATGTCAGCGATCGGATCGAAGGAGACGTGCTTGCGCAGTGACGGCAGCGCGGAGATCTGTGTCGACGTGCCGAAGAACACCGTGTAGCCGTCGGGGGCGGCCTTGACCACCTGCTCGCCGGCAACGATGCCATCGGCGCCGGGCCGGTTGTCGATGACCACCGGCTGGCCGAGCGACTGCGACATCGAAGCTGCAACGATGCGCGCGATCACGTCGGTCGCGCCGCCAGTGCCGAACGCGACGATCGCGCGGAGCGGCTTGGAAGGGAACTGCGCCTGCACCGGAAGCGAGCAGGCAAGAAGCAAGGTCAGGAAAAAAAGTATTCTCATGGGAATCGGGGTCGCGGTGACATGTGGGGTGATGAAGCGGATGGGCGGTGGCTTGGGCTCGGGCGGAGTCATGAATGCATTGATGGCATCACGCATATCGGCTTTGAACTCGATTGCGGGCACTCACCCCGGCACCACCACCCGCGGCGCGAGTCCCATGCGTCGAGAACGTCGGGCGAATTGTTTGTCGTCGAACGACGCCATGCTTTCGCAACCCCTATAGCTCGCATGATGCAAGGCATCGGCCAGTTCCAGGCCAGCGTCGCAATTATCCTGAAGGTAATAACGTGCAAGGACATTGGTATCGAGACCGATCACTTGCTTGGTCTCGACCTGCCCGTCGATTTACCCTTGCGCAGCAAATCAGACGGATCGAAATCGGTCGGCACGGCGGTCCGCCTACTTTTGAGCATGCCGAAACCGCGCACGGAAAACTTCGCCGGCGTGCTCAAGACGCGTATTTCCAGATGGTGACCTACCAGGACAAACTCGACCTTGCTGCCCTGACGTAAGCCCAACTGCTGCCGCAGTGGTTTCGGAATGGTGACTTGCCCCTTGCTCGTAACGGATGTGGTGTCCATGATCGGCACCTACTCGATAGATGGCCATACCGAGGTAAAGCTATCATGATTAACAAGTTGACGGGCCGTAGGACTACGGTCAATTGAACCGTACATTCGTGCCATCCGCGGGGCCGCGAAATCAGCCAGCTGCAATTCGCCGAATTGATTGGCGTCGATGTCCGCACGCTGCAGAACTGCGAACAGCATCGAACGACGCCAACGGGTCCGGCACGCGCTCTCTTGAAGATCGTGGGTTCCAACCTAGAGTCGGCATTTGTGGCGTTGCACGAATAAGCCATCAACGGGGCATGACTGTCGCTCGGGCCCCGATTTAATCGGGGCGGGATTGATTGACGTTGAAACACTCATGTAGTAACGTGGCTACATTATACGTGGAGGCCCACCATGTCTGTGACAACGATCTCTAGCCGGGAATTCAATCAGGACACCAGCGGTGCCAAGAAAGCCTCGAAACGCGGCCCGGTAATCATTACCGATCGCGGCCGGCCTGCGCACGTTCTTCTGAGCATTGAACAGTATCAGCGCTTGGCAGGCGGCCAGAAATCCTTGCTTGATGCGTTGGCGCAAACAAAGGGCGGAGATTTTGATTTCAAGCCGCCTCGCTTACGCGGTGGGTTATTCAAGCCGGCAGATCTTTCTTGATGTTTATTATTGACACCAACGTCGTGTCCGAGCTGCGGCGCCCCGCTAAGGCCCATGCAAAAGTTCTGGCGTGGGCTCGTGAGACTCCGGTTGCGAGTCTCTATCTTTCGGTCATTACGGTACTCGAACTTGAGCTCGGCGCGCTGCAGGCTGCACGAAAAGACGCGAAGCGGGGGGCGGCTCTCCGTACGTGGATAGACGACCAGGTGTTATTGCAGTTTGATGGTCGAATATTGCCGGTGGATACCATTGTCGCTCAGCGTTGCGCCAGGCTACATGTGCCAGACCCGCAATCCGAACGGGATGCGTTGATCGCAGCGACTGCGCTCGCGCATGGAATGACGGTGGTAACGCGCAATGTGCGCGATTTTGAGCGTACCGGTGTGGTGACGTTCAATCCCTGGAACGCGTGAGTAAGGGCGCAGTAGTGAAAATGGATCCGGCGAAGGGCGCCGAAAGGGCGCGGAACTAGTTTCACAGCCATTACTTCGGTACGACAGGAGGGGGCAGGTCACGCGGTGTCAACAGGAAAAAGACTTCGTACCAATCCTTCGCGTTAATTTTAATTCGACCCCGACCCCTTTAGATACGTTTCCCGGTCTCGCGAAGATGAACGAGATCAAGTTACGCAAGGTTGCTGTAAAACGTCGCCTTGGGCGCTAGCGCAGTCAAGCAGTGTGATGGCGTTCGCATAGATACGCTTGTAGCGTATGCGCGTCGCACGTATAGTGCATCATTGGTTTTTGTCGAACTTACTCCCTTCATCGCATTCCGAACGGAATATTGGACCGACGAAGATCTCCGCGCGCGACAGAGCTTTCTACTGGTCTCGCCGGATGCAGGCGATTTGATGCAAGGCGGGGCAGGGCTGCGAAAGCTGCGCTGGTCGGTGCAAGGCCGTGGCAAGCGTGGCGGCGCGAGGGTGATCTACTACTGGCGCGTTCCGAAGCATTGCATTTACCTGATCTACGGCTACACCAAGAGCGAGCGCGAGGATTTGACCCCGAAGCAGATAAAGGTGCTCGCTGCATTGATGAAGGAGCTCAAGGATGGATAAGAATCATTTCGATCAACTGGTCAAGGGTGTGCGCGAGATGAAGCGCCACATGGCCCGAAAGTCGGTACGCGGCGTACGGTCGACCGAATTGGCTGAACCGGACATTCGCGCCATCCGCGAGGCCGCGAAAATCAGTCAATCTCAGTTTGCCAAACTGATTGGCGTCAACGTGCGTACGCTGCAAAACTGGGAGCAGCATCGAACGCGGCCAACGGGTCCGGCACGCGCGCTGTTGAAGATCGTGGCCTCTAATCCGAAGTCGGCGATCGAGGCGCTGCACGCTTGAGCCAACGACGGGAAAGCAACTTAGCTCTGACTCCATTACCCCTTGGTCAATGGGTGGGTCTTGACTTCAATGCTCGATGCGCAGGCGGAAGCCCTGCCGGCAGGAGGGCACGAAATAATCGACACTGATTGGTT
>JANMUI010000485.1:0-10646 GCA_031391405.1 Betaproteobacteria bacterium
ACCATCGTCGATACGGGCCCGCTTGTCGCGTTGCTCAATCGGCGCGACACGCATCATCGCTGGGTCACTGAGGTGCTGTCAGGTGTTGAGCTACCGCTATGGACTTGCGAGCCTGTATTGACCGAGGCAGCCCACCTGACCGACCGGCCTGTGGTGATTATGGCAATGGTCGCCGATGGGGTCCTGAAGCTTGGCCTCGAGATCGAAGACGAGGCCGAGGCGCTTAAGCGGTTGCTGAAACGCTACGATAAGCGGATGGCCCTCGCCGATGCATGCGTGGTACGAATGAGCGAGCTCGCGCGGGACTGCCGCGTATTCACCCTGGATCGAACCGATTTTTCCGTGTACCGGCGCAATGGACGAGACGTCATTCCGCTCATCGCACCCGACCGTTGAAGTCGTGCAACGAAGAGGCAAACACACGCGCAATAGTTCGTGAAGGTTGGTGGAGCCGCCGGACCATCCCTTCGATCAAGAGCATCGAAGTCTTGCGCGTATCGTCTCGCACCTGCGCTACGCCTACTGCGCTTTGATTCCGGCCTGATCGATGATGGGCCACCATTTTGCGATTTCCGCCCGCTGGATAGAGGCGAGCGATTCCGGCGTCTGCTTCTCGCGCGGGGCGACGTCCATGCCCTGACTTTCAAGCCGATCCCGCACCTTCTGATCGGCGAGCGCCGCCACCACCGCGCGGTTGACCGTCTCGATGATCTCTCCTGGTGTGTCCTTCGGTGCGAACAGCGCCGACCAAAGCGAGAACGCCATTCCTCCCGGGAACCCGGCCTCCGCCATGGTCGGCACTTCGGGGAGGATCCTCATGCGCGTCGCGCTGGTTACGCCCAGGGCCTTGATGAGGCCTGAACGTATATGCGGGACAGCAGTGGCAGGATTGACGAATGCCATCTCGATCTGCCCACCCATCAGGTCCTGCATGAGCGGCCCGGCCCCGCGATAGTGCACGGTCTGAAACCGCGTTTGCGTTTGCTTTCGCACGATCTCGTCGAGGAGGTGCGGCGGGCTGCCGATGCCGGCACTGCCTGAGGAAGCCTTGTCGGGACTGGCTTTCAGCCAATCCACCAGTTCCGCGAGGTTGTTAGCCGGCACCTTCCGATGAACCGTGAGCAACAACGGCGCATCGGTCATGAAAGCGATTGGTGCGAAGTCCCGGACGATGTCGTAGTCGAGCTTCAATAGAGCGGCGTTCGCGACATGGGTATTCCAGATGCCGAGCAACAGCGTGTAGCCGTCGGGCGCCGCCCGCGCGACGCGGCGTGAACCGATCGAGCCGCCGGCACCACCGATGTTTTCGATCACGACATTCTGGCCGAGGGGCCCGTGCATGCCCTCGACCAGAGCGCGGGCGACTGCGTCGGTCAGCCCGCCCGGCGGAAATGGGACGATCATCGTGACCGGACGTACCGGATAACTCTGCGCCGATACGGTTCCGATGCCAACGAGCGCTGCGAAGGCGATGCCAAGAAGTCTATTCATGCGATTCCCCCCGGTAGATGAAAGCCCATTAAAAGTCCAGTGATCAGCATCCGTGGCGAGGCCCACGTGATAGTCGATATCGAACGGCGCGCCCACCGCCACGAGTGCGGATCGCAGTAGCCATCGATCGGAATGACGGCGTTCACACGTCGCTCCGGGCTCGTGGCGTGGATGTCAAAACTTGATGAGTCCCGGCACCGGCTGCTCGACCGCGCGCCGGAACATCTCGTCCTCACTCATCTTCTCGAACTTCGCGATCGATTTCGCCAGATCGTCGAGCAACTGCTTACCGGGTCGGCCGGCGGCCTCCTGGTCCTTCGTCCATTTGTCCACTGCCTGGCCGGCCGCCACTTTGATCCGTTCCAGCTCGGCGGGCACGAGCTCGATCATCTCCACGCCTTTTTCCTTGTAGATGTCGGCGGCCTTCTTGCCGAATTCGATCTGCGTGATCTTCGCCATTGCCATCGCGAGCGGCTGCTGGACGTTGTACAGCGTACGCTTGAGCTCGGGCGGAAGACCGTCGAACAACTTGCGGTTGATGCATGTGGGCAAGGTCGAGCCGGAGATCCCGAGCCGCGTGTAGAAACGGGCAACCTCGTAGATCTTGAAGGGGATGAAACCCACGTCAAACCAGATGACGGCATCCACCGTGCCCTGCTGGATCGCGGTATAGACCTCGGGGTACGGAATATTTACGAGCGAGAACCCGAGCGCGCGCGCCGCATCCGGCGGAAAGCCCTGTGCCACCACCTTCATGCCGCGCAGATCTTCAAGCCTGCGAACCGGTTTCTTGGTCATGATGTCGGCGCTCGAGAACGCCATCATGTTCCCGTAGTACGTCTCCTGCCGTTCGAACTCCGGCCGGAAGTACTTCTCCGCGAGGTCGTGCGCCACCATCGTCGCGACCATCGGGTTGACCGGCGCAATGAACGGCTGCTCGAACACCCGCGACATCTCGAAGCCGCGCCCCTCAAATTGCGCGTAGCAGGTGGCCCAGTCCGACAATCCTTCCCGGATCGCCTTGAAGCCATCGCGAGGCCCATGCAGTGTGCCCGCCCCGTACTCCTTGAACTTCAGTTGGCCGCCGGACTTCGCATCGAGCAATACGAGTCCCTTCACGATCACCGGCGGAATGATCGAAACCGGCGGTGCGGGATGCGAGAACTTGAGGTTGCGCACCTGCCCGCCCGCAGGTGGCGCGGCCCAGTTGCCGAGTTTGCCTTCGAACCAATCGCTGTAGACGTCTGCTTGCGATGGCACCGTCGCGAACAGCAGTGTGCAGGCGGCGATGCGGAATGCGATGTGACGAAACGGCATGTGCATGTCTCCTCGTTCGTTCATCGAGCCGGCAACATCGCCGGGCACGTCAGCGTTTGCAGTATATTGCAACCAAACACGACTCAACGAATCGGCCGGACGCATGCCATTTGCGCGTCCGCATTCACCGTCCCGACCTCACCGCCCCTCATGCGCGCGCTTGAATCGATGCTGACCCGCCTCTCCGGTTGGATGCATCGTGCCTGTGCCTTCGTGCTGCTGCCGCTGATGGTGATCGTGGTCTGTGCGGACGTGGCGGCACGCTACGTCTTCAACAACCCGCTCGGCTGGGCGCAGGATCTGACGACGCTCGCGCTGCTTGCCGCATTCATCGCCGCCATCCCGATCTGCACTATGCAAGATGGCCATATCCGGGTGGAAACGCTCTACGAACACTTCGGGCCGCGCGCTAAAGCGGCGGCCGATCTCGCAGGCAACATGTGCGGCATCGTATTCATGGGACTCCTCGCCTATCGCTCGCTTTCGGATGTCCCGGGCATGGCCCGGCGCGGCGAAGGTCCCGAGCTCCTCGATGTTCCCTACTGGCCGATCGCGGGCTTCGTCGGTCTTGCGTCGGTCTTCGTCGTCGTGATCTTCCTCGTGCGGGGCGCGAAAGCCGTCATTGCGCTGCGCCAGCCGGCCGTGACGGACCACTGAATCGCATGGAACCAATCGCGATCGGCTACACGGCAATCGTCTGCCTGCTCCTGCTGCTTGCGATCGGGGTACCTATCGCTTGGACCGTCGGTGCGATCGGCGCGATTGGCAGCATCTGGATGGTCGGCCTCAATCAGACGGCCTCGCAGATCTCGATCACCGTCTGGGAGAACGGCACCCTCTTCGTCTTCATCGCGCTGCCGTTGTTCCTGTTGATGGGACAGCTCGCGTTCCACACCGGCATAGCGAATGATCTCTACGACTGCGTACACAAATGGTTCGGTCAACTGCCCGGCGGCCTCGCGGTCGCGGCGGTGCTGTCGAACGCGGCCTACGGCGCGCTTACCGGCAACAGCATCGCGGCGGTGGCCACGATGGGACCGATGGTGATGCCGCAGTTCCGCAAGCACAAGTACGACATGTCGCTTGCCACCGGTACGCTCGCCTCGGCCGGCACGCTTGCGGTGCTCGTGCCGCCCTCTACCTTGATGATCATCTATGGTGTGTGGACCGAGACTTCGATCGGTGATCTGTTCATCGCCGGCATCATTCCCTGCCTGCTGCTGGCCGTGTCGTACTGCGTGGTGCTGATGATCTGGTGCGAGTTGCGCCCGCACATGGGCCCGAAAGGGCCTCGCTACCCGTGGCCCGAGCGTATCCGCTCGCTCGCGCAACTGCTGCCCACGATAATCGTGATGGGCATCGTGCTGGGCGGCACCTACGGCGGGATCATGACGCCGGCCGAAGCTTCGGGCGTAGGCGTTGCGGGCGTGTTGGCCGTTGCGGCGGCCACCCGACGGCTGACATTGAAGGCGATCGCCGACTCCCTGCGCGCCGCCGCGGTGACAAGCGGCATGGTGTTCGCGATCCTCGTGACCGGCATTCTGTTCAGCCGGTTCCTCGTGCACACCCAGATGACCGCAAGCATCGTGAACTGGATCTCGGGGCTTGGCCTGTCGACATTCATGCTGCTCGTCGCGATTCTCGTGTTCTATTTTGTCCTGGGGACGGCGCTCGACACCTTCGGCATGCTGATCCTTTCGCTGCCATTCGTCATGCCGGTTGTCATCGCGGCCGGCGTCGACAAGATCTGGTTCGGCGTCTTTGTCGGCGTGATGGTGGAGTTGGCTGCGGTCAGTCCGCCGGTGGGCATCACGGTCGCGGTCATGCGCTCGATCGCCCCCGACGTGCCAACGAGCGACATCTTTCGCGGCTGCTATCCATTCTTGTTTCTGACGCTCGCGCTCGGGCTGGTGCTGATCTGGTTTCCGTCGCTAGCGTTGTGGTTGCCTAAATTTGTGCGCGGCATCACGTAGCTCAAGCGGTCCGCCACGCCGGGGCGAAGCGATGGGCGACGCCGGCCCGTTCGGCGAGACTGCGCCCGAGCCGCTCGGCCTCAAGACAGATGGCCTGACTGTCCGCCACGCGCGGGAAGTGCCCGTCGCGATACACGATCGCGCCGTTCACCAATACCACGCGCGCATCGGTGCCCTTGGCCGCACAGACGAAACTCGATAGCGGCCGATGCAGCACGCCGATATGCGGCCGGCGCAGGTCGAACAAGCCGATGTCCGCGCGCTTGCCGACTTCGAGCGACCCGATCTCCGCGTCCATGCCGAGCGCCCGCGCCGCGTTGATCGTCGCCATTTCGATTACCTGCTCCACACCCAGGCGCGTCGGGTCGAGATGCCGCACATGCTGCATCAGCATCGCGACTTTCATCTGCTCGACCATATCGACCGAGTAGTCGACCATCGGACCGTCGGTACCAAGCGCGATGTTGACGCCGGCCCGATGCGCTTGCGCGAACGGCGCGATCCCGCCGCCACGGATCGATTCGCTGGTGGGCGTGTAGACGAGGTTCGCACCCACCCGCGCCATCTGCTCGATGTCGAGGTCGGTGGCGTGGATGCCGTGCTTGAGGATCCAGTTTGCATCGAGTACGCCAAGCTGCATGAGGTACCGCGTGTCGGTGCGCCCAGTCTCGCGCAGGTACTTGAGCATGCCTTTCTCTAGCGAAAATGTTCCGCCCGAGATGTGATCGGCAATCCGCAGGCCGAGCTTGCGCGCGAGCTGATAGCCGGTGACGATCAACGACTCGGTACTCATGCCCGCAGCCACCCAGTGCGCCGCCGACTCGATCACCATCGCCACCCGAACCAAACCGTCGGCGTGGCCGTTCCAGCGCCGCGCTTCTTCCTCGAACACCGCCACCGACTCCTCGAGTGACATCGGATGGCGCGGGTTGCCGGGCGTGTTGCAGCGCAGCTCCTTGCCGAATACATGCCGAATACCAAGCGCGACCTGCGGCTCGATTTGTGCCTTCACCAGCGCGGGTGAAGTGGTGGCGACAGAATGATTGAGCGAGCAGGTGGTGCCGGTCGAAAGCATTTCCATGCCGGCAACCATCGCGGCCAGGCGATACGCATTCTCATCGAGATGTAGGCTAAGAGGTAGCAGGTAATCGGTTACCCAGTCCTCGAGCAACATGCCATCGGCGCCGCCCTTGAAGAGCGTGTACCAGTGGTGCTGGTGCATGTTGATGAGGCCGGGGAGCACGATGCATCCGGCTGCATCAATGACTTCGTCGAAGCCCGCTGGCGCCGCGTCGTCCGGACCCACGCTTGCAATGCGCGTGCCCTCGATTGCCACATGACCTTCTGGGAACACGCGCCGGGTGCCATCGACGGTGACGACGTATCCGTTGCGAATCAGCGTGCGGGGCATGTGTGTCCTCCTTGGCAGTCAAGCGTCCCGGAGATTCTACTTGGGGCGTCCAATGTCGCCCGGAGCCACCTGCTATTTCGGCCGGCATCGCGACGACGCGACGCCGCAAATGAGCGCGATCTTCGGGGTCGCGATCATCGGCTTCGGACCCACCGGTGCAACGCTCGCCAACACTCTGAGGCAACTTGGGCGAGATGTACGTGCAATGGAAGCTCGATGGCGACGCGCTCGTCGAGCGATAGGATGATGCCGCCCGCGTGGCGCTCGCCGACCACTCGGCGATCTCGACACAGGCGACGACATGATTGACGAGCTCACTTTCTCGAATCGGCTGCGCCTGCCCGGAACATTGATTGCTGCGACCGGATGCACCGTCGTAGACGCGTCGGTGTCGGGCCGGCCGACCGTTTCAGATCTGGACGGGCAGCATCCAATTCACGACTTTGAGATCCGGCACCCCCGAAAACTCTTCCAAATTGTCGGTCACGACCGTAGCGCCAAGGCTTCGGGCGTGGGCGGCGATCAGTGTGTCCAACGGTCCGATCGCTCGACCGCGAGGTTCGAGAAACGCGCGAATTTGCCCGGCATGGGCAGCTGCGTGCTCGCCAAAGTCGACCATATTGAAATGCGCCAGAACCAAGCGGACTTTCGAGAGCTTCGCTTCCGGATCGTTCGCCTTCGCGATCATCGTTTCGATTTCCGACAACGTGATCGCCGAGAGGAGCCGGTCATCGAGGGGCAACGCATCGACCATTAGTGCCAACCGCTCGAAACTGCGGCGGTGATGCACGAGCGCGGAGATCGCGTTCGTATCGAACAGGTGGATCACCGCTTTTTCGTGCTGCGGCGAGCAGCTTTCTTGACGCCACGCAAAACGCGATCGGTGCGAGTGTCACTCCACCCGGGCTGATCACGGGGTGCAAGCTCGACGGGGCCGATCTCGTTGAGCAACGCAAGCAACGACCCGGCGCGCGGGCGCTTCGGAAAAATGGTGATCACCCCGTAATCCTGTTTGATGACGACCTCGTCGCCACTCAACTCGAATTCCTTTGGGAGCCTGATGGCGCGACTGCCGCCATTACGAAAGACCTTGGTCGTGCGGATCACGGAAGCCATTCCATTCTCCAAGTCTATACTCGAATATAGATATTCTAGGATGTTTCGGGAGGGGTAGCAACGGTCACTCACTCCAGCCCGATCACCGCCTCGCGAATGATCGGTGCCGATCTCGTGATCGCGAAAGTCGGACGCCGCGGCGCGCGTTCGCAGCTTGGCAAGGTAATGCGAGTCATCCATGATCTCCGCATCGAGCTGGTCGCGCGCCAGGCGCCCAAGAAGATGTCGCTTCCGCGCGGGCTTGGATTTCGCGTAGCGCGATGTGGTCAAGTATTGCCTTTTGCCAAACGCAACAGGCAAAATGCAAGACTTGACCCCAACAACTTGCGAGGAGAACGATATCGTGGCGACCACACGTCGTGTGTCCGGAGCAACGAGCACCGCCCGTATCAATCCGCCCGCTGCAATGATTGGGAAAAAAACCGCCGGCGCCGGCATGGAATGGAGAACGATGTCGCTCGAGGCCCGCAACCTCGCGTACAACAACGTGGCCCACGTTGGGCCGGAGGTCGTTCAACGCAAGAATGAAATCTGGGCCGCTGCTTCGAAGATCCTCCGGACGCAGCGCCCGGAGCACCTGGATCTCGCCTATGCGCCGGGCGAGCGGACGAAGTGGGATCTCTATCCTGCCGCCGACCCCAAGATGCCCTGCTTCGTACACATTCATGGCGGCTATTGGCAGCGGGGCAGCAAGGAGATCTTTGCCTGCCTCGCGCAAGGCGCGTTGGCACGCGGCTGGTCGGCGGCGCTGCCGGGATACACGCTTGCTCCGGAAGCGAGCCTGACACGAATCACGCACGAGCTGCACAAAGCGTTCGACTGGCTCGATGCGAAGGCCACCTCACACGGGATTGCCGGGCCCGTCATCGTTACGGGTTGGTCGGCCGGCGGGCATCTGACGGCGTGCCTGTTGGATCACCCAAAGGTGGCCGCCGGATTGGCGATCTCAGGCGTCTACGACCTCGGCGCGCTACGCGATTCGCCGCACGTCAACGACAAGGTCAAGTTGACCGAAGTCGAAATCGAAACGTTGTCGCCGATGCGCCGGCCAAGCGCGGACAAGCCGCTGTCCATCGCTTATGGCACACGTGAGTTGCCGGCCATGATCGCGAGCAGCCGCGAATACCATGGCTACCGGGCGCAGGCTCATCTCCCCGGGGACCTGATTCCGGTCGCCAAGGCGAACCACTTTACGATCGTGGATGAACTGCGACGGCCCGACGGGGGCCTCACGCATGCGGTCATGCGACTGGCGGAATCCATCACGCGCCGCTAGCAGAATCGGTGAGCGGCGCGGGCGCGGCACCACCCTGCTTCGGCGCAGTCCCAATCGATGGGTGCGCGTAGCGAATGGGCTCACGTCTTGTCTTTTCCAAAACTCAAAAGGCAAAAGTCAAGACTTGACCCCAACAGCTTGCGTGCTCCCAATCGATACGTGCGGTACGATCTGGCCGGCATCACCCGACCGCCGATCAATACAGCGCGCCTCTGCGCAGGAGACACACGATGATCTACGAGATTCGCACGTATCAGATTACTGCAGGAAGCCTGGCCGAAGTGGAGAAACGCTTCGCAGAAGGTTACGAGCATCGCAAGAAGTTTTCCCCGCTCACCGCGTTCCTCCATACGGAGCTCGGGCCGCTCAACGAGATCGTCCATATCTGGGGCTACAAGGATGTGGCCGAACGCAACAGCATCCGGGCCGAGGCGGCAAAGGGCGGGAATTGGCCGCCGAAGATCGGCGAGTTCATCCGCACGATGCGCTCTGAGATCGTCGTCCCGTTCTCGTTCATTCCGCCGCTGCCGCCGGGCCCGGTCGGCCCATACTTCGAGCTTCGCTACTACACGCTGAAAGCGGGCCGGGTACCCGAGCTCCAGAAGGGCTGGGAGTCGATGATTCCCGAGCGCGTAAAGATGTCGCCGGTGGTGCTCGCGGGGCCGGTGGACTTCGGTGTGGCAAACGCCTTCGTGCATATCTGGGCGTACAAGAGCCTCGATCAGCGCATGCAGATCCGCGCCGATGCCGCGAAGAAAGGCGTGTGGCCGCCACCCGGCAGCGCCGATCGGCTGTTCACCCAGGATTCCAAGATCTTGATGCCCGCGTCCTGGTCGCCGTTGCAGTAAGTCGAAGCGCGCGCGAGGGACCATCGTCGCGGTCGATATCGGTGGCACTTTCACCGACTTGGCCGCGATCGATCGCACGATCGGTAGATTGTCCTTCGCCGATACTCTTAGCACGCCACCCCGGTCCGCACCGGCGCTGATGATTTCGTGGTCATCGACCCGGTGACATTGCGATTGGATGAAGCATCGACCGCTAATCCGGTGCTCTACAAGCAACTGCCCTACGACACGGTCCGCGATCTCGCCGGCGTATCAATGGTGAGCACGCTCCCCTACGTCCTCGCGGTCCACCCCACGGCGCCGTTCAACACCGCGGCCGATCTGATCGCGTTGGCGAGAGCGAAGCCGAAGACGCTGAGTTACGCCTCCGCCGGGGTCGGTACCGGCAATCACTTGACCGCCGAGCTCTTTACGAACGCGACCGGCATCGAGGTCATCCACATTCCGTACAAGAGCGGCGGTGCGATGATCACCGATGTCATGGCCGGAACCGTCGTGTTTTCCTTCTCGGGGCTGCCGGCGGCAATGGCCCACATCCGGAGCGGCAAGGTCAAAGCCCTCGGGGTCACGAGCGAAAAGCGTTACGACGCGCTCCCCGATACGCCAACGATCAGTGATACCGGGGTACCGGGTTTCATCTCCATCGAGTGGACCGGGATCCTCGCGCCCGCCGGGACCCCCGCCGCGATCATCACACGGCTCAACGCGGCGATCGTGAAGGTACTCGGCAGCGCGGATGCCACCGCAAAACTGAAGGCCCTCGGATCCGAAGCCGAGCCGAGCACGCCCGCCCGGCTCGACACCGTCATGAAGGAAGACATGGTGCGATGGGCGAAGCTCGCGCAGACCGTGAAGTTCGGCGAGCAGCAATAGCTCCGCCCCCTCGTCAGGTTGGGAAGTGACGGGGACCAACCCTGCACTGGCCCGCGAAAGCATGAGACCTCTGCATTTCCGGAGTACGTTTTGCAGAGATGCCTGAAAGGTGAGCCTTGCAAAACGACATCGACGTTGCGGGACTGAGAGTTCTCGTGCTTTCGCGGGCCAATGAAGGGTTGGGCCCCTTCACTTCCCAACCTGACTAGGGGGAGGACCTATTGCTGCTCGCCGAACTTCACCGTCTGCGCGAGCTTCGCCCATCGCACCATGTCTTCCTTCATGACGGTGTCGAGCCGGGCGGGCGTGCTCGGCTCGGCTTCGGATCCGAGGGCCTTCAG
>JANMUI010000491.1:0-2780 GCA_031391405.1 Betaproteobacteria bacterium
GTCCAGTCGCTGCCGATCGCCTCTTTGACCGTCGGCAGATTCGGATACAGGGCGGTACGCTCGGGTGCCATGATTGCGAGGCTGCGAGCCTTGCCGGCGTCGATCAGCGCGCGCCCTTCCGGCACCGAACAGGTGACGATATCAACGCCCCCCGCGGCGAGATCGTTCATCGCCGGACCCGCGCCGTTCGACGGCACCCACGGCACCGCCGAACTGTCGATCTTGAGGTCACGGAGCATGCCGGCAAGCGCGACATGCCAGATGCCTCCTTGACCCGTGCCCGAAGCCTTCAGCTTGCCCGGATTCTTCCTGATCGCATCGACCAGCTCGGCAAGAGTTTTGTACGGCGAATCCGCTTTGACCTGCACACCAGGCGGATCGGTATTCACCAGTGCGATCGGCGTATACGCGGTGCCATCGAGCTTGGTGAGTCCCTGCCAATGCATCATGCCGATCTCGACGGTGATCATGCCGATCGTGTAGCCATCGGGTTTGCCCTCCGCGATCGCGGAGTGGCCGACCACGCCGCTACCACCGGTTCGATTGACGACATTGACCGGCTGCTTGATTTCCTTTTCCAGCAACGCGCCGAGAATCCGCGCGGTGGCGTCGGTGCCTCCGCCTGCACCCCAGGGAACAATAAAGGTGATCGGGCGTTCCGGATATGCGGCGAGCGCATGGCCGCCGGCCAGTGCCGCGAATGCGAGAACGGTCGAGATGCGCCGAATGAAGGCTGATGCCTGCATGATGTCTTCTCCTTTGGCAGATCTACGCGAATCGGCGCGCAGATATAAAGACTACTCCTCTTGTTATTTCGCGACTCCCGACGGCCGTCGCGAATCCCCGCGAATTTGAATGCGGCTGAGTGCGAAGGCGTCTATTTCTTCGCGTCAACCGGCTTTGCATCCGCTGCGGGCTCTTTCCATCCGGCACCAGCCTGATTCGCCATGAACACGACGGCGCGGGCCATTTCGAGGTCCGACAGATCGGGATTGCCACCGCGTGCGGGCATCGCGCGAACGCCCTTGATCGAATCGGCCAGAATCGTCGCGAAGCCTTCCTTGATGAGCGGAGCCCACGCGGTCTTGTCGCCCAGCTTGGGTGCGTTGGCGACGCCGGCCGCATGACACGCCATGCAGACCGTCTTGTACACCGCTTCGCCCGACTGCTCCTCGCGCGGCTTCGAGGCATCGACCAGCGAGAACGACGCCGCAGGCTTGATGCGCTCTGCCACCCGGGCTGCCTCGAGCGCAGGGCTTGACTGATCGATTTCAAGGCCACCGGTCACCAGCTTCGCCAGCATGATGATGACGAGGACCGGCACCACGAACGATAGGACGACGATGACGACCAGTTGCTGCCAAGTCTTGATGAACGAGGTGTGTTCGTGTTGTTCCATGGATTCCTCGGGGGAAGGCGAAGCGAGCGCGTAAAGCCCGCGATTATACCTACGCATGGAAGGGGAACCGTACCAAACAATAAACGATGATCTTCCGTCTATGGTGCTTCCGATCGGCACCACATGGACGCTCATTGCGAAAGGCGCTATCCTCGTCGGCCCGACCGTGAGCGCGCAGCATCGCATGGCTTTTTTCTTCGCTGCCCCGGCGCGCTTCACAATGAATATGTCGGACATCGCAGGGCGCCCGTAGCTCAGTTGGATAGAGTGTTGGTTTCCGAAGCCAAAGGTCGCAGGTTCGATTCCTGCCGGGCGCGCCAGTTGAACCTTCGGTCAATGTCTTACGTTTTCCGTGCGACCCGGCCCGCCCACACTGCCGCACCCACGATCATCGCGGCGCCAAGACCAAAGCGCCCGCTCCACTCGCCGTGCCCGGCAAGCAGCAGGAGGCCGGTCGACAGCAATGGGGTGAAATAGGCGAGCGTTCCGATGATGCGTGGATCGCCCTCTTTGATCGCGCGATCCCACAGGAAGAATGCTGCGCCCATCGGTCCGATGCCGATCGCCGCGAGAAGCCACATCTCGCGTGTCTGAAACGCATAGGCCGGTTCGAACAGCACGTGACAGACCAGCACAAGGCCGGCCGATACGACGCAGAAACCGCCGACCGCCGCGCTCGAGAACGGCGGCACGCGTTTCGTCATCAAGGAATACACGGCCCACGTCAGCGCTGAGCCTAGCGCGAATGCAAATCCAGACAGATCGCGGGTGGCCGCTGCATCGACATTGCCCGCAATGAGAACGATCGCCCCTGCGCACCCGATGAGGCCGGCCGCGATGTGCGATATCGCCAGGCGTGATCCGGGCAGCAGCAACGGACTGAGCAATATGATGAGCAATGGCCACAGGTAATTCACCAGATTGGCCTCGACGGGCGGGGCAAGGCGAAGCGCGAGAAAGAGGAAGAGGTGGAAACCAAAGAGGCCGAACACACCGAGCGCCAAGGTTCGGGGCGGAACGCGCCAGCGACGAATGAGCGGCAGGCCGGGGAGCGTACCGATCAGGAGCGCCGTGCCGAGGAGCAGGAACGGCGGCACCCGCGCCAGCTCGACCGAAAGCACGGCGAGCGTGCCCCACAGTGCGATCGCTGCGAGCGCGTACGCGTAGGCGCGAATTGTCACCGTGCGCTCGCGCAGCGTTTGGTGTGCGGATGAAGCCGCCGCACTACACTTGCGACTTCGCCGCCATCTGTGTGAAGTCGTTTCGAGTCGTCCATGTCTACGATCGTCTTTCGCAATGCCAACCTCTTCTTGGCGAGATGCACATCGATCAGAGCCGCGAATTCAAGCTGCGTGCCTGCCCCCGCGCAGGCGGGGGACAC
>JANMUI010000210.1:0-7502 GCA_031391405.1 Betaproteobacteria bacterium
CGGATCACGACTGGCGCCGTGAAGTCGCCTGCGGAGCGGTAGCGTAGACGTGCCGCCTCGGAGACGATCTGGTCCGAGGCCGGGTAGAAGTAGTCCGCGAACTGCACCTCGACCACCGGCCGCAGGCCGTAGGCCGCCATCCCGATCGCGGTGCCGACAATGCCGCCCTCGGCGATCGGCGAGTCGAACACGCGCTGAGACCCATACTTGGCCTGCAGTCCCTCGGTACAGCGGAACACGCCGCCGAAATAGCCGACGTCCTCACCGAAGACGACGACCTGTGGGTCGCGGCCAAGCATCACATCCAGGGCCGAGCGCAAGGCCTGGATCATGGTCATGGTCGCCATGCTCAGCCGTCCTGCGCGGCGGCCTGCCGCATCTGCTCGCGCAGGTGCGGCGGCATTTCCTTGTAGACGTCCTCGAACATCGTCGCGAGCGGCGGGATGTGGCCGTCCAGCACCGAGCCGTACCCGAGCGCCTGCTTCAGCGTGGCCGACATCTCCGTTTCGAACGCCTTCAGCGCCTGTTCGTGCTCTTCTTCGGACCAGGCGCCCAGGCCGATCAGGTGCTGCTTCAGCCGCGCCACCGGGTCGCCGAGCGGAAAATGCTGCCAATCGTCAGCCGGCCGGTAACGCGACGGATCGTCCGAGGTCGAGTGCGCGCCGGCGCGGTAGGTGACCCACTCGATCAGTGTCGGTCCGAGGTTCCGCCGCGCCCGTTCGGCCGCCCAGCGCGAGGCCGCGAGCACGGCGAGGAAGTCGTTGCCGTCCACGCGCAACGATGCGATACCGGCCCCGACGCCGCGCGAGGCGAACGTGGTGCCTTCGCCGCCCGCGATGGCCTGGAAGGTCGAGATCGCCCACTGGTTATTGACCACGTTCAGGATCACCGGGGCGCGATAGACGTGAGCGAACGTCAGGGCATTGTGGAAGTCGGCTTCGGCGGTCGAGCCATCGCCAATCCAGCCCGACGCGATCTTGGTGTCGCCCTGGATCGCGGAGGCCATCGCCCAACCGACCGCCTGCACGAACTGCGTCGCGAGGTTGCCCGAGATCGAGAAGAAGCCGGCGCGTTTGTACGAGTACATCACCGGCAACTGGCGGCCGCGGATCGGGTCGCGCTCGTTGCTGAGGAGTTGGCACATCAGCTCGACGATGTCGATGTCTTCGCGTGCGAGCAGCAGGCCCTGCTGGCGATACGAGGGGAAGCACATGTCACCGGGCTGCAGCGCCCGTGCATGCGCGACCGCGATCGCCTCCTCGCCCAGGCTCTGGATGTAGAAGGAGATCTTCTTCTGCCGCTGCGCGATGAGCATCCGCGCGTCGAAAGCGCGGGTGCGCAGCATCGCGCGAAGGCCGTGCCGCAGCGCTTCGACCTCGACCTGCGGCGCCCAGGGGCCGACCGCGCGGCCCGCGTCGTCGAGCACACGGATCAGCTTCCAGGCCATCGTGCCGGTGTGCGACGGCACGATGTCGATGGCTGGGCGCGGCACTTCACCCGCAGCCGAGACGCGCAGATAGGTGAAGTCGGTCGTCTGCCCGGGCCGACCGGTGGGCTCGGGCACGTGCAGGCGAAGCTTCGGCGGCGCGCCAGGCATCTCGCATCTCCTTTGGTCGCTCGGCGGGCGGCCCACGGTTGATTCTGGAAGAAATCGGGGCCGGCTCCATGCGCCCGCCAACCCAGGCTCGTCGGCTCCCTTGCCCGATCATATCCGACCGACCGACCGCCGGTGACGCATTGTCCATACCCGAAATCCGCGGGCACCAAGCTTGCATGGCGATGGGCTCCATCCGTGAGCACCGTAATCTTGCAGTCGGCGCAAACGGCATGTTTATCTTCTCAAACGGAGGCAACGATGAAAATGAAACTGATTGCAGCAGCAGTAACGGCGGCGGTGACCATAGCGCCGCTCACGGTTTTCGCGCAGGACGCAACGCGCTACAGCGATCGCGACCGCGTTAAAACCTGGTCGGTCGACAAAGACCGGCTGCAGAAGTCACTCGGCACCGGTCATGACAAGGCGCACTACCGCCAAGCGCTGGAGAAGCAGGGCTTCAGCATCACCGCGGTGAACTACGACCGCGCGGATTACCTCGAGTACGAAATCGTGAAGGGCCGGGAGACGTACGAAGTGCAAGTTGACTTTAAGGACGGCCGTTCCACCAAAGTCGACGTTACCACCAACGCTTGGCGTGCTGACACGACCAGCCGCGCCATGTCGCAATCCGACTACAAGTACCAGTATCCGAGTGCGACCACGACGAACCCAAGCATGTATAGCGATCGCGATCGCAGCAAAGCGTTTGCGAGCGAGAAAGGCAGCGTCGAGAAGTCATTAGGCGTCGGTCAGGATCGCGCGCACTACAAACTGGCGCTCGAGAAAATGGGCTTTCAAGTGACGGCAGTGAACTACGATCGTCCAGACTACCTGGAGTTCGAGGTCGTGAAGAATCGCGACAGCTACGAAGTCCAGATCAGTTTCGACAAAGCGAGTGGCAAATCGACCAAGGTGGATGTGACCACCAATGTGTGGCAGGCCGAGGCGACGGAAAAAGCACTGGGACAGAAGTAGCATCGGTGACCGACGGCCGGTGACCGACGGTCCCGCGCGCGGGGCCGTTTTTCATGGGGCTGTCGACGAACTCTACGTCATGATTGCCGATGGAACCGCCGCAAATCTTTCGGCGCGATGCCTGCACGACAGCGCGCCGCCGAAGCCGTGTTGCGGCTTCTGGCCGGTATTCCGATGACGCAGTCCGTGGCAGGGGCCGCACCGAAGGGGCTCGAGATCACCGAGGCGTCCGCGGGCGCTTTCGCACCGGCCGAAACGCAAATGGTACGGGGCGTGTTGTCCCTCTCGGAGCGTGGCGGGGCACACGATCATGACGCCCGCGGGCGAATTTCGCACGGTCGCGCGATTTGTGCTCGCGCTGTTCCTGCGATGAAGTCGGTTAATCACGTATTCCGCCGCGTCGGTGCTCCAGCTCAACGGGCCGGCTTCGACCAGTTGAATATTTCCGTCGCATCGCCGCGGCGGTCGGTGTCGAGTTGACCTTCCTTGAGATCGTCGGCGGCGCGCCGCATCACGCGACGCGGCGGGCCTTAAACCGGGAAAGTACAGAGAGGCTTGGCTCGATCGGCACGTGGTCAAGTCGCCTAATGAAACTGCTCGCTGAGACGGAAGCGAGCACGCCACCCCGTGGGGAGCGCCGGCTGACTGGGGCTGAGCGGGCCGCTGGTCACCCTCGATCACGCTCGCTTGCGGGCGGCTGGTTTCGCGGGTGCCTTTTTAGGCAGCGTCGCCTTGGCGCTGCGCCCCGATTTACGATCCCCCGATGACTTTGCCGCTGCGGCCGGGTTTCGCTTTGCCAGACTCTGCGCCAGGAGCTCGGTCAAGTCGATCACGTTGGACATACCGCCTTCCGCCAGTGTGTTCTCGAGCGGCGTCACGCTCTCGGTTTTGCCGGCCTTGACCTTCTGCTGGACGAGTTTGCCGACCGCCGCGCTGAAATGGTCGGTGTACGCCTCGGCCTTCCATTTGCCGGTCATATCGCTGATGAGCTGCGCTGCCATCTTCATTTCGCTTTGCTTCAGGTTGGCAGCGTCCTTGCCTTCGGCCGGCAGCTTGAGCTCATCGGCCGGCCGGATTTCGCTCGCCCAACGGATCGTGTTCAGCATCAATGCAGCGCCCGACGGGATCAGCGCCGCGAGATGTTCTTTCGTGTGCATCACGACGCGCGCAACGCCGATGACGCCTGCCTCCAGCATCGACTCGCGCAGGAGCGCATAGACCTTGTCGCCCTTGCCGATCGGCTCGAGGTAATACGGCCGTTCGAGAAGGAAGAACGCAATCTCGCTCGCTTTGACGAAGGACTCGATCTCGATGGTCTGGGTGGACTTCGGGAACGCAGCCTTGACCTCATCGTCACTCAACACGACGTACTCGTCGCCATCGCCCTGCTTGATGCCTTTGACGATGTTTTCTTTCTGGATCTCCTCGCCCGTGCGCTTGTTGATGCGCTTGTACCCCACCGGGTCCATCGAACGCTTGTCGAGCCAATCGAAGTCGATGCCGACTTCCGTTGCAGCGGGATAGAGTGAAACGGGGACATGCACGAGCCCAAAGCTGATGGCTCCCTTCCAGATTGCGCGTGGCATCAAGACTCCTTGGTTCGGCAGCGCACGAGGCGCGCCATAAGGTGGATCGAAAGGTTAGAGTTATGGCGACCGATTGATGTATTGCGCCCTTGTTGCGCACGATTGATTTATTGCGCCGGATTGGGTGACGCGCGCTTCCTGCGTACCGGTGAAGCAGGTCCGGACGCGAGCATCTTCATTGCAGCGCTCAAGCCACCCGACGCGCGGCCGTACCCTTTCCATGGATCGTTGCCCTGGTCGAGGCGCGCATGGGCCGTCCGCACCTTCCAGTGATCACCACCGTTGAGCGACTCGAGCTCATTCCACTCGACCGGCACCGAAATGCCGAGGCCGGGCCGGGCGCGGGCAGACCATGCGCAAACGGTCGTCGCACCCGGACCGTTGCGCAGGGCGTCGATGAAAATCCTGCCGATCCGATTCCGCGGGCCGCTCTTTGCGACGAACCGTTGCGGTATGGTTTTGGCCAAATGGAAAACGATCGCCTGCGAGAAGCGCTTGATCGTGTCCCAGTCGTACAGCTTGCGTACCGGCACGACGATGTGCAGCCCCTTGCCGCCGCTCGTTTTGAGGAACGCCGTCAACCCAAGCTGTTCGAGAAAAGCATGCACCAGAATCGCCGCTTCCCGAACCTGACCCCACGGCACACCTTCGCCCGGGTCGAGGTCGAACACCATTCGGTCGGGGTGCTGGAACGATTTCGCGGTGGTATTGAGCGTATGGAATTCGACGACATTCCATTGCGCTGCGGACAGCAAGCCTTGTTTGGTGACTACTTCGAGCATGGCAGGATGGCCGGCATGCAGGGTCGGGTCGAGTTGACGCATACCGGAAAGTTTTTCGGTTTCCGCGTGCTTCTGGAAGAACAGCTCGCCGTTCACGCCAGTGGGTGCGCGAGCGAGTGACACCGGCCGGCGCTTGAGGTGCTCCATCATCAGATCGCCGACCAAGCCGTAATAACGGATCAACTCGATCTTGGTGATGCCGGTGCTCACATCGATCACCCGCTCCGGATGCGTAATGCGCAGTCGTGAGGACAGCGCTTGCGATTTCTTCCCTGTGGCACGGCCCGGCATCGGAGCCTTCTTCACGCTTGCCGCTTTGTCCCGCACGATGCCTGTTGCCCCTTTGTCGATCCGCAAACCATGGAAGACCGCATGGCGAATGCGGCCGGCGCGGGTCCATTCGCCGAACGAAACCTCCGCCACCAGCTTCGGTTGCACCCAGTGGGGTCGGCCTTCGATTCGGGGTGCGCTCGCGAATGGGTTCGTGGAGGCGGCCAGCGCATCGAGCTGCATCCTGAGATCCATCAGCATGCGCTGGTTGAATCCGGTTCCGACCTTTCCCGCGTACTTGAACGCGCCGTTGTCGTCGTGGACACCCAGCAGCAACGAGCCGATGCCGCTGCGCGCACCTTGCGGATCGGTGTAGCCGCCGATCACGAACTCCTGTCGCTGGCTGCATTTGAGTTTGATCCAGGCGGAGGATCGGCGCGACACATAGATGGAGTCGGATCGTTTTGCGACAATGCCTTCTAACCCAAGCTTGCAGGCGGACGCGATCACGCTTTGCAGCGGCGCGTTGAACGCTTCGCTGAAACGCACGTGTTCGGAAGGCAGCTTCGCAAGGATGCCCTGCAGAACGGCACGCCGCGACGCGAGCGGAACTGCGCGCATGTCGTACCCATCGAAGTAGGGAATATCAAACAGGTACAAGACGATCTCGCGCGTGTTTCCGGATTCGAACAACTGCTGCACGGCGCCGAAGTCCGGCCTACCGTCTTCGTCCGGTGCCACGATCTCGCCGTCATACCAGCCTGGCGGCAGGCGCATCGTTGCGATCGACTGTTGGAGCGGTACGAGCTTCGATGTCCAATCGTTGCCGTTGCGAGTGAACAGCTTGATCTCTGCTCCATCCACGCGAGTCAGCAGCCGATAGCCATCGAATTTGATCTCGTAGATCCAATCCTCCGGATCCGACGGCGGCCCATCGACCATGGTGGCGAGCTGCGGGGCGAGCGTTGCGGGTAGCGGGGCCTTGTTCGCCGCAGGCGGCACGCCGGTCGTTGATGGCGCCGGCGCAGGCAGAGGCTTCACACTCTCCGGCCGCTCATCGACCACGCTGAATTCGGTCGAGGCGCGAACGAACGCATCCTTTTCCTTGATCAGCAACCACGGGTCCTGCTTGGCGACCTTACCCTTGATGCGGACCAGCACCCACCTGCCATGCAATTTTTGGCCGCGCAGCTCAAATTTGAGATTGCCGTCGTCGTAACCTTTGTGTGGATCACCGAGCGGGTGCCATGTGCCATTGTCCCAAATCATCACCTTGCCCGCGCCGTACTGTTTCGGACTGATCGTGCCTTCGAAGCTCGAATAGGCGATCGGGTGATCCTCGACATGGACCGCCATGCGTTTGTCCTTGGCATCGAAACTGGGACCCTTGGGCACCGCCCAACTCTTCATCGTTCCGTCCAGCTCCAGACGAAAGTCGTAATGCAGGTGCCGCGCCCAGTGCTTTTGAACGACGAACGTCCGGGCTCCGTTCCCGGCCTCGTCGCCGCCGGGAGGCTCGGAGGTGATCGCGAAGTTGCGTTTGGCGCGGTATCGCTTCAGTGTGTTTTGGGCGGCCATGGCGGGATGGATGTTCGTGCCGGTGTGGCGAAGCCTGGACTTTGAGATAGTGGGAATGCGACCGTTACCCCGAATGGCCTGGTTCGATGATGAGCATCGAGCGTGCCTACCAAGCGCCATCGTAGGAACCGCCTGCTCGGCAACTCTTTCCAACGATCGCGCAAAATATGCAGGACGGCCCGGCCGCTCGGGCGGGTACGTCTCTTGCTATCGGATGGCTAGTTGCGCTGCATCCGCTATTCAATGAAAGGACCGCCATGCTGCACAGCATCCAAACCATTCAGGGCTTCAAGATCGGTGCGAGCGATGGCGACATCGGTACCGTCGATGTCGCCTATTTCGACGACGCGCGCTGGGCGATTCGCTATCTCGTGACCGATACCGGCAGCTGGTTGACCGGTCGCAAGGTGCTGATCTCGCCGCGGTCGATTCGCTCGATCGACTGGCCGAACGAGATCCTGCGTACCGCGCTCACCCGCGATCAGGTCGAGAAAAGTCCTTCGATCGACACCCACGAACCGGTCGAGCGCCAGCACGAGATCGAGTATTCGAAATACTACGGTCACTCATCGTATTGGGACGGGCCGTATCTGTGGGGCATGGGCCTTGTACCCACCATGACGCCGGTCGGCGAGCTGGTGCCGCCTCATCCGGACCCGGACGACCGGGCTGAAAACCGTGCCGTGAGCGACCCCCATCTGCGTTCGAGCGGGG
>JANMUI010000911.1:0-3044 GCA_031391405.1 Betaproteobacteria bacterium
GGCCGCGTTCGCCTTCAATCCGAACAATCTGGGCAGCGTGAGCCCGAATCCGAGCATCTATCCGGCGTCTCCCGCGCCGAGCCTGCCGCTGCTTTACTACGACAACGTGCACCAGACGATCGGCGACGCGGTCACGCAATACGATGGCGTCAACATCTTCTACAACCCAGTCGTGGTCCCGGCGCTGCGCGGCATGGTCATTCCAAACGGTACGCGCAGTGCCTTGTACTTCACGGGAGTAGGGCGCGGCCCAGTGGTCTACAAGGGCCCGGTGGATTGCGTATCAGACGGCTCGGGCTATTCCGGCTTTCCGTACACGTCAATGATTCAAGCCTACGACTTGAACAACTGGGCGAACACGGCCGCCGACCCGGTGGCGAACCCACCCTGGGCGTCGAAGCCTTACGCAGCTTGGCATCTGGACAACATCCCGTTCACCGACGGCCAGTGCGACGCTTCTTCCGGTGGCGTGGCCTACGACGATGCGACGCGCACGATTTACTGGGCGTCGGCGCAACACGACCCGCTCACCCAGTATTCGGCCGGGCTGATCTTTCACGCCTGGCGATTGAAATGACTGGTGAGCGGTCGATGCGACACACCCTGATCGCGCCGATGATCGCCGTCCTGCGCTGAGGGGTTGCTGGCCGCAGGCTTGGCCGCACCCGCCGCGGCCCAGTGCGCGCCGTTGTGCGAACATCGCGGTCCAATCGACAGCGCGGGAGCATGCAATTGGGTGACCCATCACAGGAACTGCCGGGCGCGTGCCGCTGGATGGTGAAAGATGGGCGGAACATCGTCCTCGATCGGCTCGCCAACAATCTGCCGGTCCTGGCGTTTGGTGTTCGCAGCGCGCGTACCGTCGACATCGCCAAGGTGGCGCACAACAGCGGGCATCATGTGCTCTGGATCGACCTGGAGCACAGCACGATGCCGATCGATGTCGCTGCGCAAATGTGCTCGGCCGCGTTGGACATAGGGCTCGTGCCGCTTGTTCGCGTGCCTGAGAAAGACTATGGCGTGATCGGTCGCCTGCTCGATGGCGGCGCGGCAGGCATCATGGCGGCGCGCGTCGAGACTGCGGAACAGGCCGCGGAGATCGCAGCGGCGTGCCGCTTCCCGCCGCGCGGTTGTCGTTCGCAAGTCGGCGCGCTGCCACTTTTCGGGCTGAAGCGCGTGCCGCCGCGCGAACACAACGCGCTTGCGAATCAAGCCACCCTGGTCGTGATCAGTATCGAGACCGCAGTCGGCTTTCGCAATGTCGAGGCGATCGCGGCGCTCGATGGCGTAGACTTGGTGATCAGCGGCAACAACGACTTCTCCGCCGATATGGGCGTACTCGGCGACTATCGAAACGAGGCAATCCACACGGCGAACGCCAGAGCGATCAAGGCCTGCGCGAAATTCGGGAAACCATTTGCGCTCGGCGGCATCGGCGACGTCCAGTACATGCGCGAGATGATTGACCAGGGCGCGGCGCCGTTCTTCATCACGAGCATCGATTCCGAAATATTGCGGGACACTGCGCAGGACAAAGTGAATACCCTGCTTGCTGCGCTGAAATGAACGACCAGAGGAACCGCTGATCTAGGAACCACTATGGCCACTGACCTCCCACTCTCCGAACCGCACGACGCGCATCCACGCAAGCCGAAGGTTTCCCTCCCGCCCGGGGCCTGCGACACGCATGCGCATGTTTTCGGTCCAGGCAACAAGTATCCGTTCCTGTCGACCGGGCTCTACACGCCCGCCGATGCGCTGCCCGAGGACTATCGCCACATGCTCGATGTGCTGGGTGTCGAGCGCGCGGTGCTGGTGCAGCCAAGCGTCTATGGCACCAACAACGACGCGATGCTGGATGCCATTGCGCGCGATCCGAAGCGGATGCTTGGCGTTGCCGTATTGCCGTTTGACACGCCGACCGAGGAGATCGAACGGCTGCATGGTAAAGGCATTCGCGGCATCCGCTGCAACATCGTCGACCTGAAGACCGGCCAGGGCCAGTTCGATCTCAGCGCAATTCGCGCATTCGCCGAGCGCAGCCGAGCATTCGGTTGGCACGTCGAATTCCTGATGCATGTCGACGAACAACCCACCCTCGATAAGCTGTTCGCGGATTTTCCGACGCCGGTTTCATTCGGGCATCTTGGTTATGTCATGCCGCCTGCTAAGGGCACCGACCTCCCTGGCTTCAAGGCGTTGCTGCGTCTCATGAAAGACGGCAAGGCGTGGGTGAAGCTGACGGCGCCGTATCGGTTATCGGCGCAGCAGAACCCGTATGCCGATGTGGACCCGTTCGCGCAGGCGTTGCTGGACGCGGCACCCGAGCGCCTGCTGTGGGGAAGCGATTGGCCGCACGTCCATCCGCGACCGGGTGGTCCGCGCGGCGTGCCGCTTGCGCGCGCGATGCCGAACGACGGGGATCTGTTCGATGTGTTTTCGCATTGGATCGCGGATGAGAAGCTGCGGCGTCGCATCCTGGTCGACAATCCGGCAGCGCTCTACGGCTTCAAATAAGGGCGAGCGAATGACCTGGAACCTGAAGCTTGGCATCATCGTGCCCTCGTGGAATACGGTGATGGAATACGAATTCCAACGCATGGCCGGCGAGTCAGCCTCGGTACATGCGCAGCGCATCCGCCACACCGCCGATACCGAAGAGAATCTCGTGTGGATGTCCACGCAGGCGCCGGCAGCCGCAGAGTTGGTCGCGCACGCCAAGGTCAATGCGATCTGCTACGGCTGCACCGGCAGCGGATTTCTCAAGACGCCCGCCGACGATCTCGCCCTTGCCGCCGACTTGGCGACGCGCACGGGCATTCCGAGCGTCACGTCCTCCGCATCCATCGTGAAGGCGCTCAAGGCGCTGAACGTCAAGCGCGTGAGCGTCGCCTCACCCTATGAGCCGTGGATGAATGAGAAGCTGCGCATCTACATCGAGGCCGCGGGCTTTCAGATCGTCGCGATGAAAGGGCTTGGCACGCAATCGCATGGCAGCATCTCGACCGCGATCGTCAAGAGTCTGGCCATGGAGGTCTTGCGCC
>JANMUI010000549.1:0-5091 GCA_031391405.1 Betaproteobacteria bacterium
TTCGTCCGCTTCATGCGATGTCCATTCGGTGCCGCCCAATTTGTCGGCGAGCAGCCGATCAGCAGTGGGGCCGTCCGGGATCCGCAGGAGCGATTCGGCGAGGCACATGAGTGCAATGCCCTCGCGGGTGGCAAGGCCAAAGTGACCGAGAAAACCCTCCGCCGACAAGCCCGTCGAGCGATGGTTGCGCACCGCCTCCGCGAGCGCGAGGGCTTCCCGTTCGATGACTCTCTCGGCGACGGCGTCGAACGGCACGATGGCGTCAAGGCGTTCTACAACCTCTGCTTCCGGTGCACTCGAGAGGCGCGTGATTTCGCGCAATGGAGAGCGGAATGGTTCCGGCGGAACGCCCATCGTTCAATAGTCTCTTGTTCGCAAAGTGCCGCCTGAGAACCTCGTCAGGCCCGCTCTCGTTGGGTCGTGGTAGCGCTGCATGGCGACCGGTGCGACACGGTTCCCCGGTACTCGATCGAGGGATTCGGCGCTCGCGAGCCGTTACGCCGGAGCACCCGATTGCGGGCATGAATCCGTGTGCATTCAGGCCCGTACCGTAACATTCCCGATCCCTTGTGTCTTGCGATAAAATTGACGATCTGACGGCAAGTGTCAATAAATTGACATGTTAGAAAATAAACGGTGCCGAGCCGATTCCTCGAGCCCAATCGACAGCGGCGGACCGCTACCGCGTCCAGGCGAACTCTGCGGCCGCCGGTTTGACGACCGCATCGGGCGCCTCGGCCGAATACAAGTTTCAAGCTATTCGCCCGCATTTCGGCAACATTCATCCGTGACTGCAAGTTGCACTTCGAGAATATCTGTTTCGGCTTGATAGATGGGACTATGGAGCTCATCTGAAACGCAGCATCGCGGCACCCCCGCCAGAAGATTGTGACTGTGACCATGGAATTGATCGATCGGACGCTGACGACCAACACGCCACAGGTTGGCGAGTGTTCAGTGCCCGTTGAAGGTCTGGCGCGGGTTTTCGAGCTGCGCATGGCACCCGCCGGAACGGATGATGTCCTGGTCATCATGCGTGACATCACCGAACGCGGAGCGGCCGAAACCCGAATGAGCGCACGACAAGCTCGCAGCGCCTCTTGGTGAGGTTCCGGCCCGTTTGGGCGGAGACGAATTCACCTTGCTTCTGCTCCATGTCGAAACCGAAGCAGTTGTCGCATTCTTCCCGGCGCACGCAACCGATCCCGCCGCGCTCCTCAAGCATGCCGATGACGCGATGTACCAGGCAAAGGAAAGCGGCAAGAAGAAATGGGTACTTTATCAGCCGGGACTGCGCGAATCCGGCGCTTCATTGCAACCGACCATTGGCTAAAACGCGGTCTCACGGGTGCTCGCCATCTTCGGCGCCGCTACGGGAAGGCAGCACCGAATAGCGATGAACGATGACGTCATTGGCGAGCGCTTCCCCGCGTCGAGGAACTCGCGGCAGCGGGTGTGACTTTCCACACGGCAGGTGGGACGCGCGGGATGAGGGCTGGATTTTGCCTCCTGTTCCGGGCACCGCGTTCATCGACTCATTGCTATATCTACAGCCCTTTGCCGTCGCTGATAGCTGCTTTCGCAAATCACATGAGCGCTCTTCCCGTCAGCCAATGGCTGAACGAATTCTGCCAAGGCGCTCAGTCCGTCTCGAGCGCGCTGGTATTGCTAACCGGCGATCGCAGCGGTAGGCCGATAGCCTATTGGCCACAGTCGGGATCGCACAATGCACAGCTCCAGGCCGCCGCGCGCGCCGCGATCGAGCAAGGTAGTGCGTTTCTCCATCGTGGGCTGATCACCGAATCGGGGACCGTCGAACCGATGGTCGCCGCGCCGGTCGTCAATGGTGGCCGGACCATCGGTGCGGTCGCGGTGGCCCTGCGCGAGGCGAGCGCAGAGGATCAAGCGCGCGTCCTGCACGAGATTCAGCAGTCGATCGAGGAGTTAGTTCCAACGCTGGCTGCGCTTTCCAATGACGGCGCGGCCTCCGATGCCGCGCAAATCTTGCAGTTGCAGGCGACGATTCTTGCCCATGGACGATTCGAAGAAAGCGCGAGCGCGTTCGCCTCGGAGCTGGCAAGCATCTATCAACTCGACCGGGTAACGGTTGGCTTCCTCGACCAAGCGGAGATGCAATTGGTAGCGGTCTCCCATGGCGCGGAGCTCAAACCCCGCCAAGATCTCTACCGTGCGATCGCCGCCGCGATGAGCGAATCGGTCCAGCACGCGGCGACGGTGGCGTTTCCACCGCTGCCCGACACAAAGCCGCAAGTCACGCTTGCGCATGCCGAGCTCAAGAATCGCATTGGTTCTGCCGTCTGCACGATTCCCATCGCCAATCAGGACGAAGTGATCGGTGCCGTCACGATCGAACGCAACGTCTCGCATCCGATGCGGGCATCGGAGATTGCGAGCATCGAACATGCCGTCTGCCTGGCCGGCCCGTTGCTCGGCCTCGCGCGGCGTGCGGAGCGCGGACCGTTCGCGCGCGCGAAGGAGATCCTGCAGTCCAGCTTCCATCGCACTGCACTTGCGCGTACCGTGGGCAAATCGGTGGTGGTCGTTGGCGTCCTTGCAGTCGTGCTCGCCGCCGCGTTGGTGCCCGTGCCCTACCACGTCAGCGCGCCCGCCAGATTAGAGGGCGCTATCCAACGCAGCCTGGTCGCGCCGGTCGATGGCTTTCTGGAGGAAGCGCATGTACGGCCGGGCGATGAAATTCAAGCCGGGCAAGTGCTCGTGCAGCTTGCGCAGCGCGACCTTTTGCTGGAGCGGCGCAAATGGGAGAGCGAGCACGCCCAGCACGAGAATGCGTACGGGGCCGCGCTCGCTCGTGCGGATCGCGCCCTGTTCGTCGTCAACCGTGCGAAGGCGTCCGAAGCCCAGGCGCAGATCGCGCTGATCGATGGGCAGCTCGAGCGAAGCCGTATCGTCGCCCCGTTCGCCGGCATCGTCATCAGCGGTGATCTTACGCAGACGCTCGGTGCCCCAGTCAAGTCCGGTGAAACATTGCTCAGTGTCGCTCCGGCCGATGCCTATCGCTTGATGATCGAGCTCGACGAGCGCGATGTTCGAGAAGTCGCCATCGGCTCTCGTGGTCAAGTCGCGCTCGCCGCCCTGCCGGGGGACCGTGTGGACATCGAAGTGGTCCGCACCACCCCCGTCGCCCAGACGCGGGACGGCCGGCATTTCTTTGAGGTCGAAGCGCATCTGGCACAAACGATCGCGGGACTGCGTCCCGGGCTGGCCGGCGTCGCCAAGCTGCAAGGCAAGGCGCGTCCTCTGGGGTCTGCGATGCTCCATCGCGTATCGGGCTGGATCAGCCTCGCCTGGTGGCGCTGGAGCTGATGGCGTGGGCGATTCATTCTCCAGCACTCTCTGGTATCGCGTGGCGGAGCTCAAACCGCAGTTACGTGTCGGGGTCCGCATCCAGTGCCAACGCTACCGGGACTCGATCTGGTATCTGCTGACCGACTCGGGCACCGGTCGACACCATCGGCTCAACGAGGCCGCCTACGCGTTCGTCGGCCGGTGCAACGGCCTCGCCAGCGTGCGCGCCATCTGGGAAGTGGTCCTGGAAGTGCACGGTGACGATGCGCTCACGCAAGACGAGGTCATTCGGCTACTCGCGCAATTGAACGAGGCCGAGTTGATCCATTGTGATGTTCCGCTGGAGATTACACAGCTCTTTCGCCGTCGGGACGAGCGGCGCCGCCGCAGTCGTTGGCGCGACCTGAATCCCTTGGCGTTCCGTGTCACGCTGGGCGACCCGAGCCGACTGTTGGCGAAGCTCGACTGGCTATCGCCCGCCGTCTTCAGTGGTGTTGCCTTCCTCCTCTGGCTTGGGGCGGTCGCCATGGCATGCCTGCTCGCCGGTGCCTATTCGGACGAGCTCTACGCGCACGCCACGAGCGCCATGATGACCCCGCGGTACCTGCTCATCGCGTGGATCGTCTATCCGACCATGAAGGCGCTGCACGAGATCGGACATGGACTGGCCGTCCGGCGTTGGGGGGGCGAGGTGCACGAAATGGGGATCAGTGTGCTCGTGCTGATCCCCGCGCCCTTCGTCGATGCGTCCGCGGCCACCAGCTTTCCTCGACGCTCGCAGCGGACGATCGTCAGCGCAATCGGAATCATGGTGGAACTGTCGCTCGCGGCGCTCGGTCTGTTCGTCTGGCTGAGCGTCTCACCCGGATGGATCAGCGACATCGCATTCGTCATCCTGTTCGCCGGGACAGTGTCGACGCTGCTCTTCAACGGCAATCCGTTGCTGCGATTCGACGGCTATTACGTATTTGCCGACGCGCTCGATCTCCCCAACCTGGCACTCCGCAGCCGACGGTACTGGTCTCACACGCTGCAACATGCTTGCCTGCGCCTGAAATCGGCCGGCTTGTCGGACATCGCTCGCGGGGAGCGCAAGTGGCTTCTGCTGTATGCGCCCCTATCGTGGGCGTATCGTTTGGTGTTGAGCGTGGTGATCGTGGTGTGGATCGGCAGCTTCTCGATGGTGTTGGCGATTGGCCTTGGCCTGATGCTCGCCTGGACAGCGCTCCTCAAGCCGTTGGTCGATCTCGCGCGCGACGCGATGACCGCCGCGCGGCCGGGGCATGAGCGCCGGCGCACAGCCCTCGCGCTGGTCGCCGTCGGTGTTGCGTTCATCGCGGCAGTCGGCATCGTGCCCATGCCATCGGCCACCATCGCGCAGGCGATCGTATGGCTGCCGGAACGCGCGCATGTGCGCGCAGAAACCGAAGGATTCATCGAGCACCTCATGGCGCGCGACGGCGATACCGTCGAGGCCGGCCAAGTGCTCGCCGTCATGGCGGATCCTCGCGTGACCGTCGCGCTCGAGCGGCTCAATGCCAGGCGATTGGCTCTGGACGCGCAGCGATTCCAAGCGCTGCTGCACGATCCCGTGCGAGCACGCAGCGTGCTCGCCGAGATCGCCAGCATCGACGAAGAACTGAAAAGAATCCACGAGCGCATCGCGTCGCTCGAGGTGCTGAGCCCGACCGCCGGCACGCTGGTCATGCCGAAGCAAGTGGATCTCCCCGGCGTCTTCGTCAAGCGCGGTCAGGTGCTCGGATA
>JANMUI010000557.1:0-21936 GCA_031391405.1 Betaproteobacteria bacterium
TCGCAAGCCGGTTGAAGAAGCGAGGCCGATGTGAGCGCGGCGCTCGAGGTCCGCGGCATCACCAAGACGTTTGGCGGGCTTACGGCGCTTGCGGACGTGTCATTCAAAGTTGGCGCGGGTGAGCTGATCGGGTTGGTCGGACCGAACGGTGCGGGCAAGTCCACGCTATTCAATGTGATCGCGGGTGTGTATCCCCCGAGTGCCGGCACTGTTGCCTTGCACGGCGAGGCGATCACCGGCCTTGCAAGCCATGCACTGGCGCGCCGCGGTGTCGCCCGGACATTCCAATTGGTGACGCTCTTCTCGGAGCAGACCGCGCTCGACAACGTATTGCAAGGCATGCATCGTCATGTTCGTCCGCAAACGATCGCGGGGCTATTGAACACCTCCGGCTACCGCGCGGACCAGATGGTGCTTGCCGGACGTGCCCGCGAAACGCTTGCGTTGCTTGGGATCGCGAGCCACGCGAACGAGCGGGCCGGCGCGCTCCCGCTCGGGACGCAGAAACTTCTGACAGTGGCGATCGCGCTGGCGTCCGGGCCCCGATTGCTGCTCCTCGATGAGCCGGTTGCCGGACTGTCCGGCGACGAAGCACGGCGCATGATGAATCTGGTCGCCACCGAAGTGCGCAAGCGCTGCACCGTGGTACTGGTGGAGCACAACATGCGGATTGTGAGCGGGTACTGCGATCGCGCCGTGGTATTGCATTTCGGTCGCAAGATCTACGATGGCGATCCGGGTGGTCTGACGCGCGATACCCGGGTCGTCGATGCGTACCTTGGCATCGCCGGATTTGATTGACCATGGCGGCAGCCGATTCCTTGCTCGATATTCGCAATGTCGAAGTCCGCTACGGCCAGGCGCGCGCGGTGAACGGCGTCTCCATGTCGATCGCGCGTGGGGTCATTACCGCCATCATCGGGCCCAATGGCGCCGGCAAGACATCATTGTTGAAGGCGATCTGCGGCATGCAGGCCGCGCACACGGGTGAGATCGAATTCGATGGCGTGCGGATCGAGAAGCGATCGAGCCGCGACATCACCGCGGCCGGTATTGCGCATGTCCCCGAGGGCCGGCGGATCTTTGCGAAGCTCACGGTGGAAGAGAACCTGCGGCTGGGCGGGTTTCTGCTCGACTCCGAGCGTGCGACGCGTGATGCGCTCGGCGCCGTGTATGTGGCGTTCCCGCGCTTGCGCGAGCGGATGCGACAGCGGGCCGGAAGCCTGTCCGGAGGCGAGCAGCAGATGCTCGCGATCGGTCGGGCGCTCATGGCCAAACCGCGCCTGATCATGGCCGACGAAGTGTCGCAGGGGCTCGCGCCGGTCGTCGTGCAGGAGGTCTACCGGCAATTGCGCGCGGTCAGCGAGCAGGGCGTATCGGTGCTGCTGGTCGAACAGAACGCGCGCCTCGCGTTCAAACTTTCGCAGACGGTCCATGTGATGGAAGAAGGGCGGATCGTCTTGTCAGGGCCGACCGGTGACGTGGCGGCAAGCGCGCACGTGCGCGACGCCTACCTAGGAATTCGCGGGGCCGCGAATTCCTAGCTTGACTGTCGCACCGCCAGCACCGCTTGATTCCGCAGGGTCTTCAGCAGACTCAGCTCCTGCGGCGCGAACCTGAGCTTGGCCGGATCGTCGACATCTGCATAGATCATGCCGATGCGTTTGGTCCCTACGGTAACCGGGAGCAGCAGCATGCCGCGCGCCGTCATGCGCTTTCGATACCAGTCAGGAATGTACGGGCGGATCTTGTCGGCCTCGATGTCCTCGATCGAGAGATCATTGCCAAGCCCGGCAGCGGCGTGGAACACGGTGCGCGCACCATCGAGCGGAATCATGAAAGCCTGCTTGACGAATGTCTCCGCATCCTGTCCGAAGCCGATCCGGCAGCGCATCGATTGTCGCGTGCCATCCACCACGAACAGGAGCACGCGCGTGAACGACATCGAACGGAAGAACGTCTCGAGGATGATCCGCAAAACGTCGTTCACATTGAATGTGGCCGCGAGCGTATTCGTGATTTCCTGAATTCCCGCGTTCAACTGCGCATTGCGTTCGCTCGGGTCCCGCGACCGCGCTAGCGATTCCGTTGCGGGCGGCGGCGACCCACTCGCGGCATCGGCACCGTCAGCCGGCTGCAGATGCGTTTCGCTCGCTGCCACATCGGGTGAAGTCTTGGGTGCTTTCGACTTGGCGCCAGCGACCGCCGTGGCCGTGGACATGAGCGCGCCCTTCGATTTTGTGAGGCCTAGCGCATCGGCGTCCCGCAACAGTGACGCAAGGGCGCCGTCCATCGTGGCGGTCAGCGATTCAATGTTGAGACCGACTCTGGCGTATCGCTGCGACATGGCCGCAAGGCGCGAGCTTCGTTCGTTTTCATTGGGCAATCGCGCGATATTGGCCAGATCGTTCGAGATCTCCGCCACGAGGCGGGTGCGCTGATCGACCGATGCCGGCATCGAGGTCGGCCGTTCGGCCGTGGGTTGCATGGCATCGATGATGTCCGCCGGAAAATTCCACGCCTTTGCGATCGCGGACCCGAGCTCCTCGAAGCCGATTCCGAGCACTTCGTGTGCGGCGTGCGCTTCGTCAAAGCCGCGTCCGGCGACGAGCTTCTCGATCGCGATAGATTCTTCGTGAAGAAAGTAGAGGACGAGGAGGCGCCCAAGACGGCGGAACATCGCGCACACGAACGCCTGCTCAGGATCCCGCAGGCCGAATTTTCCCGAGAGCTCGCGGGCAGCAAGGCCGCTCACATAGCAGGCTACGACTTCTTCCTGCATCGCGTTGGCCTGGGCGCGGTCGTGCAGGTGATCCATCAGGGTGAGTGAAAGTGCAAGGTTGCGCACGGTGTTGAAGCCGAGAATGTCGACCGCGCGCGAAATCGTGCTGATCGATCCGCCGAACTGCCGGTAGGCGACCGCATTGACGATCTTGAGCAGACGGTTCGACATCGACACGTCCTTCAGGATCGCATTCGACAGCACGCTCGTGTGCTCGGTTTCCGTGCCGACGATCCGATTGATCGATGTCAGCGTTCCCCCAAGTGCAGGGAAGTCGCTCTTCAGCCGCAGACGCCGCAGAAGGAATTCCAATGTCGCCGAGCCGCCGCCATCCGCGTCCTGCTGGTCCGGTTCGAGATAGCGGCTCAGATCGTCCGCGAGGGAGGCCGCGCTGTCATAGCGTTCATCCGGTTTCTTCGCGAGGGCCTTGAGGACGATGGCGTCCAACCGGGCATCGACCTCCGCATTCACGCTCGAAGGGGGCTTGGCGGGTTCGTTGACGATCTTGAAGAACGCCTCGAACGGCGAGGCGGCGGTAACCGGCGGCTGTCCGGTGAGCATTTCATAAAGAACGACCCCGATCGCGAACACGTCGCAGGCGGGTGTGAAGGTGCGAGTGTCGATATATTCGGGCGCCATGTACGCCGGCGTACCGCGGTAGTCCGCCTCCGGACCGGCGGCCCCGCGCCGTGCGATGCCGAAGTCCATCAGCCGTGGGACGCCATCCGCCGTGATCAGTACGTTGGCGGGCTTGATGTCGCGATGGACGACTTGTTCAGCGTGCGCGAAAGCCAGTCCGCGCGCGATGCCGACCGCGATGCCGCAGGCGCGTGCGGGCGCAATGCGGCGCTCATTCTTGATGCACACCGACAGAGGGGTACCGGCGACATACTCGAAGACGAGGAACGGATTCTTTGTGTCCTGTTCCGCGTCGAACAGGGTGACGATGTTCGGATGCTGGAGCCGGCTGACCGCGCGCGCCTCGTCGAGCAACCCCTGCAATTCGTCGGCCGTCCCGCCGCGAAGTGTCTTGAGAGCGACCTGCCGTTGCAGATGAGGATCCTCCGCGAGATAGACCGTTCCTTGCGCGCCACGGCCGAGCTCGCGCAAGAGATTGAAGCGCCCCAACCGATTATTGTTTGCTACCGCGGTTGACATGGCGCGCTGCCGGAGTACTCGGAATGGACGAGGCTACGTCCCATTCAACAGCGATGAAGCGCGGAATAGCGGGCGAATTGCGGGCGATTCCATTTGTGGTTGGGTGCAACGGGATGATTGATCGACCCGCAGTTGGCCCGTTTACTCTTGTGATCGATATCGGGAGCCGAACAAAGATAATCGTGCGCGGTGATATTTCGGGCGAATGATGCTCCCACCCGCGCAGTACTCGAATCACGTATGTCTATAGTGATCGGCGATCTCTCGGGGTGTCATGACGAGCACGCCGCGCCGGCTCTTTGCCGAATAGTGCCGAGCGTTCCCGGTAATAAGCATGCTTCCGCTTGCGGCGACTGCAAAGAAGATCTCGTCGTCTGGATCGGGTAGCGAGACCGGCCATTGAGCAATAGCCGCAACATGTGTACCGAATTGGTCAAGGGCGGCAAGGACTATGCTGATCTGTTCCGCCGGAAATCCGAACTCCGGTCGACTTAGGACCTCAACGTAATCTGCCCGAATCGCGATGTTGAAGGCCGGTTCGAATTCACCGGCAAGGGTTGCATCAAGGATCCATGCGAATGGACCGTGCGCTGAAAGCAATCCCGAGACCACAACATTTGTTTCGACGACGCCATCCGCATCATGCAGTGCGACAACGCCTTACCTTTCGGGTCTTGGCGATAATTGCATCAACCTCCTTGACCGACAAACGCGCAAGGCCGCGGCGTGCACTTTCCGCCCTGATCGCTCGCCGCGCATTGAGTCCACGCGTGTGGCGCAACGTCTCGACAGTCTGATCAATGGACCGAGCATCAACTGATATCATCAACGCAATCGGCCGACCATTTGCGGTCAGAACTGCCTCGCGATCGCGGGCGAGCGCCTCGCGGATGGTTTTGGGGCGGGCTCCAAAATCTCGGATCGTGACGGTCTTCATCGTTGAAAGCGGACCATTGGGGGTGGCATTTCTCCCGCTTCATCTGTCATTCGAAGGGAGAATCGGGCCCAATTTCGCTCGGCTGATTGCGCCTGAATTCATCATCCGGGCTGCTTGATTGGCTCAACCCTTTGCTGCGAATCTTCGATGGAGCCTGTTCAGAATAAACCGTTGAGGTGACCGGTCACGTGCATAGACTCGCGCCACAGCCTGCCCAACCGAAGATTCGTTGAGACGCGCGGCAAGATCTCGTGGGCGTTGTCGCCTCAGCGTGTCGGCCACGCGTTCCTCTTGCGTCGCCATGAAGGCCCTTTTTGGCGAGATTGGAAGCGCAAGGATTATATTTTTGTTGTCAATGCCAGACGTGAAAATACACGGGTGATCTGCCAATAGTAGGTCGAACGGTACGTCTGAAAAATCCCACATCCACCACTTCATGCTGATGATTTTCGTTCCAATTCTTGGGTTGTCCACCAACTCGTGAAAGAACGACATGCCAAAATTTTCAATCAACCCGGGATAGTTCTTTTCAGTCCATTCCTCAAGCGTCGGAGGATTTTCAAGTCCTGCCAGTTCCTCATACTGCTCGGGCTGCGCGGCTAGGGACTTCCGAAGATGCTCTGCTGCCCCTTGGCGCAGCTCATCGACGATCGCAGGTTGACGAAGTCGCAGTGACATTAGAAAGCGCGCCCAGTCCATGCGGTCCTCTACGGACAGACCGCGCAAGCCTTGCCCTTCCAACATCAATCTAACGCGTGCCGCTGAGTTATCAATGCGCATTAGTAGTTGCTTCTCGATCGCCTGCTTGTCGATTCCTGCAACTACAGGCTTGGAGAGGGCGTACAAATCCTCTTCGTATCCCGTGTACTTTGGTGTCAGTCTCGAGAAAGTAAGTCGACCCTGGTCGAGGTGAAATACCTCAATTTTCTTGTCGAAGGTATTTTCAGCCCACGCACGGAGAAGAAATTGAGGTACGTAATGGTGGTGCATAAACGGAACGCTCCATCACAAAATGCGCGACGCACCCTGGCATCGCACCAGAAATGGTTGCCGTTTTCGCTGCATTATTCAAAGCTTCCGTCGACGCGCCGTTCGCCTTGGCGCTTTGTCTCTATCTCTTCCATTAGCCTACTTGCCTGAGCGCGCGCCCAGGCCGCTACGACGGGGTCTAAGTGACTCGTGAGATGCCGAACCACATGCAAATACGGAGTAAGTGCATCCGCGTATGAACCTGAAGAGCTCATCGGTCTCAATCGCCAGGAAAAGGCCTCAAGAATTGTCCCTCGGTTCGGCGCATGTTCAAGTAGATGCAATGCCAGCGGCGACCATGCAAGGTCCGGCGCGGTGCTGTTACGCTCAAATAGTCGGACTTCTTTTGCCAGCTTTGGGTAGCGATCGGCGGGTCCCTGACTTGCCCAACTCAGAAGCACGTCTCTAGGAGCACAGTTGACCGGACTCTCGTTGTCGACCGCGAGCGAACTGGGGAGCCGCCCGTGGCCAGTTTTGCTGTCAACAGAAAGAAGAATTTCAAGAGCAACCTGCGGCTGCAGTCGGAACAATGTTCCGGCCAATTGCCCATACCGCCAAGCCGCGGTTCGATAGTCCGATAATGCACGCGCGAAATTTGTACATAGTTTGACCGCCGTATCGTGACCATCGCTACCCTCGAGGCAAACAAGCGCGATTTCATTCAGGTGGTGCGTGAGGTTGTCGTCGTCGCGATTGAAATCAAATTGAAGTAGGAGTTCGCGCGCGAGTGAGATTGTCTCCTCGTCGATTTCGCGCTTTTCACTCTTGAAGCTGAACAGACGCATTCCAACGAGATCGACCGCGACGGAATAGCCCTTGGCCAAACTAGCGATACCCCACACGATTCGCTTGTAACTCTGCGGGGGGATCGCGTCAACCAGGAGTCCAGCGCTAAGTTGGCTGTAAGCGCTTGCTTCAGCCAAGCAAAGCAGTAGGGACGTGACAACTCGCTCGGCCCCCGCGTCATCAATTCGAATCGAAGCTTGCAAGAGTGGGAATTGGGGACCTAGCAACGGATCCGCAATTGCTTCGTCCAAAATGCGATTGGCAGCATCGGCGTCCCGATCGGCTGCGGCAGCAATGAAGCCTTGCATAAGCGAAAAATCGCGTTCGTCAGCTTGGGCCCTAACTAGTACCTCGCGCATCTGCTGCCACAAAATCGCGAGATCTGGAGTCCCGAGGGCAAGCCCGCGTCCGAACCCCCAACGATTTCCCGGTCCTCGCTTCAGGCATTCTGGCAACAGTTGCGACAATATGTGTGACGTTGTTGCGACCTCTCGCCCAAGCTCTTCGACGATCTGATTCGCCTTCTTCCACGAGTTCGTCCTCCCGTTACCGCTTTCACTTTCCTCGGCAGGGTCATCCAGATCCAGTGGGTGGTCTATTCTCGAAAGAACCAATGCGTGAATCCTCTGTACTAGATCTCGCGGACGCAATTCGAATTCCAAGCGCCTTAGTCGTTGCAGGCGCTCTGGAACCATTCCTTTTGCACCGAATCGTATCGTCCTACGAATCGCGAACCAACCGTCGGGCCAACCATCGTGCGCAACCAATTCACGGGCGAGAGCTTCAAGTTCGTCATCAATACCTACATTCGTCGACAGCGCCTGGAAATGGCGAGCAAGGATTTCCCTTACTCTGTCTCGGTGCGGGGTCACAGCCATTGCGACGTGGCGGGCGACGGCGAGCGCCGCCCGAAACCAAGCCACAACTTCACCGTGGGTCTTCGGTTGCCAACCAAAATCTCGCGAGCGTGCGCCGAAGCTGAAGTCGTGACCGGAACTGAAGTGGTGAGCTTCCAGCATTGCGTCCAGTCCCTCAAGGGCGCAGGTCTGCAGCCTGGCTTCCCTGGAGTCAAGTAACCTTCGGATGACATCAAGACGCTGTTCGGCCAATGCATGCGTGCCTGAGAGATATAGATGGAAGAGCTCCCTAAATGTGTCGCACACAGAATCGCTGTTGTGGCCTTCCGGCTCCGCTGCGAAAAACCGAGCGAGAAGGAGAGCGCAACGATCAAACAGTTCAGGATCGTAGGCGAGCGTGCGGAGGAGTGCTATCCACCTTTGCCGGTGAGGGGCAGTTGGCGAAAGGAACGCGGCACCGTCATCTCCTAGCGCGGCCTCCGCGATCCTTTGAAGCGCTAGTGTCGGAGCCAGGGGGGCAACGCTATGGAACAGCGTCATGCCGAGAACATTCAGTCTTGCCGGATTGGCTAGCTCCGCGGAATTATTCAACCAGCTTTCCGCGATCCTTCTAGCCGGCTCGGAATCGTGCAGATAGCCGAGCCGACGACCAAATGAATGGAGTAGGCGTTCACGGCCCTTCGCCGTGAAGGACTCGGTGACCACCTGTGTCGGGATCCGCTCAAGCGCCTGGCGTGCCAGTCTATTCGCGATCGCGTGAGGAAGGATCGCCCTCCACTGGCTGCGCCGCTGCACTAGATCACGGGAGCGCAAATCACCGATGTGGCGAAATAACTCCCTCACGGAGAGATTGGCAAGCTCTCCAAGGACGGGAAGTTCGGCTGATTTGCCCTCCAGCGTTTCGCCGTCGAAGGAATATACAAGCGAACACGCTTCTGCCGCTCGCATGAGGTCGGCACCGCTGTCATGATTTTGATGGAAAAGACGCTCGAAAAGTGCAGCGTCGTTGAGGACGCCCAGGTTCTCTTGGCTCCGAACAGTGCTAGCCAGTGCGAGTGCAACACGAGCATTGCCACCGGAAAAATCTACGATGCGGCGTCGATCGATCTTTGAAACTTGAGGCGCCAAGCGTTCGAGTACGCTCGAAAGGACTTTCTCCGAGGCCGGCTCAAGCTGAAAGACTTGAGTTTCTTCAGGCTCATCATCGGCTACGTCATATTCGACGGTGATTAGACTCAGAGTGCCTCGATGCTCGCTCACAATTTGCGTCAACGCACGGTGCGTGGTGGGATTGCAGTTGTCCACTACGACAATCGCCCGTACGCCACTGGCACCGAGCCTGTGAAGCATGTCCCTTGGTGAAGGGTTTGGTTCGAGGCCTTGATCTGTGTAGGCCACCATTGCGCGATCGAGCGCATCGGTACCAATTCGACCATCAAATAGCGCTTGAACTAGACGCGTCTTGCCGAGACCGGATAGGCCAATGAATCGGATGACGCCACCGGGACGACTCAGGATTTGGCGCATCGTCGTGATGCCGTGCTCTATGGGCATCGGATCGCTGCCGCCAGATTGCTTGGAAGCAAGGCGGCCAGTATCGTCTAGTAAGTAATCTGAATCGACTGGGTCTCCGAAAGCCCAGTTGCCGTAGCCACGCCATCCGGACAACGGTTCGCCAATGCGTTCCCGCAACCAGAGGCTCACGCCAGGATATCTTCTCACCCAGCTGGCCAGGCGGTCTCTATCGTAGAAATCGAGATGAAGAGACCGCCCAGCGGGCAAATCTGAAGTCGCCTCTCGCATCGCCCTACAACGATTCTTGAGCGATGCGTCCGCCGTCGTACCTTTTGAACTGACGATTACATAAGCGCCCTCGCTTGTGGCCAATTCTCGTATCGTCGCGCGAAGAGCACCCTTCGGTCGCATCTCCCTCGCGATTGCCTTTGGTTGCATATCGGAGCGCTTCACCTGAAAACCAGTATTCGGCTTCGGGATGAAGTCGAGGCAGTCAGATCCGACGGGAAGCCGAATTCGGACATCGATGCCACCATCCGGCGCATCTTGGTCTCCGCCGGCGGTAACCGCCGAGATCGGCAGCCCGCAACGGTGCAGCTCAGCCTCACATAGCTGCGTCACTAGGCCGCGCAAGTCACCGTCATTGAGCTTGGAGATGTGACTGCCAGACACTTCAAGCATTCTTGCACCATTTCGAGACGAGAAAGGTCGATTATCCTTCGGCGTGCATAGCTGAGAAAAATTGCTGAGGATGGCTTACGCGGCACATAACGACGAAAAGGGCGGTGAAATTGATCTCCGTTCCGCAGGCAACGAATCTAGTTGCAGCCGTTGACCTGGAAGCCCCTTTCTGCGACAAGCGCAAGCTAACGCCTTTCGGCCATTCGAGGCTGGGGACGCGCCCGGACGGCCTCGAACCAACGACGGTTCGATCTATCAAGTCAAGTCGGTGAATGAACCTACGGGTAAGCGTTAGTTCTGGTCACTCCCCGCAAATCGCTCCCGCAACTTCACCTTCCAGAATTTACCGGTCGATGTGCGCGGAATGGCATCCAGAACTTCGAAGCGTTCCGGTAGCTGCCACTTGATGAACCGGGTCGACAGATGCTGCCGCAATTCTTCATCGCTCGCTCGCTGATCCGGCTTGAACACCACGCACGCGAGCGGGCGCTCGGTCCATTTCGGATCGGGGATTGCGATCACCGCGGCTTCCTGCACCGCCGGGTGTGCCATGAGAAGGTTCTCCATGTCGACCGAGCTGATCCACTCGCCACCGGATTTGATGAGGTCCTTGGTGCGATCGGTGATACGCAGGTACCCATGCGGATCGATCGATGCGACATCACCGGTGCGAAGCCAGCCGTCCTTCGTGAACTTGTCAGGATCGATCGGCACATCATGGTAGCTGCCGGTAATGAACGGGCCGCGAACCTGGATCTCACCAACGCTCGTGCCATCCCAGGGCTGCTCGCCACCTGCATCGTCGACCAGCCGGATGTCCATGATCGGCACCGGCACGCCTGCCGTCGCATATTTTGCGAATCGCGCCTCGCGATCGAGCGATTGCAACTCGGGCTTGATGTAGGCCACCGTGCCCATTGGGCTCATCTCCGTCATGCCCCAACCTTGACTCACCATCGCGCCGTGACGTGCATACGCCCTGATCATCGACTCCGGCACCGGCGCGCCGCCGACCAGCATGCGCATTCCGGGCGGTAGCTTGTATCGGTCGGGCTTCGTATCGAGCAGATTTAGCATCGTGAGCCAGATGGTCGGCACGCCGAGTACATACGTTGGCCGTTCGCGGTTGAACAGATCGAGCAGATCTTCCGGGTGCAGATGCGGTCCGGGGAAAATCATCTTGATCCCCATCATCACGCACACATAAGGTAGCCCCCAGCAATTCGCATGGAACATCGGCGTCACCGGGAGCACGCTATCGCTCGATCGAAGACCCCAGTGATCAGGCTGGTTCGCCATAAGCGTGTGGATGACGGTCGATCGATGCGAGTACACCACCCCTTTCGGGCGCCCGGTGGTGCCGGAGGTGTAGCACATCGAGATCGGGTCGTTCTCGTCGTGCGGCGCGTAGTCGAATTCCCTCGGCGCGTTCGCCAGAAATGCTTCGTAGTCGATGAATGGCGCGCCAACCGCCTTGCCTGAGTACGGCACGACGATCACCTTCTCGAACGCGATCTGGCTTCGAAACTGCTCGAAGAGCGGCAGCAGAATATCATCGACGATCAGAAAGCGATCTTTCGCGTGATTCGCGATCCAGCCGATTTCATCCGGGGACAATCTGAGGTTGAGCGTATGCATGACGCCACCGGCGGCTGGAATGCCGAAATAGCACTCGAGGTGTGCGTAGTGATTCCAACAGAGGGTCGCAACGCGATCGCCTTTTTTGAGGCCCGCGGCAAGCAGTGCGGCGGCGAGTTGGCGCGAACGCCGGTAGAAGTCGGCGAAGGTATGCCGCACAAGCGACTTGTCCGGCAACCGGCTGACGATTTCGGATTGCGGATACAGCTTGCCGGCCCGATCGAGAAACTGATTCACCGACAAGGGTACGCGTTGCATCGTCGACTGGATCATCGCTTGAGTCCCTCTGGGAATCCGCGCGCGGCGCGCGCATTCCTGAATAGTCACTTGAGCTTGCGATTCCCGTGGTATTGCCACGGGGGTTGATTGTGGGCGCCGGACATGGTTGCCCGTTCGTCCTGAGCCCTTCGACAGGCTCAGGACAGGCTTGTCGAAGGATGAGCGCGCAAGTTCGACCCCTTCACCTGCGCCTCGAGTCGCACGTCGTTCCTGCGTTCGCCCGTTCGACAGGCTCAGGGCGAACGGAGGGCAGGGCTTAGCACTTGGGATCGCGATTCCCCGCGCTATTGGCGCGGGGTTGTTGAATGTTGGCCTTTCCATCAGAAATCCGGGCCGCGCATGCGCGGATTTCTAACCGACGCTGGTATAGCCGCCGTCGACCACCAACACCGTACCGGTCATATAGCGGGCTGCATCCGAGCAAAGGAACATGATCGGGTCGGCAATTTCGGTGGGTTCGGCCCAGCGTCCGATCGGCGTGCGCCCTATGATCATCGTGTTGCGCGCCGAATCCTCGCGTGCGCCGCGCGAGAGGTTGGTCACGACCCAGCCTGGCGCAACCGCATTCACCCGGATGCCGTCCGCCGCATAGGCAGCGGCAAGCGACTGGGTGAGATTGCGAACCGCTCCCTTCGAGGCAGAGTAGGCCGGCTGCTTGGGTCCACCGAAGAATGACATGATCGAGGCAATGAAGACGACCGATCCCTTGGAGGCTTTCAAGAGCGGGCGCGCGGCCGACGAGACGCGCATCCCGCCCGATACGTTCACATTCATGACTTGATCGAAGACCGCGGGTTCGTGTTCGGCATCGCGACGGATCATCCCGGCGCTATTCACCACGAAATCAAGCGACCCTAGCCCACCAACCATGGCGCTCACCGCCGCCGCATCCGTCACATCGAGTTTGCGGATGTCGATACCTGCGAAGGTCTGATCGGCGTGCGCCGCCGCAATCTCTTCGTCGGTAAGTCCGCAGGCGACGACGCGTGCGCCATGCCGCTTGAATGCGAGGCTTGCTGCCGCGCCGATGCCGGACACGCCCCCGGTGACAAGCGCCGTGCGCCCGGAGAAATCGAAAGAAAAGTTCATTGTAGGGCTCCGATGGATGCGATCGTGGGACGGCGCGCGCGATCCATGCGCACCGAGTGCTCGATCGGATTATCGCAAGCAATGGCCGGTTTGGCGGCGACTGCGGCGGCCGTGCGCCTCACGTCGGATCGGATTGACGGCGCGCGCGTGCGCCTGGTATTCCTTGCTCCATTGGGCGCACACTGACGATTGGAACTGCATCGGCGCTCCGGGATGCATTCCCCGTACCAAAGATCGCGCGGCGATTGAGCTCTGCCGCAATCTGCGCCGCATCAGCTTTACTTGCTGCCGCCGACCAAGCGCTGACCGGCCGCGCGGCCGGCACCGGTGCATGGATCACGACCGGCTGGATGTGTGTTCGTGAGGGCGTCTCACTCGCATTGCCGAACAGCTGCGATGCGCCGTAGGTCAGTACAAGGCCCGCAGTCGCCGCTGCACCGAATGCAACCCGTGAGGGGCGTAACCCGGTAGCCGAAGCGGGCTGCGATGCCGGCGACAGGATGGGTTGAATCGCCAGGGCCGCCGCCAGTTCGTCGAGGTGCACATTGCGGAGCGATCGCTCGAACGACAGCGCCTTCATCAACAGCGCATGTTGCTGGCTGTTCAGACTGTGCAGCGCGGCGGGTCGCCATCCCAACTGTGCGGCCTTGTGTACCAGACGCCCCCGATAAGGATGGGATCCGCTCAGCAATTGGTAGGCGATGCAGGCGATCGCAAACACATCGTCCCTTGGGTCCGCCGTTTCCCCGGCGAGCAGCTCGGCGCTTACATACGCCGCGCGGGCGGGCGAGAAATCAGCGGCGCCTGGCAGCTCGTTTGAATAGCGATGGAGCGGGACCATGTAGCCCCAGCTTCGCAGACGCGCCGCCCCGCCCGGTATGTCGATCAGAACGTTTTCCGGAGAGATCCCCAGATGGAGATATCCCGCCTCGTGCAATGAGAACACGGCACCTACCAGGGACCGCGCGAGCTCGAAGCGTTGATTGCGCGAAAGTCCGGCCACCAGCTCCGCCGGGACGGTGGCGAGCGGCTCGCCTTGGCTCCACTCGAAGACCAGAAAGCGCCGACCGTTTTCCCGGCCGTGGTCGAGGAGGCCGGGGAGGCCGTGGCAGCGCTTGCCGCGGATCCGCAGCAGATCGAGCTCTCCCTCAGTGTCGGAAGCATCGTCGCGCGGTTGGGTGAAGAGCTTGACGAGTACGGGCGCGTCGTCGCTCGATCGTCGATCGACACCCTGCCAGGTGGTGACCAGGGCGTTACATTCCAATGGACGGAGCAACGTGTAGCGATTCGCCACGACCAAGGGCGGCTCGACGACAGGGGGCTCGACGACAGGGGGCTCGACCACGGGGCGCACGACCGACGTACCGACCGCCACCGACATTGGAGCCCCCTTTCCAATTGAATTGGCAACGCCGGGGTTCCGCCGCGCTGACGCATTCGCCCCGACCGCACTGCGGGGCACACTACGGCGATTCGCCGTTCGACGCGTGCCTTCGCATCGATGCAATACGAACACAGTCTCGCGCCGGATACGAGGCCCTACACAAGATTTGGCGCGGGGCTCACAAGGTATTCAAATTCGGACCCTTGTCTGCAGGTCGAATCAACCGCAATTGCGTCGCAGGAATTCCTGTTCTTCCCGGCGCAGCGGCTCCGTCGTGAATGATCGCTTATGGGTGAGGACGCGGCAATCGCACTGAAAGCACTCGGCGCTGAGTGGGCGTGACACGGCAAGGACGGTATCGCGGGTCGGGTCAGTCGCCGGCTGCCGGGGCGCGCGCGGCACCGGCATTGATGACGGCGGCGCCACGATGACCGCCGGAAGGGGTGGAACAACGACGCCCTGAGAGGGCGCGGGCCCGACTGCGATCTGGATCGGGGTACCGACTGACATACCGACCGCTGTACCGGGATCCGGATCGTTCCGCGCGGCGTGAGCCGCTTCCCGTGCGGCGTCCCGCTCGGCGCGGCGGGCCGGTGATCCGTCAATGCCGATCGCGGCGCTATTCAGTTGCGCCGCAAGGGCCGACGGAGCGGTGGCGACCGTTGCACGCGGTCTGTCCTTATTTGGTCCCTGGATTTCCTTCCGATTCGGTGGCGCCGACTGCGAACCAGCGACCGGGGTCGACGCGGCGGCGGGCTCTCCTTTGCGCATCAATCCGAATGCGAGGCCGATTGCCAGCACCAGAATTGCGGACATCCCGAGCGCCAACGTGCGGGCCGGGGCAATCCGTTGCGCGCGCGCCCAGGCGCGCTGCAAAGGCTGCGGTCGCCTGCGGCGGGTAAATGCCCGTGCGATCGCATCCAGGGTGACATTCCGTCGTGCCGTCTCGAGTGCCACGGCATTGAAAAGCGCCAGATTCTGGGGACCGTCCAGATCCGGCGCGCGCGCGGGAACCAGACCGAGGGCCGCGGCTTCGCCCGCGGACCGCCGGTCGTAGGGATGCGCGCCGATCAGCAATTCGTACGCGATGCAGCCGAAGGAATAGATGTCATCGCGCACATCGACCGCGCCGCCCGCCATGGCCCCCGCACTCGTGTACGGCGCGACATCGAGCGATACGCCAGGGAATGACAGGCCCATCGATTCGGCGTCCGAGGTGGGGACCATGTGCCCCCAATCGACCAGACGGAGCGAAGCCCGGCCCGGCTGATAAAAGATGGTCGCGGGGGAGAGCGAAAGGTGCAGGAAGCCTCCCCAGTGCAGCGCATTGAGTCCACGGGCAAGCTGGCGCACGAGGCGATGACGTTTCGCCGGCGGTACCTCGGCGAGACCACTCGCCACGAGCTGATCGAGCGGATCGCCGCCTTGCCACGAGAATGCCGCGTAGTACTGGCCATGCTCGCGGCCGAATGTCCGCAAGGTCGGCAAACCCGGAATGGTCCTGCCGCGCATGCGTTCGAGTCGGTCGGAGAAGATGCTATTGCGCTTGAAGAGCGCACCGAACTGGCTATTGAAGAGCTTGAGCGAGACATGCGGCTCGTCGGGCGATTTCGCGTCGATCGCGAGCCATGTCGCCCCGCTTGCGGTGCGGGCAAGCAGTCGTTCGAGCGTGAATCGCCCCAGCACCTGGGCAGCGGCGCTCGATGTGAAAGACGCGATCGGTGCTGAAGTCATTAGTAGCTGCGTGGCAGACCCATGCGTTCGCCGATGAAGTTCATGACCATCTCATTTGAGATCGGGCTGAATGGCCCGAGCCGGCAATCGCGAAATAGTCGCTCCAACGGTGACTCCTCGACAAGTCCATACCCGGCCAGCACCCTCATGCACCGATCGGTGGCGCGTATTGCGGTCTCAGTGGCGGCGAGCTTGGCCATGGCCGCTTCGGTCGCGCATTCGCGCCCGTTGCTTTGCAGCCACGCCGCTTTGGCGGTAAGCAGGCGGATCTGCTCCAGCTCGGTTGCGATCTCCGCCAACGGATGTTGTACCGCCTGAAACGCGCCAATCGAACGGCCGAATGCCTGCCGGTCCTTCGCATATTGTAGAGTCTGATCGAGTGCGGCGCTCGTGATGCCGACATACATTGCCGCGCACAGGATGCGTTCTTCGTCGAGGCTCGCGAGCAGGTGATACCAGCCGCGTCCCTGCTGCCCAACGATCGCATCGGCCGGGGCCTTTGCATTGTCGAAAAACACCTCGCAGGTGCACGCCGCGCGCATGCCCATCAGTTCCAGCCGCCGCACCGTAACCGCGGGCTGCCGGCGCGGCGTCAAGACCAGCGACAATCCGCGAGCGCGCTTGGCCCCTTCTTGCGCATCGGTCCGGCACAGCACCAGAATCGCATCCGCATCGTCGGCGAACGAAGTGAAGAGTTTTTGCCCGCTGACGGTCCAGCCGTCCGAACCGATGGTTGCGCGTGTCTTGAGCCCGAGCACATCGGTGCCTCCTCCCGGCTCGGTCATGCCGAACGACATCAGCCACTCGCCCGCCGCAAGCTTCGGCAGGAACGCTTCCTGCTGTTGTTTCGTGCCTGCTTCGCGAAGGATGCGCGCGGTCATCGAGATCAGGAGCCAATCCGTCGCCATCGAGGGGAATTGCCGCGACAGCTCCTCAACGAACACCGCGGCGAGCATCACATCCGCGCCGCTGCCGCCGTACTCGACCGGGACCGACAGACCCGCCCATCCGAGCTCGCCCATGCGCTTCCATAGCTCGCGCGGAATCTTGCGGGCACGATCCATCTCGCGGATCTTGCGCTCGGGCAGCTCGCGCGCGAAGAACTGGCGCACGCTGTCGCGCAACATCTGATGCTCTTGAACGGGATCGAAGTTCATCGCGGTATTCCTGGCTGGTTGATTCTACCCGGCCGATTCCACCGCTTCGCCCAAATGTTCATGGGGCGATCGGTTCCACCGCTTCGCCTAAATAGACTTGCTGGACTTCGGGCATCGCGCGCACGGCTGCGGGTGCCCCTTCGGCCAGCACGCTCCCTTGGTGGAGTACGGTGATGACGGTCGCGACGGCGAACACGACCGCCATGTCATGTTCGGTAAATATTACGGTAAGCCCAAGCTCGCGGGCAATGCGATCCACCAGGCGGATCGATTCGAGCCGCTCCTGCGCGGCCATGCCTGCGGTCGGCTCATCCAGCAACAGGAGCAGCGGTTCGCTCGCGAGCGCAATGGCGAGCTCGAGTCGCTTTTGATCGCCATGCGCCAAGGTTCCGGCGATGCGCGAATCGGTGTCGGAGAGGCCCACCAGTGCCAGGAGCTCCCGTGCGCGCGCGACGTTCATGCCGCGCGCGGTGGGCCACACGCTCCAGGTGCGTCGCTGGTGTCCGCTCAATGCCACTTGCAGATTCTCGAAGACGGTGAGCTCGCGAAAGATGCTGGTGATCTGAAACGTGCGGCCGATCCCTGCTCGTGCAAGCGCGTAGGGAGGATGCCCCGTGATGATTTGATCTTGAAAAAGAACGCGCCCCGAGGTTGGCGGGAAGAGGCCGGTGATGGTATTGAAGAAAGTGCTCTTGCCTGCGCCATTCGGACCGATGACTGCACGAAGCTCGCCTCGCATGACGGACATCGTCACGTTGTTCAAGGCCTGTACGCCGCCGAAGTGCTTGCAAAGCCCCTCGACCCGGAAGATCGTGTCAGGGCTTGCCATCGCGCGTCCTCGACGTGATGCCCATGATCCCCTCGGGCATGAGGAGAACAAGGACCACGATGATGGTCCCCATAACGAGCGGCCAGTATTCCGTCTTGCCGCTGATCACGACCTCGAGCATTACATACACCGCCGCACCCACCACCGGACCGATGAACGTTCGAAAGCCGCCGAGAACCGCCATCACGATCGGTGTGGCGCTCGCGGTCCAGTTGAGCCAGCCTGGAAATACGTTGCCGCTTGAAAATGCGAACACCGCACCTGCCAATCCCGCGATCGTGCCGGCCAGGACAAAGGTTGCAAACTGATGCGCGCGCACATTCACGCCGACATATTCGACTCTTCGCGCATTGCCGCGTATGGCCTGGAGCGCCATGCCGAACGGCGAATTGACCACACGATGAATGAAACCGAGGGCCAGCACGACGATGACCAGCGCGAACCAGTAGTAGTTGATCGGCTGCGCGAGCAGGCCGGTGGCTTTCAAACCGGTAATGCCATCGTCGCCGCCGGTGAGCCCGGTTGCTTTCAAGGCCACCGTGTAGAGCAGCATTTGGAACGCGAATGTGAGCATCGCAAAATAGATGCCGATGCGGCGAACCGAGAAGAATCCGATGATCGCTGCCATGGCGCCTGCAATAAACGGCGCTGCGATGAACGATAACGACAGCGGCAGGCCGGCGTGTTTGGCGAGGATGGCCACCGCGTAGCCGCCGACCCCGAAGAACGCCGCATGCCCGAAAGACAGCATGCCGCCGTACCCGAGCAGCAAATTGAAACTCATCGCGTACAGCGCGAAGACCAGAACTTCGATGGCGATGAAGATCCAGAATTCGCTCAATCCAAATGGGAGCGCAATCGCCGCAAGCAACAGCGTTGCGAGAAGAAAGCCTCGGTTCATCGGTGCTTGCTCATTCCGGTGTGCCGAACAGACCCCACGGCCGCACGATCAGCACCAGCGCCATCAGTGCGAATGTGAGGACGACCGCGGCGGCCGGAAACGCGAGCACGCCGAACGCGTTCACGATACCCACCAGGAGCGAGGCCACCAGTGCGCCGCCGACGCTGCTCATGCCACCGATCACGACGACCACGAACGCATCGATGATCACCTGGACATGCAACCCGGGGCCGACTGCGACGATGGGTGCCGCGAGCGCACCACCGAGCCCGGCCAGAGCAGCGCCCAGCGCGAATACGCCGGTGAACAGCGCCTTCGTGTTGGTGCCGAGGGCGCTCAGCATATTGCGGTCCATCGTTGCAGCCCGCACGAGAATGCCCCAGCGCGTGCGGTGCAGGACCCACCAGAGCGCGATCGCGATGGCGACGCCGAAGACAATGAGAAACATTCGATACGTGGGGAATGTGACACCCAGCGCATCGGTGCTGCCGGCAAGCATTGCCGGTACCGCGACGGCGTGATCCTCGCGTCCCCATATGAGTTTCACGAGATCACCCACGATGAAAACCAGGGCGAAGGTGAGCAGCAACTGGAATTCATGCGACGCCTTGTAGATCGGCCGCAGCAATCCCGCCTCGACCGCTGCGCCGAAGGCGAACAACCCGACTGCGCCCGCGATCAAGGCGAGCACGAACCAGACGCCGCTTTCCGGACCGAAACCAATGACCGTGAGGGCGAGATACGCGCCCAGCATGAACAGTACGCCGTGCGCGAAGTTGACGATGCGTGAAACACCGAAGATGAGCGACAGCCCGGCCGAAATCAGGAACAGCAGCATGCCGTTGGAAACGCCGGCTAACGTCTGGCGTGCAATCACGACCGGGTTTTGAATCCACCCGAAATGCTGCTCGAACAGCTCAGCGATCAGATCCACTGGCGCAGAGTCCTCTTCGGTTGCGGGAATATCGTCTCGATTATGCCGCACGAACCCGGATTGCGACGCGACTGTCGGATTGCGACGCAACTCGCCACTGATCGCATCCCCGCCGTACAATCGGTGCGGCATTGCATTCAAGCGCCCGCCGGCAATCGACCGGGGACGCGTCGGACCTTTTTCTACCGAGGAGGATCTCCACGATGTCTCGCCTCACCTGCACCAAAGCATTGGCCTGCGCCGCTGCGCTGCTCATGGCCGCTTCATCGGCTTATGCGCAACCGAAAGGCGATCCGATCAAGCTTGGATTGATCGACATCTACAGCGGCGGGTTTGCATTCATCGCCGACACGATTCGCACCGGATTCCAGATCGCGATCGACGAGGCGAATGAGGCTGGTGGCTTGAACGGCCGTCCGTTCCAGCTCGTCACCGCCGACATGGGGCCAAGCGTCGAGAAGGCGGTGACCGAGGGCCGGCGCATGATCCTCGAGGAGAAGATCAAGTTCATCACGGTGGGTATCCATAGCGGTGCCGCGGTCGCGGTCGGCAATCTTGGCAAGGAACACAAGGCGCTCATCGTCGGTGGATTTGCCACGACCAAGCGGCTCACTGCGGAAGCGGGGCATCCCTACGTCGCCCGCGCGAATCTTTCGACGGTGGAGATCGGTCGCGTCATGGCCGAAGACCTGAAGGCCAAGCCTGCAATCAAGCGGGTCTCGATCATCTCGCCTGACTACGAATACGGTCAGCATTTCGCGGCGGATTTCATCACGGCCATCAAGGCGGTGCGGCCGGACATCACGATCGTTCGCCAGGAGTGGCCAAAGTTGGGGGCCACCGATTTCGGCGCGCATGTAACCGCGCTGCAGGCACAGCCGACCGACATGATCGTGGCCGGCGTGTTCGGTGCCGATCTGGTCAACTTCCTCAGGGCCGCCCGCGACTTTGGTCTGTTGAAAGGCAAGACGCAGCTCTTCGTGCACGGGCTCGACCTCGCGAAGATGGGCGCGCTCAAGGATTCACTGCCTGAAGGCACGTTGTCCACCGTGTGGTATCCGTTCTATGCGATCGATACGCCACGCTCGAAAGCATTCGCCGCCGAGGTCGAGAAGCGCATGAAGACGTACGCGACCGGGCCGGCACCGGTTGGCTACACGGCCGGCCGCATGATCATCGAAGCGATGAAGAAGGCCGGCTCGGATGATGTCGACAAAGTGCGCGATCAGATGGGCAGCGTGCAGTTCGAAGGACCGACCGGACTCATCAAAGTGCGCGCCTGCGACAACATGGCGCTCTACAATTTCTACGTGGGCAACGTGAAACGCGATGCCAAGTTTCCCGATGGCATCGGCGTCGAAAACGTGCGCTCGTTCCACACCGAGAGCATCGTCCGCTCGTGCGTGGACGTGTTGCGGGCACGAGGCGGGTAACGCGCATCGGCGAGTCGAGGTGGCCCTTCTTGACATCCGCGACCTGGCCACCGCCTATGGTGCGAGTCAGGTGCTGTTCGGCATCTCGCTCGCCGTCGAAGCGGGCGAGGTCGTCGCGCTGCTAGGCCGTAACGGCGCGGGCAAGACCACCACGCTATCGAGCGTGATGGGGCTCGTGCCACCGCAAGGCGGCAGCATTCAATTCCAGGGCAAGGAGATTCTCGGTGCCGAGCCGTATGAAGCCTGCCGGCTCGGGCTTGGCTTCGTTGCCGAAGACTGCCGCCTCTTCACCGGCCTCACCGTCGCGGAGAACTTCGAAGCCGCGCGGATGGCGCCTCGCAACGGCGCGACGCGATCGCACTGGGACGTCGAACGCATCGTCGAGCTGTTCCCCGACGTGCGCACATTCCTCGATCGGCGCGCGGGAACGCTATCGGGTGGGCAGCAACGCATGGTGGCCATCGCACGCACGTTGATGGGAAATCCTGATCTGCTGTTGCTCGACGAGCCCTCGGAAGGTTTGGCGCCGCTCGTTGTCGATGCGCTGTTGAAGCGATTGATGACGCTCAAGAAAACCGGCGCGACGGTGCTCATCTCGGAACAGAATCTGCGCTTTGCCGCCGAGCTCGCCGATCGCGTGTACATCATCGAGAAGGGCGAGATCCGGTATCACGGGACACCCGCCGAGCTGGCGGCGCGACCGGAAATTCGGCGGCAGTATTTGATGGTTTGATGCGTGAGGAAATTCTTTCACCACAGGGGACGCGGAGAACACAGGGGAAATCAAAATTCAACTTGCGATTCCCCTTGGTA
>JANMUI010000576.1:0-4473 GCA_031391405.1 Betaproteobacteria bacterium
AACCAAGGCGCTCACCGCGGAATTCGGCGATCGGCTCATCTGTGTTCGCTACCGCTACGACACTACCGGTAAGCGCCTTGGTTTCCTTGGCGCCCGGCCGCAAGGTTACGCGTGCCTCCATCGCTCTTCTCCCTTGCCGCTGTACTATATACACATCCAGTATAGCGGGAAGGATGCTTCTTGGCGACATGCCTGTGTCGTTACCGCCGGCGCCGATGCGGGCGCGCCGGCGCCGCGCCTTTCAGCCATTCGATGGCGCCCGGCACGTTGTCCCAGATCTCGATCGCTTCGTCACGGTATTGCAAGGCCTCATCCTCGCTGCCCATCGTGATGTTCACCGGAATGGATTCGTCTTCCGGGTCATTCATCATTACCAGCGCTCGCGGTACGTGCTTGTTGGCGCGCACCGCAACGCGGAGCGCGGCTTGCGCGGCGTCGATATCGCCTTTCGCGAAGTGGGCGAGGCATCGCCCATAGGCGATTTCGATGGTCGCGTCGTCCGGGTAGCGGGTGCATAGTGCGAGGGCGGCGTCCCACCGGCTTCTTTCCAGATAAGCGTTGACGAACACCGCGCGCAAGCCATGGTTGTCATCCGGATTCCAGCGGAGCAGCGGCTCGCACATCGCCATCGCGTCCTCATACCGGTCCAGGCGGTACAGCACGAAGCAGTACCGTACCGCCAATCGCAGCGCGGGACGGTTGTCGACGATGCCCCATGGGATGACCGTATCGGCGGGCGCCGCGTTCATCGCCGCTGTGAGGATCCGCCAGGCGCGCGCCTCGATGGGTTCGTGAAGCACGCGATCGGCCCACTGCGGCTCACCCACCCCACGGCTCTCCAACGCGGTGGCGATGTCATCGAGCACATCCAGGCTGTCAGCGGCACGCGGCTCGCTTTGGAGGAAGTCGAGCCAGGCTGGTGATGCTCCCCACGGGTCATCGTCCGATACGAGCACTGTGGCGAATGGCTTTGCGGACGGGAACACGGCATGCCAGCGCCTTTCGATGTCAGCGAGCGCGGGTGCAGCGAGCTGACCGTAGTTGGAGGTGTCCTCGGACACCGGCACCTCCATGTCGCCGGCGGGGTCGGGCACGGCAGATTCTTCCATCTGCTCGGCGCGTCGAAGGTCTGCTGCAATTTTCTGTACGGATTCTTCGATGCCGTCCGCGGGCACGCCCATCTTTGTCAGATGATCACGCATGCGCGCTTCGAGGTCGTCGGCGTCGGTCATTGCCGGTTGCGACGCAGCGGACACGACCGTGTATTCGTTTGCGATCGGGCGATCACCCAGCGCGGCCAAGACGGCCGCAATGCGCTCGGCATCCAATCCGCGTGCGCTGAGATCCGCGGTGGCAAGCGCACGCTCCGGATCGTTGGATGCGCGCCGCAGCAGATCGAGTGCCTCGGGCGGCATGCCATCCAATTTTCCCAGGCGATGGAGCCAGAAGCGGGCACGATCCTTTGCCTCGTCGTTGCGCTGTTCGGAGGCAAGCAAGGTCAGTTCCAATACGGCCGCGCCCGGCGAGTCGGGATCGTTGCGCACCGCCGAATGAAAGCATTCCCAGGCCTTCTCACGCTCGCCAAGGTCGGCGTAGATCGACGCCAGACGCTGCGCGGCTTCGGCGCGAAACAATCGCGGCGCCATTCGGTGTATCGATTCGAGCAGCTCGATGCGCGCATCATCATCGCCTTGCATCAAATAGGCATCGGTCAGCGTATCGAGCGCATCGAGCAGTCGTTCATCGAGCCGCTCGAACGGCGGTGCGAACAACGGCGCGAGCAGGCGAATGGCGTCTTCCGGCCGGTGGTCATCGAGCATTGCTTCGGCGGCCGCACCCATGCATCCGAGCGGGATGCGTTTGGCGGCGACCAGGCGGTCCAGCTCATCCGGCGTGAGCGCGGCAATGACGACACTCCAAATTTCATCTGGCTCGATCGCCGGGAGGTCGGCCAGCTTCGCGCAGCAGTGTTTGAATTTCTTGCCGGAGGTGCAAGGGCAGGGATCATTGCGGCCCGGCGCGGGTATCGGCTTCGGACGCCAGTCGTTGGAGGGCAACGGTGTGGCGTTCCAGATCTGCCGACCCAAGACGCTCGCCAACCCGCGCCCCTGCCGGCCATCGTCGATCGCGCGGCTCTCCAGCTCGTCGCGGCATCGGGCAGTGAGCCAATCGATGAATGACGGATAGTCTTCATTGTCGAGAATGGTGCCGACGGCGTCTTGCATCAGCTCGAACAAATCGAACGCGGGTGCCTCGTGACTGTGCTCTTGCATTACCTTGTCTCCCAGGTGCCCAGTGCCCGCCGCGGCACATTGCACTATGTACTATGCGATCCCGAGTAACCCGGCCGCATTCTTGCCGAGGATCAGATCCCGATCAGCATCCGACAGCGCAGCGAGGCCTTCCACCGTGTCGTGCGGATGTTCGAGCCCCATGTCGAAGCAATAGTCGCTGCCCAAGGTCACGCGGTCCGCACCCACCATCCGCACGAGATTCATATTGATGGTGTCGCTGTGGCCCATGGTGTCATAGGTAAAGCGGCGGAGATATTCGCTTGGCATGCGCTTCATGTGCTTCAGCTCCGGGCGCATCTTCGTGCCGTGGTCCCAACGCCCGATCAACGCGGGAAACGTGCCGCCGGCATGTGGCAAGTTGAAGCCGAGCTTCGGGAACGCATCGAGCACGCCACCGAAGATGATGTGCGCCGCCGCGATGCCGGTGTCATACGGATTGCCGCATAGATTGCGCAGGTAGAACTTCGTCATGCGCTCTTTGCCGACCGTGTCGACCGGATGCAGGAAGATCGTCCAGCCGAGCTCTTCGGTGAACTTGTTCGAGATCTTGCCGGTCGTAAGCGCATAACCGTCCGCACCGCGCTGGACGCCGGTGCCGTACTTCGCGCCGTCTCGCTCGAACAACTTGATCCATTCCGCCGGATACCAATGGGCATGAATGTCGATCGTGGTGCCCTGGTAGCGGCGCGGATGCGAATGTGGTTGCGTCGGGTAAGTGATGGCCATTTTGTGTGATGCCTTGCGCGCTACTCGGACTTGATCCCTGCCGCCTTGATGACCTTGCCCATTTTCGCGAGCCCCGTTCGCGTTGCCTCGGCAAGCTCGGCAGGTGTCGAACCGCGCGGCACGAGCCCAAGGTTCGACAGGCGCTCGCGTACCGTCGCGTCGTTGACGGCCTTTACGACCTCGGCGTGCAATCGATCGATGATCGGCTGCGGCGTGCCCTTCGGCATGAAGAGCGCACCCCATGTCGAAAATTCGTATCCGGGCACACCCGACTCGGCGATCGTGGGCACATCAGGCAGCAACGGTGAGCGGGTCGGATTCGCCACGGCCAGGGCGCGCAACTTGCCGGCCTTGATATGCGAGATGACGATCGAGAGGCCGCTCATCGACACCGGGATCTGCCCGCTCATCACATCCATTGCCGATTGCGTCGCGCCGCGATACGGAATATGCGTCATGTAGGTGCTGGTGGCCGCCTTGAACACTTCCATCGCGACATGCTGCGGACTGCCGTTGCCGCCCGACGAGTAGTCGATCTGACCGGGCCGCGCCTTGGCAAGGCGCACGAGATCTGCGACGCTCTTCGCCTCGTAGTTGGGGCCGGCGATGAGCACCCACGAGATTTCGGCGACGAGGCTTACCGGCTCGAAGCTGCTGAGCGGATCGAACGGCAGGTTCGCCCGCATGTGCGGCAGCATGGTGAGGACGCCATCATTCAGCCCAGCGATGGTGTAGCCATCAGGCGCTGCCTTGGCCAGGCGTTCGGTGCCGATCAAACCGGAAGCGCCGGCCTGATTCTCGACCACGATCTGCTGACCCATGTTCTCCGACATCTTGTTCGCGACGGTACGCAAGATCGCATCGACCGAACTGCCCGCCTGCAGCGGGATGAGCATGTTGATCGGTTTTGACGGGTAGGCCTGCGCGAACGCGTGCGAGCACACCAGGAACGCCGATACGATAAACATCGGGTGGTGAATCGAAATTTTTTTCATGGGAGGTTCACCGTGTGGCGATAGCCGCATCAATCGACCGACACGCCTGCTTCCTTGACGACGCGGTTCCACTTTACCGACTCGGACTTGAAGTACTGCGCAAACTCGGCGGGCGGCAGAATGCGCACGTCGATGCCTTGTTGAACATAGGTCTTCTGCACGTCCGGATGCCGCACGGCAACGGCGACCGACTCATAGACCTTGTTGACGATATCGGCGGGCAAGCCCTTCGGGCCGAGCACCGCGAACCAGAGTTGCGCGTCATAGCCCTTCGCACCGGCCTCATCGAGCGTCGGGACATTCGGCAGCGCGCCTGCACGCTTCGAGCTGGTTACGCCGAGCGCGCGCAATTTTCCACCTTGAATGTGCGGAATGGCGTTCGAGATGGACGGCACACTCACCGGCACGATCCCACTCAAGAGATCGTTAAGCGCGGGGCCGCTTCCTTTGTACGGAAC
>JANMUI010000585.1:0-4603 GCA_031391405.1 Betaproteobacteria bacterium
CCGCCGAGTCTGGACAAGTGCCGCCATCGCTTGGCCGCATGTTGAAGGCTGAAAAAATGCATTCGAACCCCGCCTTCGCGTTCGCCAATGGTTGCGAGGTGTGCGAAGTGGAAGTCGATCCGGAGACCGGGCATGTGCAGATCATCGTCTTGTCGGTGGTCGATGATTCCGGACGCGCGGTGAATCCGATGGTGGTCCACGGCCAGATGCACGGCGCGGTCGCAAACGGCATCGGGCAAGCGCTATTCGAGCGGACCGTCTATCAACCGGAAACCGGGCAATTGCTCTCGGGATCCTTCATGGATTACACGATCCCGCGCGCCGACGATCTCCCTTCGATTCCAGTCATCAGTCGCGACGTACCGAGCCCAACGAATATGCTGGGCGTCAAAGGCGCGGGGGAAGGTGGCACAGTGGGTGCCCCGGCAGCGGTGATTCACGCGATTCTCGATGCGCTGAAGCCCTATGGCGTGGAGCATATTGATATGCCCGCGACGCCGGAGGTGGTGTGGCGGGCGATTGCGGGGGGGATGGGCACCCGCAACTGATCATCGCAATGGGCAATCGGCGAACAGCGGATGTGCGGGATCACCTGCGCAATTGTGCAAGAACGTGGCGATGAGGACGGACCTCTGCAACCGACTCATGCCATTCGCACATTAATTTCTCGCACGTTCACTTCAAGCAGACAGCCAATTCTCCACCTTGAGGCCGGGTACCCGTGCGAATTCGCGCGCATTGTTCGTAACCAGCGTGGCCCCGAGCGCAAGTGCATGGGCGGCGATGAGTAGATCGTTGGACCCGATCGGTTGACCCCGACGTTCCAGCGTCACACGTATCGCCGCATAGTGTTGGTCCACGCCCTCGCCCAGAGGCAGCGCCGGAAGCATCGACAGCAGCTGTTCGACCCGTGTTGTCAACGCCCGCGACCCTTTCTTGCGCGCGCCATAGCGAAGCTCGCAAGCGACCACGATGCTCGTACACAATTCTTCGGCACTGATTGCCGCAAGGCGCCGAGCGACCGCACCCTCGGGCGCCTTGATCGCGGCGGACAAAATATCAGTGTCCACCAGAAAGCGATGATGGGTCATTCAGAGCCTATTGCAAAATGAGGGGAAACAACCCCCCCATACTCCCCTGAGCCAGCGCTGTTACAGCACATTCTGCAACAGCCTCTTAGAAGACTTCTTCAACCTTCGCGGTTGAATCCGCGATCTCCGGAAAATCAATCTTCAGCGGCTTCCACGAAGCGAACAACGCAGCGAGACGATTGGTGCGCCGAATGGGCTCGACAATCAAGCGATCACCCTCTTTGCGGATCATCGCCTGATTCCCTGGCAACTCGAATTCCTTGGGAATGCGTAGCGCTTGGCTGCGTCCGTTCTTGAACAATCGGACCGCACGGCTGCCTCGCGCGTTATCGGCAGGTCCGGTCAACATCTGAATTTCCTCCTCTGGCATATGCCAAAGCCTATGCTATCACGGTGTGCGCACCTGTTTCCGGATCGATTGGCATTCAAGACACGTGCGCGCTGCTTTCGTCGCTCACCAATCTACCGTCCTGCTGAACATCGTGAAACCAGAGCACCGTCGCTCCCCAACCGCGGTTGCCCTGCCCTCTGCAACGACCCGCCGTTTGCGGTACCGTGCCACGCTCAATACCAACCAACCGGCCAGTGGAGGACGATTGAAGAGCGTCATCAACCCGATCCTTACGGTCGTGCGCGTCGTGATCGGCGCCATGCTCATTCTCAGCATGGTCCTTATCTGCGCAAATGCCTTTGGCCGCTACGTGCTGCTCAAACCGATCATCTGGGCCGAGGAAGTGCTGGGCTACGCACTCGTCTGGATTGTCTATCTGGGCGCCGTGCTGGTGACCTGGGACCAGAACCACCTCAAGATGGATTTGCTCTCCAAGATGCTCACCGGATGGCCGCGCCGCGTGTGCGACATTTCGGCCGTGGTGTTGTTCATCGCCGCGGGCGTGCTCATCATCTATCAGTCGATCACCTCGATCGCGAGCTTTACCCACACCAGTCTGGTCGCCGGGATCCCGATGAGCTGGTTGCACATGATCGTTCCCGCCTCGTTCGTATTGATGATTCTCTGCGTCCTTGCGCGGGCGTGCAGCCCTGACCCTGGCCCTGCAACCGGTGCTGATGTACCCGCCCAAGGGGTCAAGACATGATCTGGGCGATGGTGTTGCTCCCCTTGCTGCTCCTGGTAATGGGGATGCCGATCTTTACCGTCCTCATGGCCGCCGGTTCAGTCACGTTGATCTGGGTGATGGATCTGCCGATCGAGATGATCCAGACCGAGCTCTTCGGCAGCGTGGACAACTACAACCTGATCGCTGTCCCGTTTTTCATCTGGGCCGGCGCGATCATGACCGAAGGTGGCATCTCGAAGCGCCTCGTCGATTGGGTGCTGTCGTTTCTCGGCGGGGTGCGCGGCAGCCTTGGGCTCACCACCGTTGGTGCCTGTACGATCTTCGGCGCTATCTCAGGGTCGAGCCCCGCGACCGTTGCAGCGATTGGCGGCATGATCTACCCGTCGCTTCGCTCGCGTGGCTATCCGGAATATTTTGCAAGTGGACTCATCACGTCATCGGGCGCGATCGCGGGCATCATTCCGCCATCGATCGGCATGATCCTCTATGGTGTCGCGGCCGAAGAATCGGTCCGTAACCTTTTCATCGGCGGGATTCTGCCCGGCCTCCTGATCGCCGCGATGATGGGCGCCTACGTCTATTTTGTGGCGCGTCGGCTCGATATTCAGGAGGGCGGCACGTTCGCCATCAAGAACATCGTCGCCACGACGCGGCACGGCTCATGGGCGCTTGGCATGCCGCTCATCATCCTGGGTGGCATCTACACCGGCATCTTCTCGCCGACCGAAGCGGCGGGCGTGTCCTGCCTCTATTCGATCATCGTCGCCCTTTTCATCTACCGTGATCTGGACCTGCGGGGACTTTGGAAAGTCACCGTCGAGTCAGCGTATCTCACCGCGCAGATTCTCATCATTGTCGGCGCGGCGATGTTGTTCTCCCGCTTGCTCACGATCGCCGGCGTCCCGCAAATGATCGTCGAGTGGCTGAAAGCGATGGACATGGCGCCGTGGATGGTCATGGCGGCGATCAATATCCTATTGCTCATCGTCGGCTGCTTTCTCGATCCGATCTCGGCAATTCTCGTGCTGTCGCCGCTGCTGAAACCTGTCATCGTCGCCGCCGGCATCGACCCGGTGCACTTCGGCGTCGTCCTGACGGTGAACCTGATGATCGGCATGTTTACGCCACCCTTCGGCTTGAACATCTTCGTGACCCAGGCCATGTTCAAAGTACCGCTCGGCACGCTCTATCGGGGACTGGTTCCATTCATCATCATCAATATCGTCGGATTGATTATTATTTCGTATTGGCCGGACCTCACGATGGTGCTGGTTCGCGCTCTCTAGACAACACCCGTAATTGCGTCAATCAAATCCACCACGAGGAGGACGAACACCATGCGCATCGTCGGAAGCCTAGCCTTTGCTGCCGCTTGCTTTGCCATCACCACCGCCCATGCGCAACACACCATGCGTGTCGGCCTGGCGAGCGTGAATGACATCCAGCACGATCTCGCGATCAAGTACGCGGAGGATCTTGCCAAGGCCACCAACGGCGCCATCAAGGTCGAGATTTTTCCGGCCGGACAGCTCGGTGCGATCCCGCGTCAGGTGGAGAACGTGAAGCTGGGCGTGCAAGCCGCCTTCATCTCGCCGCCAGGCTTTTTCTCCGGATTGAATCGCGGTTTCGAGGCGCCCGATGCGCCAGGCATCTACAAGAACTATTGGCATGCGCATAACGCATTCATCGACCCGGAGTTTCGCGACAAATTCGTACAGCTCGGTGAAAAGGGCGGCGTGGTCGGGGTCATGCTCTTCAGTTACGGCACCACCTCGATCGCGTCGTTGAAACCGATCCGTACGCTCGATGACATGAAAGGCCTGAAGGTCCGTGTGCTGGCCACAAAAATGGAAAGCAAGCTTGCGAGCGTGCTTGGCATGACCGGTGTGCCAATGCCGTACGGCGAGGTGCTGCCGGCGCTACAGCAGAACACCATCGACGGTTGTCGGTCGGCGATCGCCGTGATGACCGGATCGAAATTCTTCACCGTCACCAAGCCCATCACATTGATCGATGACGGCATGATCCCAAGCGGCATCTGGGTCAGCAAAATCTGGTTATCGAAATTGCCTAAGAATTTGCAGGATGCCGTCTACAAAACCGCACACAACCTGGAAAGCTGGGTCGGTTACACGGCGGTGAGCCATGCCGAGCGCGCCGAAAAGACATGGAAGGAAAACGGTGGCGAGGTCATCCGCCTGCCCGCCAAAGATCAAGCGGAATTGATGAAACGGCTCGCACCGCTTGGCGAAGAGTTTCTGGCGCATGATCCGGCAACCAAGGACATGTACGCACTCCTCTTGAAGGTACTCGCACGGTCCTCGAGCGAGCCGACAAAAAAATAGCGAAAAGGCTGCGGTCGCGATGGCCTCTTCCATGTCGTACGACTACGTCATCATCGGTGCCGGTTCTGCAGGCTGCGCGCTCGCGAAT
>JANMUI010000586.1:0-2172 GCA_031391405.1 Betaproteobacteria bacterium
ATCGCGACCAGCGGTTTCAAGGGGACGATCGCGCTCTGAGGGCGATTCCTTCAATGTCGGCGGTGGCCAAGGTCTTGCCGTCGGGACTGAACGCCAACGCTGACACACTGCCCTTGCTCCCCGCGACGCGCGTCTTCAACTCGAAGGTTTGCGCATCCCAGAGCGCGATCGTCCCCTTGAAACCGCTGGTCGCGATCGTTTTGCCCGACGGATCAATCGCCACGCCGAGAAGGGTTTCATCGGTCTGAATGAATTTTCTTGCGCGATCGGTCGCAACCAATGCCCACCACAAACTCTCCTGCGCTTCGGCGGTCGCACCAATCTGACTCGCCGCAACACTTTGGAGCAGGGCAAGGTCGCGCGGCCCATTGGCTTCGGAACTGTTCTTCAGCGATTGCGCGGCCAGAAGGCGCGAGATCGCCGTGTTGCGTTGTTGTGCGGCAATCTGCGATTCAACGAATGCGTAGATGGCTAGCGCCGCGGTGACAACGAATGCCGCGCTGACTCCAGCGAGTGTGTAGCGCCTGCGCTTCGATTGCACCCGGCCGCTGGCGAGCACGTATTGCGCTTGCAAGGTTGTCGGTCGTGGCGTCTGCGCGTTGCCGATTCTTGCTAACCATTGCTCGTATTCCTGCAAGTCACTACCGCGCAGCAGGCGGCTCGAATCTTGTCCGTTGCCCTCCCATTCGCCGGCGCGCACGAGCAGTCGCGTGTGGGCGCGCACCCATTCGAGGTCAGTGTCGATTGCGGCGATGATGCGCTCGACTGCATCATCCAGTGGTCCATCACCGAGTAGATGAATCCAATTGAGCTTGCGTATCGATTGGATGACGCGTTCCGGATCGACCTCGCGGCACACGAGCGGGATCAGGCGTTTATTCTGGGCGAGCGCATAGTTGATTTCTTGCGCGCACATGGTCGAGGCGATCGAGTCGGGACTGACCACGACGATCACCGCCGGCGCGGCATCGATGCCGGCGCGGATCTCCCGTATCCACTCCGCGGTCGGGAGGATGTCTTCCAGATCGACCCAAGGATTGCGTCCGCGGGCATTGAGCGCGTCCGACAGGCGCCGCACGAGAGCCTGATCCTTGCGCGAGTAGCTGATGAATGGACCGGTCTGTTGGTCCGCCGGCGAGGTTGGGGGTGAGGCCATCGGGCGCTCTCTCGTGAAATCTCCCTACGCCTCGCCCAATGGAGGGCGCTGCGTACTGACGCAGCGCGAATAGACCGCGGTGCTGCCGCTCATGAGTTTCTCGCGGCGGCGGATGGCCCCCAGTCAATGCCTGGCTTTGCCGACCGGCTTGGCGTCGATCAGAATGAATGCGACGAGGCAGGGCTTGTTGCTGCGATTGGCCCAGGCGTGATTCGTGCCGCGCTGGACCAGGATGTCGCCGGCTTTCATTTTCTTCTCGCCGACATCCATCACCGCCCAGATTTCGCCTGACAGGATGATCGCGTAGTCGACCGTGTTGGTCGTGTGCATCATCGGGTGACGCGCGCTCGATTTGTTCGCGGCCAACGCGTCGCTGCCGGATTTACCCAGGGTCGCGAACGCGTCCTCCGCCTTGATCTTCTTCATCCAGACCTTGTCCGGCGGAAACTCCACGACGCGCACGACGCTGCCGTTCGCCTGTGGCGCGAGTTGTTGAATGCCTTTGCACGGATCCTTGGTGCTCTTGTTGTCGGCGGGGGTGCGATCGGTGCGCCACACGTCGGTCACACCAAATACCGGAACGCCTGCGGTGGCGATGACATGCGGCGAAGGCTTGTCGGCAACGAATACCGATCGGCCTTTTGCGTCATGCCCGGTGATGATGCGACGGATCTTGCGCACCTTGGGCGACACTTTCGTCGCAGGGGCAGATGAGGATTTGCGAGCAGCCATGGAGGATTCCTTTCTTCTCTTGGTTTTTAGGGGGGGCGCCTTGCACCGTCCGCATCCTAGCATCGCGGCGATTTGAGCAAGCGACGCGCCGGTCCAATCGGGCCATGATCCCGGCCAGCTGTCCGGCGGAACGCGGTAGGAATAGGGGCGACCCAGAATGGCACTTGCTTAACGTACGCTGCTCAGGCCTCCGTTCGCCCTGAGCCTGTCGAAGGGTAACGCAGGCTTGTCGAAGGCCGGAGATCGTCCGCTCACCGACGCTCCGACATTCACCCTTCGACAGG
>JANMUI010000611.1:0-2215 GCA_031391405.1 Betaproteobacteria bacterium
CGAGCTGGGCACGCATGAAAGAGCGGATGGAGAAGGCGGGTGGACCGCAGGATGCAGAGCGGATTCAGAAGCTGTTTGCGCCTGGCTGATTGAATGAACGGGGAACGGGTATTGGGGAGCGGGAAAAGTGAAACGGGAAAAGAGAAACGGGAAAGGAGAAACGGAAAACCTGAACCCATATCGCACACGACAGTTGGGGCCTATTAACCCCGTTTCTGCGGCCAGGTTCTAAGCACCGGGTTTGGCATTTCCCGTTTCTCGTTTCCCCTTCGACCCGAAGCAATGATCGCAATGCGTCAAACATACACGGCCATCCTGAACACAATGGCCTGGCTCGCCGGCTTCCTGATGGTCGCGATGATGATGACCATCGTCGTCGATGTCATCCTCCGGAACCTGGGGTTTCAAAGTTCGGCCGTCTTCTTCACCTTCAGCGAGTATTCGCTGTTGTTGATCCCGTGCCTGGGTGCGCCGTGGTTGGTGCGCGAGAAAGGGCATGTGTTCGTCGAGATTTTGTTGATGTATTTGCGGCCGGCCGCGCGATTCCGTGCCACGCAAGCGATCGGGATCGCCAGCATTGTCGTATGCGGTGTTCTCGCCTGGTACGGATTCGAGGTGACGATTCGCGACTTCACTGAGGCCCGCCAGGACACGCGGGTATTCGATACGCCGCGCTGGATGCTCGTGGTCTGGATTCCGCTGTCGTTCCTCATGATGGGATTCGAATTCGCCAGGTTTCTCGCCCGAGGCGAAGACTTTCTCGGCTCGATGGGCGCAGCCATCAACGCCAAGCCGACCAAGGACTAGCGCGCATGGAGTGGTATTGGGCCGCGGCAATCCTGTTTGGCTGCGGCGTCGGCTTGATGATGCTCGGCATTCCGGTCGCGATCGCATTCTTCGCGACTAACATCATCGCCGCACTCCTCTTCATGGGCGGCGAGCGCGGCCTCTGGCAGATCATCAACAACGGCTTTGGCGCGATGACCAACTTCGCGCTCGTGCCGATTCCAATGTTTCTGTTGATGGGTGAATTTTTCTATCACACCGGGCTTGCCACGCGATTCTTCAATGCCGTCGACAAGCTGATGGGCAATGTGCCTGGACGGCTGGCGTATGTCACCTTGATTGGCGGTACGGCGTTCGCCGGGCCTGCCGGATCGAGCATGGGTGCGTGCGCGCTGCTGGGTTCCCTGATGGTCCCCGAGATGATGAAGCGCGGCTACAACAAATATCTATCGATGGGGCCGATCATGGGTGTCGGGGGACTCGCGGTCATCATTCCGCCCTCCGCGCTCACTGTGCTGCTGGCTACGCTTGGCCAAACCGATGTCGGCGACTTGCTGATCGCGGGCGTCATTCCCGGGTTGGTGCTCGCGGTGATGTATGGCGTTCTGATCTGGGGATGGACGATTTACGATCCAAGCGCGGCACCGAAGTACGTCGCCGAGCAGGTCAGTGCGCACGAAAAATGGCGACTGATCATGGTCGATGTGGTGCCGATGGTCGGCGTGATCGTCTTCTCGGTGGTGATCATGATCGCCGGCTGGAGCACACCCACCGAAGCGGCGGCCTTGGGCGCGCTCTCGGTGTTGCTGCTCGCGGCGGCCTACCGTTTACTGACGTGGGAGGCCTTCAAAAAATCCGTCGATGGCGCGCTGCGAGTCACCGTGATGTCGTTTCTCGTCATCTTCGGATCGGCGACGTTCGCGCAAGTGCTCGCCTTCACCGGCAGCTCGAGCGGTCTGGTCGCCTACTTCCTCGGATTCGACCTCACGCCGATGGGCATGCTGATGATCATGATCGGCATCATCCTCTTTCTTGGGTGCTTCATGGATCAGCTCTCGATGATGATGCTGACCGCGCCGATCTTCTTTCCGCTCGCCAAGACGCTTGGCTTCGACCTGACCTGGTTCGGATTGATCATGCTGTTGGCGCTGGAGATCGGCTACACGACCCCGCCATTCGGATTGCTTTTATTCGTGATGAAGGGCGTCGCGCCACCGGGCACGACGATGCGAGACGTCTACCTCGCGGGCGCCCCGTTCATTGCCTGCGTGATGTTGTTGATCGCGATGATCATCGTGTTCCCGCCGCTGGCAACATGGTTGCCGAAGTTTTCGCACTGATTCGTCCTAGTGGGTCGATCGCCCAGACCCTCAAAAATTCACCACGGAGGACGCGGAGGACGCAGAGGAAAATCAGTGCGGAGGACAGA
>JANMUI010000635.1:0-5045 GCA_031391405.1 Betaproteobacteria bacterium
CGCGGGTTTTCGCACGCGCCGCGCCGCGACCACGCTTGCCCTTGCGGTGAGCACCGCACTCACCGGTTGCTTCCTCGATTCAGGGGGCGGCGACTCCGGCGCGAGTGCATCAACGGGCACGCCGGCGAGCTCGAATTCGCCTGGTACACCGACGCCAAGTCCAAGCCCATCGCCCGCGCCCGGAACAGGTGTGATGCCGCCGCCGAATTTCACGCCGCCCGGCGGCAACATGCCGGGCGATGTGCAAGCGCAACCAACATCGGCGGGCGATGCCAGGCGATTCATGGAACAGTCGACCTTCGGGCCGACGACGGCAGGTGTGCAGGACGTGATGCAGAAAGGTGCGGCGCTCGCATTGGCCGAGCAGTTCGTGAAGCCTGCCACGACCTACGCGGTGATGTCCGCGGTGGACGTCGATCCACGCAAGCAATGCCCGGACAACAACGCAGTGTGCCTGCGTGATGGTTACTCCGCACAGCCGCTACAGCGTGCATTCTTTGCGAATGCGATCGCGGGGCAGGACCAACTGCGCCAACGCGTGGCCTTCGCGCTCTCGCAGATCATCGTGGTGTCGGCGAACACGATCGACCCAGCCTACGCGATGCGCAATTTCCAGCAAATACTGATGCAGAACGCGTTCGGGAATTTCAAGGACATCCTCATGGCGGCCACGTTGTCGCCGGTGATGGGTGCCTACCTCAACATGGTCGATAACGTGAAGGCCGACCCCGTCAAGGGCACCGAGCCGAACGAGAACTACGCGCGCGAGCTGTTGCAGCTTTTCTCGGTCGGAGAATTCATGTTGAATCCGGACGGCAGCAGGAAGCTCGATGGAGAGGGCAAGCCGATCAATACCTACGATCAGGACACGATCGAGAATTTCGCGAAGGTCTTCACCGGGTGGACGTATCCGCCCAGACCAGGCGCGGTTTCGCGTTTTCCGAATCCGCAGTTCTTCGAGGGAAACATGGTGGCGTTCCCCGCGCAACACGATACGACCGCGAAGACGCTGCTTGGCGGTGCGGTGATCCCGGCGAATCAAACACCGCAGAAGGATGTCGAAGATGCGGTCAACAACGTCTTCAATCATCCGAACGTCGGCCCCTATGTCGGGAAGCAACTCATCCAGTTTCTGGTGACGTCCAATCCGAGCCCGGAGTACGTGGTCAAAGTCGCGACAGCGTTCAACAACAACGGGCAGGGCGTGCGGGGCGACATGAAGGCGGTGCTGCGGACAATCCTGCTCGATCCTGAGGCGCGCGGCGACACGAAGACCGATCCGAATGCAGGCAAGCTGCGCGAGCCGGTGCTGTTCATGACCAATCTGCTGCGCAGTCTCGGTGGAACGACCGACGGCGTCTACTTGATCGACAAGTCGACTGCGATGGGTCAACCGCCATTCGAGTCGCCCACGGTTTTCAACTACTTCCAACCCGACTACGCACCGCCCGGCGCGGACGTTCTCGGACCGGAATTCAAGATCATGCATACGAGCACGGTCCTTGGTCGCGCCAATTTCGTACACGAGCTGCTGGTCACTCGCAACGAGAATGTTCCGCCGGCCGCGAACGTGACAGGCGCGACGGGCACCAAGACCAATTCGGCGGCGTTGAATGGTGCAGCACCCAATCCGACGACCTTGGTCGATCAGGTGACCGCGCTCTTTGGCAACAACTCACTGTCCGCACAAGAGAAAGCAGCGATCGTGACGGCCGTGACCGCGGTTCCCGCCGGCAACGCGGTGCAACGCGTACGCACAGCCATCTATCTGGTCGTCACTGCCGCCCAGGTTCAGGTCGCCAAGTGATTCCGCGCCGGCCCGAAAGGGTCGGCCTCACCATTGATCAGGAATCCGCACGCTGCCGAATCGGTCCGGTGCGGATTGCTCGTAGCGAAAGGTTTGAAATCATGCGTAACATCTCTCGTCGGGATTTTCTGCTGGGTTGTGGTGCCATCAGCGTTGCGAACACCGTGCCCGGTCTTGGTCTTATCAACGCGGCCGCGCAGGCCGCAGGCGATTACAAGGCGCTCGTGTGTGTGTTTCTTTATGGCGGCAACGACGGCAACAATATGGTGATTCCCGCGCAGACGGCGGAATACAATCAATACCAATCACCACGCACGAACATTGCCATCCCGCAAGGGCAACTCGTCCCCCTTGCCACCGCAGGTCAGGTCCGCTTCGGACTCAATCCGAATCTGCAGCCGTTGCAGGCGGTATGGGATGCCAGTCGATTGGCGGTCCTGCTGAATGCCGGAACATTGATGCAGCCGCTCACGCGTGCGCAGTATCAGCAGATGCGCGCCTTGCGTCCCTCCAATCTTTTTTCGCATGACGATCAGGCGCAACAGCATCAAACCGCCGTCGTCACGCAAGCTGCGCGGATGGGTTGGGGCGGGCAGGTCGCGAACCGGGTGCAAGGATTGAATCCCGCCGGCCAGTCGGCGGCGCTCAATGTGACGGGCAATGATGTGTTCCTGGTGGGACCAACCGGTGCGGCACCGTCGATCCCTTCATCGCTTGGCACCTTCGGGCTGCAGGGCGTCGCGCAGAACAACGCGATCGATCAGGCCAAATACAAGGCGATGGGCGACCTGTGGACGATGGGCGAGACCTCCACCTCGAAGCTCACGAAAATGGCGGCGACATCGATGAAGACCGGTATTGCGGGTAGCCAGGCGCTTGCGGCGCAGCTCAGCGCGAACAACACGCTGTCCGATCAGGCGTTCGCGAACGTGAACAGCGGATTGGGCAATCAATTGCGCCGTGTCGCGAAGCTCATCGAAGCGCGTGGCGTGCTGAGGGCGAAACGCCAGATCTTCATGGTATCGATGGGCGGCTACGACACGCATGAGAACGAAGTTGCCGGGCAAGGCCAACGCTTCACCGAGCTTGGCAATGCGCTGCGCGCCTTCGACACCGCGATGACGGCGGTTCAGGCAGGCAATCAGGTGACGGCATTCACGCTATCGGACTTCGGCCGCACGTTGCGTCCGACCGGCACCGGAACCGATCACGCCTGGGGCAATCATCACTTCATCATGGGCGGCGCGGTGAAAGGCGGCACGACGTACGGAACGTTTCCGACGCTTGCGCTCGGCGGACCCGATGATGCCGACAACAGCGGCCGCTGGATCCCGACCACATCGGTCGATCAATACGGCGCCACCTTGGCGCAATGGTTCGGCGTGGCGCCGGCGGATCTCGCGGCGATCTTCCCAAACCTCGCACGCTTTCCGACGCCGAACCTGGGATTCATGGCGTAAGAACCCCCCGAGGCGTGCGCGGGTGACGCGGCCCGCACGCTTGCTTCTCGCAGCAACCGCGTCTCGGGCCCGCTTCGGAGTTCCCCTGCCCTGAAGCGGGCCTGATTTTCTTGACAGCAGCGGTTCACCACGGCGCAACAGGAAGCAACGGGGATCCCCGCGTTAAGCCCCGACAGTGTGAGGAATGACGGCTTTAGGGGATCACCGCATTGTTCGATCGTGTCATCAGCATCCTTCGTTCGCCCTGAGCCCTTCGACAAGCCCAGGACAGGCTCTGTCGAGGGGTGCACCGGAACCAGTAACAATTACCGTTCGCCCTGAGCCCGTCGAAGGGTGAACCGAGGCAGCGCACCTTATTCACATGGTATTGCGCCAACACGCTCGCCGGGCACGAGCGGCAGGCCATGCTAAACTGATACCATAATGTAATAACGGTATCAATATATGGATCGCATCGCCCGCAGCATCCGCCTCCCGCCGGACCTCTGGCGCGCGCTCGACGCCGCTGCGCTCGATGCTGCCGCGAAGTCCGGGCGATTTCATAGCGCGAACGCTTTGCTCGAAGAGATCCTCCGAGCGGGGCTTCGAGGCCCGATACCGGTTCGGGAGGAAAGCTCCCCGCTTGATAAGATGCGTACGGCGCGTCGCGACAAGCAGGTCAACGATCGCGCTCGGGTCGACCGGCTTCTCGCGCTCGTGCGCTCACTACGGCGCGCGGGCGCGAATCCAAGGCGCGCCGCCCTCGACAACGCAAGAGCAACGATCGAGCGATGGCGGCGCGGGCAGCTCGCAAGTCCTCATTACATCGAGGTATGGGCGCGGCTGATTGCTGCCGGTATTCCGGCGATCGAGCAAGGAATTCAAGAGGGATACGATGGGCTTAGCGCGGAGGCCCTTGCGGCGAACGCTCCGTTCATTTTCGACCGCGTCCGCGCCCGGCAACAGCGTTCGTGAAGCGCATCGACCTTGCACGCCTCTTGAAGGCAGCCACGCGCTTGTCCAAACATCGGGAATTCGTTGTGATCGGCAGCTTGTCGGTGCTTGGTACCGTCGCCGATCCGCCGCCTGCGATGATCGGTTCGATCGACGTTGATTTCTATCCGAGGGCCGATCCTGGACGAATCGACGAGATCGTGCGCGGCCTGGGCGAAGGCAGCACGTTCCATCAGCGCTACGGCATCTACGCGGATCCAGTCTCGCCGTTCCTCGCGAGCCTACCCGACGGTTGGGAGCGCCGGCTGGTAGCGCTTCGCCTCGGCGCCGTCGTGATCGCATGGTGTCTGGAGCCGAACGACGCCGCCGTATCGAAGTACGTACGCTCTGAAGAGCGCGATCGGGTGTGGTGCCGGGCGGGCCTTGCGCATCGCATCCTGTCGGCGCGCACGATTCGATCGCGACTGCGCATTACCTACATCGTGGAGCCCGGGGAGATCGAACGCGCACGCGATGCGCTGGAGGCAGACGCCCGACAGCTTCGTGGCCGCTAGGAATCCGGGCGGCCTGCCGCGCGGATCAATCCACCTTTGCTCCCGATGCCTTGATCGCGCGCGACCATTTTACGGATTCGGTCTCGATCGATTTCGTGAATTGTTCGTGAGTAATAGGGGACAGACCAGAATGGCACTTACTTAACGTGCGCTGTTCAAGCCTCCGTTCGCCCTGAGCCCGTCGAAGGGTAACGCAGGCTTGTCGAAGGCGGGCGATCGTCGGGTCACGGACGCTCCGGCATTCACCCATCGACAGGCTCAGGGCGACGGCAAATACCCTAGCTAGTTAGC
>JANMUI010000655.1:0-5057 GCA_031391405.1 Betaproteobacteria bacterium
GGCCCACCAGCCGCCGCGAAAGCCGATCACCCATAGGCCGAGCATGTAGCCCTGCGCCAGGCTGGCCAGCACCGAGCCGGCATGAAACGCAGTGTTCCACAACGGCTTTTGTTCGGCGCGCGCCTTCACGCGGAAATCGAAGGCCACGCCGCGCAACGTGAGGGCCACGAGCAACAGCGCCACCGGCAGGTACAGCGCGGTCAGGATCACGCCGTGCGCCGCGGGAAACGCCACCAGCAGTACGCCCACGCCGAGCACCAGCCAGGTCTCGTTGGCATCCCAGAAGGGGCCGATCGAAGCGATCATCGTGTCCTTCTCGCGGTCGTCGGCGGCGCGCAGCAAAGTGCCGACGCCAAGATCGTAGCCATCGAGTACGACATAGATCAGCATCGCCAAGCCCATGATCGCAAAAAAGGCAAGCGGCAACCGACCGCCCGGTTGCGCCAAAGACGTCATGGCGTCGTCCATCGCTAAGCCACGCCGGCCCTCAGTGAGAGCGGACGCGGGTCAGCACCGGATGGCAGCTCGCTCGAAGTCGCCTTGCGTGCCAGCCGGAAGACAACCGACACATAGGCTGCCGTCAGTGCCAGGTACAGCGTGAGATAGATCGCCAGCGTCAAGCCGATCATCGGCCCCGGCACCGGCCCGGCTGCCTGCGCCGTGCTCAGCACGCCGTACACCAGCCACGGCTGGCGGCCGATTTCGGTGGTGTACCACCCGGCAACAACCGCCACCCAGCCGCTGAACGTCATCGCGATCAACGCCCGCACGACGAGTGCCGAGGGGGCCGCTCCGCGACGCTGCTGCCACCACGCGATCCAGCTCACACCGACCATCAGCAAACCGACGGCGACCATGAGGCGGAAAGCGAAGAACACCGGTGCCACCGGCGGATGCCGGCCCTCGAAGCTGTCCAATCCCTTGATCTCGCCGTCCGGCTTGTGGGTGAGGATGAGCGAGCCCATCTTCGGCAATTCGATCGCGAATCGCGTCTGCCGCGTGTCGCTGTCGGGCAGGCCAAACAGCACCAGCGGTGCGCCGCGCTGCGTCTCCCACACGGCCTCGATCGCGGCGATCTTCGCTGGTTGATGCTGGAGGGTGTTGAGGCCGTGGAGGTCGCCAACCAAGATCTGCAAAGGGATCAGCAGCGCAGCGACGCCGACACCTGCGCGCATCGTGAGCCTGACCCCGTCGCTGCGGTCGTTGCGCAGCCATCGGTAGGCGCTGATGCCGGCCAAGAGGAACGCAACGGTCAGTCCGGAGGCAAGCAGCATGTGTGCAACCCGGAATGGCATCGAAGGATTGAACACGATCGCCCACCAGTCAGTCGCATGCGCCACACCCGCGCGCAATTCGAAGCCGGCCGGGGTGTGCATCCAGGAATTGAGCACCAGGATCCAGAAGGCCGATAGCGTTGTACCGCCGGCCACCAGCACCGTGGCCAATGTGTGTACGCGATTGCTCACGCGAGTACTGCCGAACAGCATGATGCCAAGGAAGGTTGCTTCGAGGAAGAATGCGGTCAATACCTCGTAGGCGAGCAGTGGCCCGGCAATATTGCCCACGGTCTGCATGAAGCCCGGCCAGTTGGTGCCGAACTGGAAGCTCATGGTGATGCCGCTCACCACGCCGAGCGCGAAGGTCAACGCGAAGACCTTGACCCAAAAGCGGTAGGCCATCAGCCATGGCGTGCTGTCGGTGGGACGCAGTCCTTGCACCCGCACTGCCCGGTTGTGCCGCAGTTTGAAGTACAAGAGCGCCCAGCCAAGCGCGATGGTGATGGTCGGAAACAGGATGTGGAAGGTGATATTGGCGCCGAACTGAATACGGGCGAGTAGAAGCGGATCCATGGTAAGAAGACATTCAAGCTACGGGGAAGTTGCGCGGGCCGCTGCCCAAAGCCGTCGCGGATGCGGTCGAAGCGACCTGCCGCTCACGTTGGTCAAGGTGGACTTGCGACTCGTAGCTGGAATTCAGCATCGCAATTTTGCGCATTGCAGATAGTCAGGTCCGCAAGCCGGTTCGCGCGTCGCCTGTCGAGATTAGTTCAGCCGTCGACCCCAGCCGTCCGATCAGCCCGGTTTCTTGGCCCAGACGTTGCACCAGCCATTGGCAGCAACCAACTTACCCCCGACGACTGCGCACGGTGCCCACGCATCCCCCGGCTTGCCCTGATACAAAGCGCAGTTGCTACAAAATTGCCCTGCCGCGAACCGAGGGAATTTCGCTTTGTCGACCTTGCTTGCGTCGTGCTTGTAGCCGAGCGCGGTTGCGGCCGCCTCCGACTCGTCGAGGCGTGCGGCTTGCGCTTGCCCAACACGTGTGGGCCCGGCTGCGCCAACAAGCCCGATCGCGATGAGCTGAATGAATTTGCGACGATTCGACACCGTGAATCTCCTTATCTAACATTTCTCGCGGGGCGAAGCGGAGTAGTCCGCGCACCGCTCCAATGAAAGACACGGGGGCATAGCGCGAGTTTCAATCCCTTCCGAGGGCGTGACGCGTCGTGCGCGACCTCAATCAGGCGCCAGTGCCGCCGTTTGACGATGCACGGTTCGACGCCGCAACGATCTGCTTGGGAACCTACTACCTCATTTACCCGACGCGTTTGCTCACTGATCTGGCGCGAGTGGTCGTGGATAACGCGCCTTTGATAATGATCTACTCGAACCGGTGGTTTCCAACCAAGGCAGTGATGCCATGGCTTAACCTCGACGACCGCGGGCGAGGTGCGTTCCTTAGGGAGATCCTGTTACGGACAGGCGCGTGGAACGTGGCTGTGACGCTGGACTGCACATCCCCCGGCGGCGACGTACTCGTCGCCGCTGTCGCACGTCGGCGATAGGTACAGTCATCGGATATCCGCCGCCTCAGGCGATCACCGGAACCGTCTGCTGATGGGAAAAGCCAAGTAGATCGACCGCACCTTGCGTAGCGTCCCGCGATTCAGCACGCGCGACAAAAACCGCTTCGTCAGTGACCGCGATGCCCAAGCACCCAGCGGTGTCGATCATGCGAGACTGCCCCGAGAGGAGGATGGGCCGCGCGCCCGATACGTCGCCGCGTGCCCAGATCAGATCGAACCGCTCGTGTCTTCCCGCATCAATTGCGGCGCGTTCCCGCACTAACGTCATCGCGCGGCCCGAGCGAAGATGCGAAGAGACTTCGTGTCGCAATGTGAGAACGTACAGTTTCTCGGCCGGCCCCGTAATCCGCACGCAGGGGCCGAGCACGCGACGTCCGGTCACCTTCGGGTCGGCATATAGCGGAAAGCTGATTTGCAGCTTGGCGCCACGACCATGGGAGTTGAAAGCGAGCACGGCGAACATGAGGTCGCGCACCACCGTGGGCTCTTCGTCGGGATGCATGATGAGAATATCGAGATGATCGGCAATCGTCGCCGCGCAGATGACACTCATGACCGGTCCAAGTGGGCGCGCTTCGCTTGGGCAACTCGTGATCGGGCTGCGGAATCAGGCGAGCGGATCGTACGTCGGATCGATTGAAACGCCTTCCCGCTTCAGTCGATCGAGGATTCGCTTCGTGAAGCCGTCATCGGGTGTGCCATTGCCACGCAGCGTGTCGCCGATGAGACCGTAGATCGTGTACCGGTCGCGCAGCGCAGGATCCGCTGCGATCTCGTCCAGCACCCGCTTCACCAATGCGTCGTCCATTTGGCCATCGAGGATTTGAGAGACTTTGAGGACCATGCTCACCACCTCCGATCGCGAACGGGTCCGACCACGGGCTCGAGCTGCTGCGCGATGAACTCGCGGGCACGGAAGATGCGCGTCCGAACAGTGCCAATGGGAATTGCCAGCATTTGGGCAATTTCTTTGTACTGCTTGCCTTCGACCTCGTACAACAAGAGCGCCTCCGCAAGCTCGGGTTGCAGCCGCGTCATCGCTCGACCCACCGTCTCGGAAATCTGCTTGGCCAGTAGCAGCCGTTCAGGATCCTCTGCGTCGCTGCTAGCCTCCAAGGGTTCCCCACCCTCGCTTGGCGCGAGGTCTTCTTGAAGGACGACGACTTTCGACTGTCGGGTCACAAAATTGAGGGCGGCGTTCTTCGCGATTCGATACATCCAGGTGTAGAAGGCGCTCTCCCCCTTGAACGAAGCGATCCCTCGATAGGCTTTGATGAACACTTCCTGGACCACGTCTTCCACGTCGCCTGCACGCTTGACGTATCGCGCCACATGCCGGGCAATGCGCCGTTGATACTTGACTACCAGTGCCTCGAAAGCACGCGCATCACCCAGCTGTGCGAGGCGCACTAGTCCCGCATCAGGATCGTTGCTGTCCATAGTTCGCGCAGCATACTCATCCAGCGATCGATTCGCAATCGTCTGGGGTGCTTCCCATATCGTAAGTAGCATCATAGGGCGTCGGTGCTGAACGTTGATTGAAACTGGGCTCACGCTTTGGGGTCCCAGCGGTAGTGGTGCCATCCCCTGATCGGTGACCCGATCGGCGTAGCAGAGTTTCAATATTCCTTGGGTGACCTCGATGCGATGCGGCAAGTAATGCGATCTTTCTTTCAAGAGCGCTACGCGCTGGAAGACGGGCGATACGTCCTCTATTGCGGCAACGCGCGAGTACTGGCGGCGCGGGCACTCGCGTTGCTCGTCGACACGAAGCTAGGAATGCTTGTCACCCACGGCGACCCGGCGTCGGTCCGAAGTGAGTTGGACGAATTGCGCAGCATTGCGCTGTCGACGGGGATGACGCACTACCAGCAGGACTGGCTTTTGCTGGAGGGCCGGCCCGAGCTTGACGCGCTCAACGCGGCGCTTGGAGGGCTAGTGGATCTTCCAGCGCTGAAGGCGGTCTTTTCAAGCGCGCGAGAGCAAGAAGCCGTGCGAATTACCCGCGAATTGTTTGAGCGGTTGCAACGCCGTCGTTAGGTCGATCGCGCATCGTCGAAGCTTCGATTCCGAAGTGCTGCGTACACGCAATCGTGACGAACGAAAAAAGACGTCTCGAGGGCCGTCTTCAAAATTGAGGAGGGGAAAATTATTTTGGCAGCACGACCCAATCGATAACGAGAAAGACGCC
>JANMUI010000831.1:0-1764 GCA_031391405.1 Betaproteobacteria bacterium
GATGTTCTGGCCGTCGTGTGAAATGCCTGCCAGCCCATGCCCTCGATTGCCGCGAAGCCAAGCTCCTTGAAGGTGGGGATATCCGGTGCCGCGGGCGAGCGTTGTGACCCGGAGCTCGCAAGTAGTCGTATCTTGCCCGCGTGGTGGTGTTTGATCATTTCGGAAAGAACGGTGATTCCGGCGGGCACCTGTCCACCCACGAGGTCGGTCACGAGATGTGCGCCACCCTTATACGGAACGAATGCAAGGTCCACGCCGGTGGCACGGGCCAGCATCACGCCGAAAAAATGCGGCGGACCGCCGGCCGTCGGCGTGCCATACGTCGCATTCGCGGGATTCGCACGAACCCACGCGATGTACTCATGCAGCGTCTTCGCGGGCGACCCCGGCCCGACGGCAAGCGCGAGCTGGAAGTTGGCCGCGAGCGAGACCGGCGCAAAGTCCTTGATCGGGTCGTACCTGAGCTTGGTATGCGTAAGCGGCGCGAAAACCGTTACGGTGATCGGTGCGATCATCAGCGTCCTGCCATCCGGCGCGGCGTTCTTCAGTGCCTCCGCCACGATGAAGCCGTTGGCGCCCGGCCGATTCTCCACAACTACAGGCGTACCGAGTGAGGTCTTCATTCGGTCCACGATGAGCCGGGCAATGACGTCGGACGTTCCACCCGGTGCAAACCCGACAAGGATTCGAACCGGTCCGTCCTGTGCGCTTGCGGAGAATGCGATTGCGAAGCCAAGAATGGAAAGCATTAGTCGTATTGGCATTAGTCGTATTGGTGCGTTCATCGCGTAACCCTCCTGATTCGTCGTGCTAGGAATCTGCGCGGCAGACCGCGCAGATTCCTAGGTACTCAAGGTACGCGCCTCTCGGGGGACCGTGCAATGGAACAAATTCCCTGACGGGGGACGGCCGGCAGATGCATCGAATCGTGCCTCGCGCTGCTCGGCGGAACGGGCGCAGCGATCGCCGGATGCAGCCGCTACCAGCGCCGCGGTGGCTTGCGCAGGATGGTGATGCGCCCTCGGTCCGCCTTGATGTAACCGCCGCGCGCTAGATCACGCAATATCCGGCCGACCATTTCGCGCGTTGCGCCGACCCGGTGACCGATCTCCACATGCGTCAAGCGCTCCGTGACGAGCTTGCCGTCAGTCTCAACGGCACGCGCGAGCAGCAGTTTCACCACACGTGCATACACGTCCTCCATCGTCAAGGTCCTCGTGGCCTGGAGGGCGCGACGCAGGCGGGCCACGACTTCCATGAGCAACACGACGGCGAGCTGCGGGTGACGCGGCAGCAGCTGCTTGAACTCGGTCATCGGGATCGATGCGACGCGCAGGTCCTCGAGCGCGATCACCGACATGAGGATCGGCTCACCTCCCAATGTCACATCGGCGAAGTGACTTCCGGGGCCATCGACGCCGAGCTTCAACTGATGCCCCGCTTCGTCGCGCCAGAAAAACTGAATCCGTCCCGACAGAATGATGTTGAACAGGTCGAGGTGGTCACCTTCGGTGGCGACGATGGCATCCTTTGGATAGCAACGAACGGTGAAGAGCTGTGTCGCCGCCTCCAATTCCGCCGGCACGAGCGACGCAAAGAGCGGTATCGCTGCGAGATCGGCAGCAGTCGGGGTGGTCATCGAGGCACGATGTGTTCTAGCGTTGGCGAACAGCCGGCCGCGGTGACGTTAAATGATGTCACCATGCTGGCGACCCGCCTGTTCCATCTAAGCACCTCGGCATGCCACCATAGCCCGATACCCCC
>JANMUI010000851.1:0-11675 GCA_031391405.1 Betaproteobacteria bacterium
CGTCAACTACCTCCATTCCCAGAAGGAAGCGGAAGAGACGGTTGCACAGATCCATTCGAAAGGCGGCAAGGGCGGGTTGTACAAGGCCGATGTCACCGACTTCTCCGCCGTTAAGGGCATGGTCGACTCGATCGTCAAGGACCATGGACGACTCGACATCCTCGTCAACAACGCGGGCTATGTGCAACGCCAGCGCTTCACCGATACCACGCCCGAGGACTGGAAAAAGCAGATCGATGTCGGCCTCTACAGCGTGATCCACTGCTGCCATGCCGCCGTGCCGCACATCGCCAAACAAAATGGTGGCCGCATCATCAACCTCGTCGGGGATTCCGCGCGGGTCGGCGAATCGGGCCTGGCGATTACCGCAGCGTCACGCGGTGGCGTGCTCGCCCTCACCAAATCACTCGCGAAAGAGCTCGGCCGGAACTGGATTACCGTGAACGCGGTCTCGCTTGGGCTGGTGGTGACGAGCCACTCCGATCCGAAATGGTTGGAGGCGAATATGGACAAGATCATCCGCAATTACCCGTTGCGCCGGCTCGGCAAGGCGCAAGACGTCTCGACCCTGGTCGCCTACCTCGCATCGGAGGGCGCGAGCTGGATCACCGGACAGGTGGTGAGCGTGAGCGGCGGCTTCAGCACCGTGGGTTGATTGCGGGACACCATTCGGACGATCCAGCCATGACCCGCCACATCGGCGACATTCGCATCGATCGCGTCATCGAGGAAGAAGGCCCGGACTTCATCGCTTCGCGCCTCTTGCCTGATGCGACGCCAACGGCCCTCGATCCGCACCGGCACTGGCTCGAACCGCGCTTTCTCGATCCGGTCACGCAAAAGCTGGTGCTCACCATGCAATCGTATGTGCTGCGCACGCCGCAGCATACGATTCTCGTGGACACCTGCGTCGGCAACGACAAGGCGCGCCGTTTTCATGCGCCCTGGAACATGCGCACGCACACGACTTGGCTCGATCGGCTCGAAGCGGTCGGTGTGCGCATCGAGGACGTCGATTATGTGATGTGCACCCATCTGCATGCAGACCATGTCGGCTGGAACACGCGCCTGGTCGAGGGCCGCTGGGTGCCGACCTTTCCGAATGCGCGCTATGTATTCTCGAAAGCGGAGTGGGCGTATTGGGAAGAGCTCAACAAGAAGGGCGCGAAATACAGCGACGGGTGCATCAACGACAGCGTGTTGCCGGTGGTCGAGGCCGGGCGCGCCGTGTTTGTCGACAGCGACCACGCGTTCAACGACCAGATCCATTTCGAATCAACCGCTGGCCACACTCCGGGTCATATCGCCATCAAGCTCGCTTCCGGCGGAAAGACCGGCGTGCTGAGCGGCGATGTCATCCACAGTCCCGTTCAATGCGCACACCCGGAATGGAGTGCGGTAGGCTGCTTCGACCAGGAACTATCCCGCCAGACCCGCCGCGCGTTCCTTGTGCGTTATTGCGAGACCGATACGCTGGTGATGACGGCGCATTTTCCGTCGCCATCGGCAGGCTACGTTGAACGCGCAGGCAATGCGTTCAGGTTTCGGTTCGACGATGAACAGTGACAAGTGACGCCCTTCACCCTTCACCCTTCACCCTTCACCCTTCACCCTTCACCATCCGCATACCACCCCTCGATTTTCACGAAATACCGTGTCGCGCGGCCTTGTCCGACTTGTACCAGTTGCCCTGCTCCCGCTAGCGCATCAAGTTCGCGAAACGCAGTCGCGCGCGATGTCTTCATAAGGCTCACGTACTTTCGCGTATTGAGCCCGCCTTCGAAGCTGTCGGGCCCCGCTTCGAGCAGCAGATTCACCGCCTTGCGTTGCCGCTGGTTAAGTGAGGTTTCGCGGTGACGTGTCCGGAAGCGCACGCGGTCCAGTGAAAGGTCAAACACCATTTCGGAGGCCGCGCATGCGTCACCAAATTGTCCGATGAACCAAAACACCCAGGGTGTGACATCGAGACCACCACGCTGTGCGCGCGCGAGCTCAATGTAGTAGCCGTCGCGGTTCTTCTCGATGCGCCTGGACATGCTGTAGAGGCGCGCATCCATAGCGGCATCCCCCGCCAGGGCAAGGTCGATGATGGCGCGTCCGACGCGTCCGTTACCGTCTTCAAACGGGTGAATGGTCTCAAACCATAGGTGCGCAATGGCGGCCCGCGCGATGCCGTCGAGCGGGTCCTTGCGCGTGCCTTCGAACCAGCGGACGAACTTCGACAATTCCGAACGCATGCGCGAAGACGGCGGCGCTTCATAGTGAAGTCTCTCGCGCCCGATGGGACCACTGACCACTTGCATGGGTGCGGAGTGCGTTCGCGGCGCTCCAACTCGAATCCGACGAACGCAGCGCCTGAAGATCCCGATCTATGCCCGGAACGGCATCGCCGAAGCATGGGTCGTCAATCTGGCGGGCCGATGCGTGCACGTGTTCCGGGACCCGGCAGCGAACGGCAATCGAACGGCTTGCACGGTGTCGGGTGGGGCGAGCGTGAGCCCGCAGGCGTTGCGGGACATCGTCATCGCGTTGACGACGTTGTTTCGTACTGCGGCCTAGCGATTGGGATGCATGGTCGGCGCGGGGTTACTCCGGTGAGATGCCCGCGCGCACGACCACGTCGCGCCAGAACGGAATCTCCTCCCGCACCAGCCGCTGCATCTCCGCGGGAGAACCCACCTGCACGGTGCGCCCGGTCTCCTCGAGGCGGGTGCGAAACTCGGGGTGGGCCACCACCGCATGCAGCGCGCGGTTCAAGCGATTCACGATCTCAGGCGGCGTGCCCTTGGGCATGATCAGCCCGGCCCACACCGCATGGGTCACGCCGGGCACGCCGGCCTGCTCCAGGGTGGGCACGTTCGGCAGTGCCGGCGCACGGCGCGTGCCGGTCACCGCCAGTGGAACGAGGCGGCCGTCGCGGATCATCGGCAGCGCGTCGCCCACGCCGAACATGCCCACGGGCACTTCGCCATTGACCACCGCGCGCACCCCGTTCTGGCTGGAGAACGGGACATGGCCCATGCGCAGCGCCCCGCGCTCCTGCAGCAGCGCCATGAAGATGTGGCTGGGAGCCGCCACGCCCATGCTGGCGTACAACAGCGGCGGGTTGGCGCTGCGTGCCTTCGCGGCGAGCTGCTCCACCGAGTTGATGCCGCTGCCCGGATGGGCGACCAGGATCTGCGGGCCGGCCGTCCAGACGCCCACATGCGTGAAGTCCTCGGCGGGGTCGTAGTCGATCTGCTTGATGGGCGCAGGCGCCACCGACATCTGGCTCCAGAACACACTGCCGATGGTGTAACCGTCAGGCGCGGCCGATCGCAGCGCGCGCATCATCAATGCGCCGCCGACACCGGGCCTGTTCTCCACTACCACGCTTTGCGTCAGCTCGCGCGCCAGTTCCCTGGCCAGCAAGCGGTTGACCACGTCGGGCGAATAGCCGGCCGGCGTCCCCACCAGCATGCGGATGGGCCGCTGCTGCGGCCACGGTGCCTCTTGCGAGGCGGCGCCCAGCGCGGTGATGGCGCAGATCAGTCCCAACAGTTTCGCAAGCATCTCTCGTCCCCCTTGCTGTGGCTGGATCGGAACGATAGGCGCGCCCAGGGGTGATGCAAAGCCGGGCGGAGTTCCACAGGGCTTGAACCCAGGGTTTAAGCTGCGAGCTAAATCATGCTCAGTTCTTGGAGGAACCGCCATGGACCGCCTGCGCACGCTGCAGTACTTCGTCGAGGCCGCAAGGGCGCGCAGCTTCTCGGGCGCGTCGCGCGAGCTGGCGGTGTCGGTGCCCGCGGTCGCCAAGGGCGTCAACGCGCTGGAGCGCGACCTCGGCACCGTGTTGTTCGAGCGCACGTCGCGCGGGCTGACCCTCACCGCCAGCGGTGCGGCCTACCTGGAGTCGTGCCTGCCCGCGCTGGCCCTGCTGCAAGAGGCCGACACGCGCGCCCGCGCGGCACGCCATGAGGCCGCGGGCACGGTGGTGGTTGGCGTGCACAACGTCGTGGCCCGCCACGCGCTGGCCACCGCGCTGCCGCGCTTTCATGCGCAGCACCCGCGCATCGCGCTCGACCTGCGCGATTTCGACAACGACGAACGCGCCGAGGGCATCGACGTGTTCCTGACCATGGGCTGGGGCACCCCGCCGAACCTCGTGCAGCGCAAGGTGGCATCGGCGCATTTCTGGGTGTTGGCCAGTCCGCAGTACCTGGCGCGCCACGGCGTTCCCCGTCATCCCAACGACCTGGCCCGGCACAATTGCTTGCTGCTGCGCAACACCTTGGGCAAGGTGATGGACCTGTGGGAGTTCACACGCGGCGACGAGCGTGCCGCGGTTATCGCGAAGGGTGGTCAGCAACACGCATCGCGACAGCTATGTCGACGCGCTGCTGGCGGGCGAAGGCGTGGCCCGCGCCACCGACTGGACGTCTTCCGACCACGTGAACGCTGGTCGGCTGGTGCGCCTGGTGCCCGACTGGAACAGCACCGAAGCGCCGCCGATCAGCGTTCTGTATCGCAGCAGCGTGGCGCGCATCCCGCGCATCCCGCGCATCCCGCGCGTTCGCGCGTTCATCGACTTCGCCACCGAGCTGCTGGGCAGCATCGACCGGCGCCGTGAGCGACCGATGCAGGCCACCGAAATGCCGGAATGGATGCACCGCGGCTACGCGCGCGCCTCGGCGCTACTGATGCGCGGACGCGCATCCGGCTTGGGCTGACCCACAGCGTACGACGCGACGTTCGCGGCCAAGATGACGACGGCCGAAGACATCATCCATCGATACCGGAACACCTTGCGCGTTCACAGCGTTTAATCTGTACTTATCATACGCCGCCACCATTGCAATCATCGAGAGTGCGACGGCGCAAACCTATCCGTCGCGACCGGTGCACATCATCGTCGGCTTTGCTGCGGGCACCGAGCTCGACACCCTCGCTCGCTTGCTGGGTCAATGGCTATCGGGGCGACTCGGCCAATCCTTCGTCATCGAGAACCGGCCAGGAGCGGGCGGCAATCTCGCCACCGAAGCGGTCGTTCGATCCCGTGCTGACGGCCACATGCTCGTGATCGTCGCTGCTGCGGCCGCGATCAATGCAACGCTCTACACCAATCTAAAATTCAATTTCATCCGCGATATCGCGCCGCTCGCGAGCATCGCCCGCGTTCCGCTCGTGATGCTGGTGCATCCGTCTTTTTCAGCGAAGACAGTTGCCGAGTTGATCGCGTTCGCCACGGCCAAATCAGGCATTGTCAACATGGCATCGGCGGGCAACGGCACTTCGACCCATCTCGCCGGCGAGCTGTTCAAAATGCTCGCTGGAGTCAGCATGACGCACGTGCCGTATCGCGGCGCCGCACCCGCTTTGACCGACCTACTCGGCGGGCAGGTCCGATAGGCTGTGCGCGCGGCAGACGGTGACGAATCGGAGTGCCTCGAATCACACCGGTAGCGGCCGCGGCTATCTTTCAATACGGCTCCCGCCGAACCGTCAGTTTTTCGCGGTATTCAGACCCGTTCAGCTTTGTGGAAGGCGCGGGGCAGCGGTGCCACACCGATCAGCGGGCCGTGGTGAAACGGATCCAAGGGCTACCGGCCGTGCTATAGTATAGCTAACCAACGGCACATATAGGTTAGTCATGAAGGAAGTCGCGATCTACGAGGCCAAGACCCGTCTTTCGGAACTGCTGGCTGCCGTCGAGCAAGGCGAGCAAATTACGATCACGCGGCGAGGTCAACCGGTTGCCAGACTCGTCGCCGCCGGCCCGGTTCGACGTGAAGCCAGCCAACGGCAACGCGTGGCATCCGTCTTCGCCCGAATGAAAAGGCAACGCCAAGGCATCACGCTCGCGGGTGATATCCGAGAGCTGATCGCGGCGGGGCGGGACTAAAGCGTGCTCACATTCGTCTAGACATGGCATTCGTCTTGGACAACTCGGTGGCGAGTGGCTGGTATCTCGAGAATCAATTGACGCCTTACACCGAGGCGATCGCATCCCGCCTGCAGGACGAAAAGGCGCATGTGCCGGCACTTTGGGAGCTCGAGCTCGCCAACGTGCTGCGAACCGCCTGCCTGCGTCAACGCATGACTGCGGCCCACGCGCAATCGGTCATTGCCGATTTCGGTGCGCTGCCGATCGAGGTCGATCGAACGCATACGCGCCCGAGCGAAATCCTGGGGCTCGCCTTGCGTTTTGGGTTGAGCAGCTACGACGCCGCATACCTGGAGTTGGCGCTGCGCCTCCAAGTGCCGATTGCCACCAAGGACGGCCCCTTGCACGAGGCGGCCATCGCGTCGGGGGTAGGCGTCGTGGTCTGAGGCGATCGGCTCGCGAGGCGGCCAATTCGCGACCGCAGTCAGTCCGGAACATCTCGACACGCGGTTCATCGAATGGCAACTGCCCGAGCACGCGCCGGTCTTTCACGCACGCCTCGCACCGACGCGCTGCAAGCCTTGCTCGCGAGATTCAATCGCCCGCCGCATGAGGCGGTTGACGCGCCAAGGCCTGCTCATCGCGGAACAGGACGAACGCTACCGGGCCGGCGTCGAGGCCGATCGGGCGCTCACGCCCCGGCAAGCGGCCTCCTGCACTTATCGCATTGCGATGGGGCCGCGCGCGGGGCAGAAATTGCTGAGTCTGCGAAGCATCACGGGTCGAGGGGAATCCTCCGGGCCTGCCTTGTGTGCCAATGCCCACGGCTTCAGCCTGCATGCGGGACTGCGTTGCGACGCCCATCAGCGTAGCGAGCTCGAACAGCTGTGCCGTTACATCACCCAATCTGGCTCAAGCCTCGGGTTCATCGGCTCCCGTGCGCATCAGCTGGGCGCGCCTGATCAAGCGTCTTCGAGATCAACAATCAACAACCCCACGCCAAGAGCGCGGGGTATGTTATCTAGAGACAAAGGCCACGAAAAACCTAGTTTGATCCGCGTAGCGATTCCACGGGGAATCGCAAGTTCAAGAGGTGAGTCCTACCCTCCGTTCGCCCTGAGCCCTTCGACAGGCTCAGGACAGGCTTTGAGGATCCCGCGGTCATCGTCGGGAACCTCACCAATCTCAGGCTGCCCGCTCCGGCCCCGCCGCGATCGCCCGTGCGATATCAGCCGAGGTGGTCAATGCGATGCTCGGCCTGGTCCGCCCGCATCTCTCCGAGCGCGACTGGACCAAGTTGTGCACCGCTATCGGGCGGTTATGCTGAGCAACGGTGAGGCCGGTCCTTCGCGCGCTCATTCGGCCCGAGTGCCGGAGGCTTTGACGACACGGGCCCATCGCGCCGTTTCGCTCGCGATAAAGCTCGCGAACGCCGCGGGGCTCATCGGCGAGGGCTCCCCACCTTGCCGCTTAAGTGCGTCGGCCACCTCGGGAAGCTGCAGGATCCGTCCGAGCTCGGCATTCAGACGCTGCACGATCTCGGCCGGCGTGCCGCGCGGCGCGACGATCCCGAAGAAGGCGCCGAGCTCCATGCCCGGGAGTCCGGCCTCGCTCATCGTCGGCACCTCCGGCAGCACCGGGTGGCGGGCCGGACCGGTAACTGCTAGCGCACGGAGCTGTCCCGAGCGGACCTGCGCCTCGTGCACGCCGACTAGATTGAACAACACCTGGATTCGTCCGGCGGCGAAGTCCGGATACGCCAGGTTGGCGCTTTTGTACGGGACGTAGGTCAGCCTGATACCGGCTTCGGACATCAACAGGAATCCGGCCAGATGCGGCAGCGTCCCGGTCGCGCCGGCGAAGTGCAGCTCGCCGGGCTTCGCTCGCGCGAGCGCGAGGAGCTCCTTCATCGACGTAGCCGGGACGCCGGCGTGGGCGAACAGCACGAGCGGCGCCGCGGTCACCCTCCCGACCGGCGCGAACGACTGGATCGGATCGTACCCCGGCTGCGCCATGATCGCCGGCGCGATCGTGACCGACGTATGAGCGAGCAGCAAGGTGTACCCGTCGGCAGGCGAATCAGCCACCGCGATCTGCGCCAAGGTCCCGCCAGGCCGGTTGTCGACCACCACCGGCTGCCCGAGGTGCGCCGCGAGCGGTGGCGCGATGGTACGCGCGACAATGTCGGGAGGGACCCCTGGGCCGCCCGGTACGACGAGCTTGATCGGACGGGTCGGATAGTCCTGGGCGGGAACCCTGGGGGCGCTGCCGATGAGCGCGAGACCGGCGATCATCCTGACGAGGGTGACGAGTGTGACGATTGGTCGGGCTAGCATGTCGGTTCTCCTTCGGGTGGCGGACCGGTGCCACTCTAGGGCGACAAGGGCGCCCGGGAATCCGTGGTGGTACTCAAAAAATCCGCCCGGCTACCTATTCGGCAAGGAGCCCGCGCGCGCGTGCCGTCGCGACCGCATCATGGCGACTCTTCGCGCCGAGCTTGTTGATCAACGCCGCGACATGGTTTTCGATCGTCCGCACCGACCGGTGCAGGCGCTCGGCCAGCTCGGCATTCGTTGCGCCCGTCGCAAGGAGCACGAGGATCTCCGCTTCGCGCTCGGTCAACCCGGCCGGGCGCCCGCGATGCCGCTCCTGCGGGCGACGCGGGATGCCGGCAACGCCCTCGCGCCGCATCCGGTCGCGAACCCGCTCGGCCACGCCGCGCGCTCCGAGCGATTCGAACAAGCGGATCGCCTCGCGCTCGCCGTCGGCATCGCCCGTCATCAACGCAAGCCCCTCCTCGTACGGGAAGCCGCGAGCGCGCCAGGCACCGGCCGCGCCACGCCAGTCGCCGGCGAACTGCAGGGCGTAGGGCGCCGCGAACGGGCCGGACAACTCGATCGACGCACCGACCAGTCGATTCCATAACTCGGACTCGCCGAGCGACCACGGATGGCCCCATCCCGTAGCGATGGCACCGATCACGGCGGCCGATTCGCGCGCCCGGGACTCGTCGCCCGCAAGCCACGCGATCTCCATGCGCGATCGATGCAGCGCGAAGCGGTCGGTGGAGGTGCCGCAGCGCGCGTCGACATCGTCCGCGAGGATCCGGTCGATCACGCCGGCATCGCACGGCTTGCCTTGCCGCAACCTGATCAGCATGAGCTGCGGCCGGCAGTAGAACGCCTCCATCCACCAAGGAAACCCGGGATGCGCGACGAGCGCCTCGAGGCGGCGCTCCGCGGCCGCCCATTCGCCGCGCGCGACGAGCAACTCCGCGTCGTGCCGCTCTAGCATCAACGTGCGGGAGAAGCGGTCGAGCTCGCGTTCGCGCGCGAACGCGAGGCCCGCCTCGACGGATTGCGCGAGCACGGCGAGGTTGCGTTCGCGCAGGTTGTACTGGGCGCGCTTCAACCAGGCCGACAAGAGGCCCGGATCGTTGCCGGCGGCACTCGCCTCACGCCATAGACGGTCCACGTTCTCGAGTGTCGGTGAACCGAGCGAGATCAGCTCGGCCGTTCCGATCCAGGACAGCACCTCGACCCGCGTTAGGCTCGTCGGGCTCTCTTCGGCGAGCGCGAGCGCCTTGGCGCGATAGTTCGCGGCGGCATTGTGATCGCTGTCAGCGAGCAGCACCGCGCTCGCGGAGTAGGCGAGCGCGAGCTCGTCCGCGGGCGGGAACTTCTCGAGCAGTCGGACCGATTCGCGCGCCACGCGCGCCGAGTCATTCTCGTCGGTCAGCCGCAGCATCCAGATCAGCTCGGCGCGACGCATCAGATTGCAGCCTTTCGCGAATTCGTCGCCGATCGCATCCCACACCCGGTGCGCCGCATCGTTCATCGCGAACGCCTCGGCACCCTGTTCGATCAGGAAACAGGCGCGCGAGCGCTGGTCGAAGAACTGTGCCCGCTCGCGCGGCGCAAGCAGCTCGGCGTGCGGCACCGCCGCGGTGAGCAGCGCGAACGCCTCGCGGTGCGAGCCGCGCCGTGTCGCGACACGCGCGGCATCCGGGACATAACGCACGATCGCGGCACCGTCGCCCGCCGAGACGGCGTGGTGCGCCAGGCGATTGAGCGTGTCGGCATCCGGTGCGTCGCGCGCGAGCGCCGCCAGGATCCGGCCATGCAGCTCGGCACGTCGCAACGGCGGCAGCGCATCCTCGACGGCGATCCGCGCGAGCTCATGGCGGAACGATACCTTCTCCGCGTCGAGCACCAACAGACCGCGATCGAGGCAGGCGTGCAGCGGCTCCAGATCCGGGCCGTGCGCCAGCCGCAGCAACGGCAGCTCAAGCTTCTCCGGCACCACCGAGGCAAGATCGAGGATGCGCCGGGCCGGCTCGGGGAGATGCCGCGCCCGCGACAACACCGCCTCGCGCACGCTCGGGGCGATCCGGCCGGTGCCTTCGCGCAACACCTCGGTCACGAAGAACGGGTTGCGGCCGGTGATGCGGTAGAGCTCGCCGCTCGCGCGACCCGCGTCGCGCGCGAGGGACTCGACGCTCGAGCGCGACAACGTGTCAAGCTCGAGGCGCAGCTTGCCGGCGGCCGGCAACTCGCCGAGAACCGCGGTCAGCGGATGCTCGGGGCCGACCTCATCGGCGCGGTAGGTCAACACGAACAGAGCCTGGACCCGCTCGATCCGCCGGGCGAGGAAGCGGATGAAATCGAGGCTCGCGTGGTCCGCCCAATGCACGTCCTCGAGCACGATGACGGTGGGCCGGTCGTCCCGGCGGATATGCTCGAGCAGGCCGTGGAACAGATCGATCGGGCGGCCATCGTTCTGCAACTGCACGCGCAGCGGCCCGCCGAGCGCATGCACGATGTCGTGAAAGGGCCCGAGCGGACGCGGCGTGAACATCGCCTCGCAGGCGCCCCACAGCACCCGCGCGTCCGGCTCGATCGCACGCGTGAAGGCGTCGACCAGCGAGGACTTCCCGATACCCGCCTCGCCGGTGACAAGGATCGTGCGCCCGCGACGGTCCCCCGCCTGCGCCAGCGCGCGGTGCAATTCCGCCAGATGCGATTCGCGCTCGAGGAGGGTCATGTCGATCTAGTAATGGCTCTCCGGCAGCTCGAGGTCGGGCATGTGGTTCTCGGGTTCGCTTCGACGTTGGATGCGCCGCCGGCCGACATCCATTTCTATCTGGCGCACGATGGCAACCGATGGACGATCGTCTCGCACGGACCCTGGCTGTATTCGGCGTTGGGGCGATAACGTGCTAACGGCCTGCGGTGCATTCCATCACGTCGATTTCGGCGCCATCAATTTCAATCCGAGATGCGTCACCATCGGATCGAAGTCGCGATCGCGATGCAGCAGGGCGTGTCTCTGCTCGATACAAAATGTGGCTATCAGGACGTCCGTTGCACTCCGAGGCGTCACCCCGAGCCGACGCAGCCGCCGATAGTTTTGCGCCGCATTGACGGCAATCGCCGCTCCGCCGAGATCAAAGCATGGCAATTCGCGCAGACTCGCGCTGACTTTTCGATACTCGGCATCGTCGCGCACGCCTTGAAGAACCTCCTGGAGAACCCGATCGCATAGAGCCACTTCCTGGTTTTCAAGCAGCCACGCGAGTGAGTCACAGTGCGGGGCACTCAAACCACGAAAGAAGTCCACCCAAACGCTGGTATCGACGATCACCATTCGGATCGTTAGCGGCCCTTGGTGCGTCGGAGCGTTGCCGGGTCGCCTTCCCAGTGGACCTTACCGCGCAATGCGAGGATTTCCCGGTATGCCTTTTTACCGGCGAGCAGGCGCAATGCCTCTTCGACCGTTGCTCGTTTAGTCTTGAATCCGCCGACTTTCATCG
>JANMUI010000855.1:0-1560 GCA_031391405.1 Betaproteobacteria bacterium
CGGCCCGAAGTCGTCGCGAACGCGCTTGAAGCCATCCATGTAGAGCTCGCGACCCGACGCCGAGACCATGCGCATGCCATAAAGCATCTGTCGTTCGCCGACCCGATCCGGCTGCTTCGAAAGCAGCGAGAAGCGACCATCGATCGCGGTGAGTGGTTTGGCGTCAAGGCGCGGTGCGCGTACGATGCCAGTCATCCGCGCCGCGTGTTCCGGACGATCGAGCAACGCGGCGACATCGTCACTTGCGATGGTGAGGGTGAATTCGAACGTGCTTCCGGCTGCCTTGCCCGCTGCTTCAGCGGCTTCGAAGCTTTCGACGATACCGGGCGCAAAGTGACCGCGCATCGTTTCGGTGAAGGTCAGGCCGGGCTTGCGTGACGGCGCATCGCTTGCGGCCGGACGCGGTCGTGACGGCAGCGTGTGATCGATCGCCCAGCCTCGGTCTTCGCAAGCGAGCTGCATGGCGCGTTCGGCAATCGCCGTAATCGTGAATAGCGGATTCACCCCGAGCGATCGTGGCATCACCGCGCCGTCGCAGACATAAAGCCCCGGATGGACGGCTGTGCCGGCCGCAGCGCTGAAGACCTGTCCCTTGTGGTTCACGACGCCTTGCGTTGCGTTCTCGCCCATGACCGCGCCGCCGAGCGGATGCACAGTGATCACGTTGTGCTTGAGCAGCGGATTCCAGGTCGGGTTGGGTACATATTTGCCGCCAAGCGGCTGGGTTGCGCGTTCGAGCATGGCGTTCGCATGCTCGAACACCGGCTGTGTGCCGACATCGGGCCATTCCACGCGCAGGCGATCGTCGCGGAATTCGAGCGCGCCCCGGGCATCGTCATGCCCCATCACCAAATAGGTCTGCAGGCGGCGCGTGGCACCGTGATAGGGCCCGAGAAAGAGGCTGCGCGCCTCACGCGTGAGCATATCGACTGCGGAGGTGCCGCCAACGGCCTTCCCGACCTTCGCGGCCGCAGCCGCGAAGAGCGCCGGAAGAAAATTCGCGATCGCACCGGGCGCCGAGCCCTCTTCGATGACGAGTCCTTCATCGAGCGCCGGTGTGCCGCGCAGATCGAGGAGGCCGGTGATGCATGGACCCACCACCGCACGATCGGCCGGCGACCGGTCCCCAAATCCGATGCCATCGATCGGCTGGTTGCCGTTGTAGGCAAAGCCCAGCACATCGCCATTACTGGTGAAGCGCTGGCCGAGCATCGCTTTCGGCAGAGACAATCCCCGCTCCGACGAGCGATGCAGGATTTCGGTGGATCCGAGGCTGCCTGCGGCCAGCACCACGATATCCGCACTCACGAACTGCGTGGGCGCATCGAACGCGGCTTGACCCGAATCGAGTTGGCGAAAATGCACGCGCCAACGCCCGCCGTCCTGCTCCACATGGCGCACTTGGCAACAGGTAAAGAACGACGCACCGAAATTATGTGCGTCCGGCAGATAGTTCATCGCCGTGGTGTTCTTCGCGCCGACATTGCAACCGGAGACGCAGTCGCCGCAGCCGATGCAGGCCGTCTGTTCGACGCCGACGTGATTGCGCCCGGTGGTGAA
>JANMUI010000019.1:0-4593 GCA_031391405.1 Betaproteobacteria bacterium
ACATCGGTCGAGACGACCAGAAGATTCTCGTAGTTGTGTCGCCACACCTCGCCCAAAAGCACGGGCGTTGCGTACACGTTGTCGAGCGGCACGTCGAAAAAACCCTGGATCTGATCGGCATGCAGATCCATCGTGAGCACGCGATCGACACCGACCGCCGCGAGCATGTTTGCCACGACCTTTGCGCTGATTGCAACCCGCGCCGATCGGGGTCGGCGATCCTGGCGCGCGTAACCGAAATACGGAATCGCTGCGGTGATGCGCCCGGCCGAGGAGCGACGCAGCGCGTCGATCATCAGGAGCAACTCCATGATGTTGTCGTTGGTCGGCGTGCAGGTTGACTGGAGAACAAAAACGTCCTTACCGCGCACGTTTTCGATGATCTCGACCATCACTTCGCCGTCGGAGAACCGGCCGACCGTGGCATGCCCGATCGGAATGTTCAGGCGCTTGACCACGTGATGGGCCAACAGGGGATTCGCCGTCCCCGTGAACACCATGAGGTTTTCGTATGCCATGACTAGTTCGACGCCAGAGACTTGAGGACTGCAATCTTTCCGAACCGGAACGCGAAAACTCGTCGCTGCCGCATGATGCCTCGCCTGCTGCCAGCAGTCCGGTCTATGGCGAGACGCGCCTAGTTTCTAGACTGGCTGGGGAGGTAGGGATCGAACCTACGAATGCCGGAATCAAAATCCGGTGCCTTACCACTTGGCGACTCCCCAGTATTACGTGGGTGCTACGGCTCCGCCAGAGGATGTCGCAACAGCCCGCAAACCACCAACCCTTTCATTCCCGGTTCGAGCTGCGCAGCCGCAGCGCGCGCCGCCGACTCGGTCGGAAATTCCGCGAAAACACTGCTTCCCGAGCCGCTCATCCGGGCCGACCCGTGAGTAGACAGCCAATCGAGGTACCGCGCAACCTGAGGATAGCGGCGGCGCACCACCGGCTCGAGATCATTTGCGAGTTTTTCCCCCGCAAAAAAGGCCGCTATTGTGGTTCTTTCGGAATCCCGTGTCAATGTCGGGTCGCTGAAGATCGGCCCGGTCGGGACCCTCTCATCAGGCGTCAAAATCAAGTACCAAGCGGGTCCGAGATCAAGCGGGACGAGCGCTTCGCCGATGCCCTCGGCGAACGCGTTGCGTCCCATGACGAACACCGGAACGTCAGCCCCAAGCGACAAGCCGATCCGCGTCAACGCCTCACGCGCCAGTCTAAGCTCCCAGAGTGCGTTGAGTGCGATCAGGGTAGTGGCGGCGTCGGAACTGCCGCCGCCAAGGCCACCACCTATCGGAATATGTTTGTCGATCTCGATCGTCGTACCGAGGTGGCAGCCGGTTGCGGTGCGCAGGGCGAGCGCGGCGCGGACCACGAGATTCGATTGCGGATCGACACCTGGGAGATCCGTGAGCAGGCGGATCTCGCCGTCCTTGGCCGGGCGGAATCGCAAATGGTCATGCAGATCGACGAAGCGAAAGACCGTCTGCAGGAGATGGTATCCATCGTCGCGCCGGCCCACCACATGCAAGAACAAGTTGATCTTGGCTGGCGCCGGGAGCCATTCACTCCACGCGATTACTGGACTGCGCGCCATTCTTCGAGCATCAGGCGGATATCGAGATCGTCGCGGCGGATGCGCAATCGCTCGGGGAGTCCGCTTGGCGAGTGACGCGACAGGTATTCGATCGTCCAACCCGATTGCCGCAGCTCGGTGGGGCGGTCCGAATTCACGCCGGCACTTTCGGCCGTTCGCCCGGGCGCGGGATGCCCGCGCAGCCAGAACGGCAGGCCCGAAAGCGGCAGCGGCCATCCAAGCAGCCGTTCGGTGAGCTGATCCGGATCGGTCGCGGAATGCGCGCGCCCGTCGCTGGTCGTGAGCGTATAGACGCCATCGCGGCGGACGATGCGCGCGATGCCCTGCCCAACCGGATTGGAAATCGTGATGTCATCGGACTGCGGCAGGTGGACCCAAGCGATGCGCCCGCTCCCGCCTTCGTCGCGATAGCGCACCGCGAAACGACCATCCACTTCAAAGTGGATATCGGTCGCGTCGGGCGGTTTCGACGGCGCCGATGGCTGCGTAATCGCGGCGCATCCGGCGAACGCAAGCGCGACGATGAGCGGAGCGAGTCGAGCAGCCACCGGGTTCACCGCGGTCGTGCGCTTCACTTGACCGCGGTTGACTCCTGAAAACGACGCATGGTCTTTTGCAAGATCTCGTTCTCGGGCGATTTCTTGGCACCCTCCTGCCAGACCTTGAGCGCCTCGGTGCGCCGGCCGAGCTGCCACAGGACTTCCCCGAGATGGGCTGCGATCTCCGCATCGGGGCGCCCCTTGTATGCTCGCGTCAGCTGTGCAAGCGCACCCTCGAGATCGCCCTGTCGATAAAGAACCCAACCCATGCTATCGACGATGAAGAGATCCTCGGGTGCAAGTTTCATCGCTTTTTCGATGAGCTCGCGCGCCTCCGGCAGACGCATGTTGCGATCCGCCAACGAGTAGCCAAGCGCGTTGTACGCATGAGCATGGTCGGGCTTGATCGAAATCACTTTACGAAGCGACGCCTCCATCACGGCCACGCGGTCGAGCTTTTCAGCCAGCATCGCGTGGTCATAGAGCAGCTCGGGGTTATTCGGCAGTTTTTCGAGTGCGCGATCGAGCACGCCGATCGCGTCATCCGATTTGTTGGCGTCGCGGAGCAATTGGCTCTCCGCAAGCACCAGCTGCACGCGTTGCTGCTCATTGACCGGGCTCGCCTGCTGCAAGAAGGTTCGCGCCCCGTCCAGATTGCCTTGTTTGGCAATCACCGCGGACTGCCGGATCTGGGCGGTCAGGAGGTGCTCCCCCTTCTGAATATCGCGGTACCGCGTCAAGGCCTCGTCGTAGCGTTTCTGCTCCTCGGCAATTTGACCGAGATGCAATTGCAGCAGCTCCCGGTCGCGAAATGGCATCGTCAGGAGCTGTTTGAGTTGCGTCTCGGCAATCGACCAATCTTCGATCTGCATCGACAGCAACGCCACTTCATACAACACGTCGACATTGCCGCGATTTTCATCGGCAAGGATCTTGAACTGCTCGCGCGCGACGGGAAGATCGCGTTCGGCGACAAGGATTCGCGCGTACGCGCCGCGCACCGCCAACGACTTCGGATTTGCGCTCAGAAAATCGCGCATGAATCCGAGGGCGGCGTTGTTTGATTGCTTCTGCAATACCGCGGCTTCAACCAGGGCTGCCTGTTCCCAACCGGCGCGAAGCTGGCCCGCCTTTTGCGCCTCGGCGCGTGCAAGCGTGTCGTCGTTCGCGGCAAGCGCTGCCTGCGCGATAGCGAGGTGCGCTCCGGCCGAATCGCCATGGGGCTCCGCAAGCCGCTTGACCAGGCGGAGCACCGCCGGCTTGTCGGCATTCGATGCGAGAAATTGTCCGAGCTGAATCAACCCCTCGCCAATATCCCCCTTGCGCCGAGCGAGGGTCTTTTGCAAGTACGGCTCGGCGTCGTCGAGCTTATTCGCCGAGATGAGGAGCGACGAAAGTGCTCGCAACGCATCGTCCGATTCGAGATCGGTCTCATGCCAGATGCGCGCCGCTTCGATGGCCGCATTGGGCATCCTGGCGTGCACCGCAACCTCGGTCGCCCGGCGCGCCACACGGGCGTCACGTGAACGTTTGGCAAGATCGAGGTAGGCCTGCGTCGCGACGCCGAGTTGGCCGCGCTGCAGCGCGACCTCGGCGAGCAGGAATTCGTAGAGCGCTTCTGCGGTGAGCTCGGTGATCGGCTGACCCTGGCGGAATGCGCTGCTGCTGTCGGGCGAGCGACGAAACGGGCCGGCTTGACTCAGCTCGGAAATCGAGTCCGCGGCCAATGCCCGAGCCGGCGTGGGAACGGCCGTCAGGGCGCAGGCGGAAAGCGTGGCCGCCGCAAGGACGGTGGCGCAGGCGCCGGTTAGCCGGCGTTGAAATCGCCGCTGCAAGATTGGAGAAAACATTTGGGGTCCGGCGGGTTGGAGGGCTCGATCATCTTAGGTACATTTGACCGCTCGTACAAGAATAAATGCCCGATCCGTTGCGACCGCTGCGACCGAATAACGTTCAGCGGATCGATCGTCCCGATCAACGGCCCAATTGCCCCTGACCACCAGGACATTCATGCCAGAGCTCCCAGAGGTCGAAACCACCCGACGCGGTATCGCACCCCTTCTAGAAGGCCACGCAATCGAGGGGGTGATCATTCGGGACCATCGTCTTCGTTGGCCGATTCCCGAAAACTTGCATTGCTCGGTCGTTGGCCGATTGATCGCGCAAGTATCCCGCCGCGCAAAGTATCTGTTGATCGATTGCGGCACGGGAACGTTGATCATCCATTTGGGTATGTCGGGCAGCCTTCGCATCGTCCCGCGTTCGGAACCAGCGCTCGCCCATGACCATGTGGATTTCATCGTCGGGTCGCAAATTCTCAGGCTGCGTGATCCGCGGCGATTCGGCGCCGTTCTGTGGCACGCAGGCCACCCGAGCTCGCACCCGCTCCTCGCACATCTTGGCGTCGAACCGCTTGGCGACGCGTTCTCCGGCGCGCAACTCCACCGTGCTTCCCGAAAG
>JANMUI010000894.1:0-8612 GCA_031391405.1 Betaproteobacteria bacterium
GAGCAGAGCGGCCGCGGCGAACGGGCCTATGACATCTACTCGCGACTGCTGAAGGAGCGGGTGGTGTTCCTGGTCGGGCCGGTGAACGAAGTCACGGCCAATGTGATCGTCGCCCAGTTGCTGTTCCTCGAATCGGAAAACCCCGACAAAGACATTTTTTTCTACATCAATTCGCCCGGTGGGTCCGTGTCGGCAGGCCTTGCAATCTACGACACGATGCAATTCATCAAGCCTGACGTGAGTACGCTTTGCACCGGTTTGGCTGCCAGCATGGGCGCGTTTCTCCTCGCGGCGGGCGGCAAGGGCAAACGGTTTTGCCTGCCGAATTCGCGGGTGATGATCCATCAGCCGAGCGGCGGCTTTCAGGGCCAGGCTTCAGACATCGAGATCCACGCGAAAGAAATTCTGTATCTGCGCGGGCGTCTGAATGACCTGATGGCCAAACACACGGGGCAGACGGTCGAGCGTATCGGGCGCGACACCGAGCGCGACAACTTCCTCTCCTCCGAGGAGGCGCTCACCTACGGTTTGATCGACAAGGTTCTCACCTCGCGGTCCGAGGCCTGACGAACTTCTATTGGAGGAAGGCTCTGCATGTCGGATCGATCAGGCAGCGAGAAACTTCTCTATTGCTCCTTTTGCGGCAAGAGCCAGCATGAGGTGCGCAAGCTTATTGCCGGCCCGTCGGTATTCATATGCGACGAGTGCATCGATCTTTGCAACGACATCATTCGCGAAGAGCATTCGAACGACAAGGGCGGCAAGAGCGCCAAGTCCGACCTGCCTACGCCGAAAGAGATCTGCCAGATTCTCGATGAATACGTGATTGGGCAGCAGCAGGCGAAGAAAATCCTCTCGGTAGCGGTCTATAACCACTACAAGCGGCTCAAGCACCTCTCGAAGAACGACGAGGTCGAGCTTGCGAAATCGAATATTCTGCTGGTTGGACCGACCGGGTCGGGGAAGACGCTGCTGGCCCAGACCCTTGCCCGTCTGCTGAATGTGCCGTTCGTCATTGCCGATGCGACCACGCTCACCGAGGCGGGTTACGTCGGCGAGGATGTCGAGAACATCATCCAGAAGCTGCTGCAGAATTGCGACTACGATGTCGACAAGGCCAAGCGCGGCATCGTCTACATCGATGAGATCGACAAGATTTCGCGCAAGTCAGACAATCCATCGATCACCCGGGACGTATCGGGAGAGGGCGTTCAGCAGGCGCTCCTGAAACTGATCGAAGGTACGATCGCTTCGGTGCCACCGCAAGGTGGGCGTAAGCATCCCAATCAGGATTTCGTGCAGGTCGATACGACGAACATTCTATTTATTTGCGGCGGGGCGTTTGATGGTTTGGAGAAAATCATCCGCCAGCGGAGCGAAAAGGCGGGAATCGGCTTTGGCGCGGATGTGAAGAGCCTGAAGAACAGCAAGGATGTCACCGCGATTCTCCGGCAAGGGGAACCGGAGGATCTCATCAAATATGGCTTGATTCCGGAATTCGTCGGCCGGCTCCCGGTCGTGGCAACCCTCGAGGAACTGGACGAGAAGGCGTTGATTCAGATCCTGACCGAACCGAAGAACGCATTGATCAAGCAATACCAGAAGTTGTTCTCGATGGAGAGCGTGGACCTCGAGGTTCGGCCTACCGGGCTTACCGCAATTGCGAAGAAGGCACTGGCTCGAAAGACCGGTGCGCGCGGCCTGCGGTCGATTCTCGAACAGACCTTGCTTGATATCATGTTCGACCTACCGACGTTGGAGAACGTCAGCAAAGTGGTCGTTGACGAGGCGACCATCCTCGGTGAAGGCAAGCATTTGCTGATTTATTCGGATCAGCCGAAAGTGGCCGGCAACGCCTGAATATAGTTTGCGCCACCACTTGAGCTCGGCGCGATTCGGCTTCAAATACGCCTTCAACCCTCTAACCTCCATACGAATTCGGGGCTTGTGATGCCTGGCTCGAGCGAACCTTCCATGTCAATACAATATCCGCTACTCCCGCTGCGGGACGTCGTCGTTTTCCCGCATATGGTGATCCCGCTCTTCGTGGGACGCCCCAAATCGATCAAGGCGATGGAAGTCGCGATGGAGGCCGGCAAGAGCATTCTGCTGGTCGCCCAGAAGTCCGCGGCGAAGGATGAGCCCGCACCCGAGGATATGTATTCCATCGGCTGCGTCGCGAACATTCTCCAGATGCTCAAGCTCCCCGATGGCACCGTGAAGGTCCTCGTCGAGGGCGTGCAGCGCGCCCGCATCGAAGAAATCTCCGATCAGCGCACGCACTTCGTGGCGACCGGGCAACCGGTCATCGAGCAGATCACCGAGATCGAAATTACCGAAGCCGAGGCGATGCGCCGGGCGCTCGTGACGCAGTTCGATCAGTATGTGAAGCTCAATAAGAAAATTCCGCCGGAAATTCTCACTTCGCTTGGCGGAATCGAGGAACCCGGCCGGCTTGCCGATACGGTGGCCGCGCATCTGCCGTTGAAGCTCGAGCAAAAGCAGAAGGTTCTCGAGATGTTCGGCGTGAAAGCGCGCCTCGAGCATCTGCTCTCGCAGCTGGAAGCCGAAATCGACATCCTCCAGGTCGAAAAGCGGATTCGCGGTCGTGTGAAGCGGCAGATGGAAAAAAGTCAGCGCGAGTACTACCTGAACGAGCAGGTCAAGGCGATTCAAAAGGAATTGGGCGAAGGCGAAGAGGGTGCGGATCTCGATGAGATGGAGAAGCGCATCAAGAACGCCCGCATGCCGAAGGATGCGCGCCAAAAAGCCGAGAGTGAGCTCAAGAAGCTGCGCCTGATGTCGCCGATGTCGGCCGAGGCGACCGTCGTACGCAATTACCTCGATACGCTCACCAATCTGCCGTGGAAGAAGCGGAGCAAGGTGTCGAACGATATCCCCGCGGCTGAACGCATCCTGGACGAAGACCACTACGGTCTTGAGAAGGTCAAGGAACGCATCGTCGAATACCTCGCCGTGCAAAGTCGCGTCGACAAGCTGAAGGGGCCGATCCTCTGCCTCGTCGGGCCGCCTGGCGTCGGCAAGACATCACTCGGTCAATCGATCGCTCGTGCGACCAATCGCAAGTTCGTGCGCATGGCGCTTGGCGGCGTTCGCGATGAGGCTGAAGTTCGCGGCCATCGTCGCACCTATATCGGCTCCATGCCGGGCAAGATCCTTCAGAACATGGGGAAGGTCGGCGTTCGCAATCCGCTCTTCCTGCTCGATGAAGTCGACAAGATGGGCATGGACTTCCGCGGCGATCCGGCATCCGCGCTACTCGAGGTCCTCGATCCCGAACAGAATCACACGTTCGTCGATCACTATGTCGAAGTCGAGTACGACCTTTCGGAAGTGTTGTTCATCGCAACGGCGAATACGCTTAACATTCCACCGGCGCTCCTCGACCGCATGGAGGTGATCCGGCTCTCGGGTTATACCGAGGATGAGAAGGTCAACATCGCCACGCGCTATCTGATGCCCAAGCAGATGAAGAACAATGGGCTGAAGAAAGGGGAATTATCGGTTTCCGAATCAGCCATTCGCGATCTCGTTCGCTACTACACCCGTGAGGCGGGCGTACGGAGCCTGGAACGTGAAATCTCGAAGATCTGCCGCAAGGCGGTCAAGCTGTTGATAACCAAGCCCACGCAGAAGCGCATTGCGGTAATGCCGAAGTCGCTCGACAAGTTTCTGGGCGTTCGCCGATACACCTACGGCATGGCCGAGAAGGAAAACCAGGTCGGTCAGGTCACCGGCTTGGCGTGGACGGAAGTCGGTGGTGAACTGCTAACGGTCGAAGTTGCGGTGATGCCCGGCAAAGCGAAGACCATCACCACAGGCAAGCTCGGCGAGGTCATGCAGGAATCGATTCAGGCCGCATTGTCGGTGGTGCGCAGTCGGGCGCAGCGGCTTGGCGTGCATGAAGATGCCTTCCAGAAGAACGACATCCACATCCACTTGCCGGAGGGCGCTACGCCCAAGGATGGTCCGAGCGCGGGGATTAGCATTTGCACCGCGATGATCTCGGCTTTGACGGGAATTCCAGTCCGCGCGGATGTCGCCATGACCGGTGAAATTACGCTTCGCGGTGAAGTGCTGGTGATCGGCGGGCTGAAAGAGAAACTGCTGGCGGCACATCGCGGCGGCATCAAGACGGTGCTGATCCCGGAAGAGAACGTCAAGGACCTGGTTGAGATTCCCGACAACGTAAAGAATCGCCTCGAGATCATCCCAGTCAAATGGATCGACGATGTTCTTGCGATAGCGCTCGCCCGCCCGCCGGTGCCACTGCCGGTCCCTCCGGCTGCGGAGGTGGTCCCGCCGGCACCGGTCGTTGCCGAAGAGCCGGCCAGTACCGGGCTAATGAAACACTGAAGGGCACGCGGACCCTAGAGCCCGCGGAGCGGAATCGCCGCGGCTTCGGTTGAGTATTGCCACGGCCCGCTCGCAGGCGTTAGCGTCGAGTATCGATGAACGGGGAGGACAATTGAACAAGTCCGAGATGATCGAGAGCATCGCGAAGACAGCGGACATTTCCAAGGCGGCCGCTGAGCGTGCGCTCGATGCAACGGTCACGTCCATCAAGACCGCATTGAAAAAGGGCGGCACGGTGACATTGGCAGGCTTCGGAACGTTCTATGTCGGGCAAAGGGAAGCGCGCTCCGGGCGCAATCCAAGAACGAACGAGCCGATCAAGATCAAGGCAGCGCTGGTACCGAAGTTTCGCGCTGGAAAGGCGCTGAAGGATGCGCTAAACTAGCGCGCTCATTTGGGTGTCTCAGGCGGATTCGTCGCCGCCTTGGCGCTGCATGAGGGTGCTTAGCTCAGATGGTAGAGCGTCGCCCTTACAAGGCGAATGTCGGCGGTTCGATCCCGTCAGCACCCACCAGAGATTCCGCTCTTCCGTTTCGGCGCGAAGCGGTAGTAAAGAACAAAGGAGTGGTAGTTCAGTTGGTTAGAATACCGGCCTGTCACGCCGGGGGTCGCGGGTTCGAGTCCCGTCCACTCCGCCAGAAACGATCCACGGGGCGAACCACGGTTCGCCCTTTGTCTTATTGAGGTTCGTGCAGGTCCGGATGGTTCCATGTTGGCGCAACGCTGATTCCCACAAATCAGATTGTCGAAAGAAACTCTCCCATGCCATCGATGTTTGATTTCGTCCGCGAGCAGAAGTGGGTCGTTCGGATTTTCCTCGTGCTCATCTGCGTCCCGTTCGCCTTGTTCGGTGTCGAGTGGTATCAGCGCGGAGGGGTCAGCGTCGATTCGATTGCGCTCGTTGACGGCGAGAAGGTGTTGGCCCAGGAATTCAACCAGCGATTCCAGGCGCAGCAGGACCAGTTCCGGAAAATGCTTGGGCGAAATTTCGATCCGTCGATGTTCGATTCGCCGCAGGCGCGCCAGGGCATTATCGACCAGATGATCACCGAGCGCATCGTTGGCCGCTTCGTGACGCGCAATCAGATTACCCCAGGGGACAGCGAGCTCGCGCAATCCATTGCCGAGATGCCTGAGTTCCAGGACAACGGTAGCTTTTCCAAGGACCGCTATCAGCAGCTTCTTCGCGCAACCGGCCGCTCGCCGATCCAGTTTCAAGAGGACACGCGCCGGACGCTGGCATTTCAACGACTCGGCGGCGCGTTGTACGACGCCGGCATCGGATCGAAGAAGCTCGCCGAGCGCGAAGCTTCCCAGGCTGCGGAAACCCGTGAGGTGAGTGAGCAGCTTCTGACCGCCGACCAATTCGCTCCGCAGGTCAAGATCACGCCGGAAATTGTCGAAGCGTATTACAAAGCCAACCCCAAGGAGTTTGAAATTCCCGAGGCGGTGAAGGCGGAGTATGTGGTCCTCAATCTGGAGACCTATTCGGCGCAGATTCCAATGTCGCCGGACGATATCCGCAAAGCCTATGAGGATCGATTCGCGGGGAAAGCCAAGCAGCGCGATGTCGCGAAGAAGAAGGCTGAAGAAATTCTCGGCCAGGTCCGCAAGAATCCGGAACGGTTCAGCGAGTTGGCCAAAGCCAATTCCGACGATCCCGGCTCGAAGGACAACGGCGGTGATCTTGGATTCAATGCGCGTGGCGCCATGGTCCAGGCGTTCGACGATATGGTCTTCAAGTTGAAGCCAAAAGAGATCGGCAGTCTGGTCGAGACGGAATTCGGTTATCACATCATTACGGTCGATGAGATTCGCAAACCCGATGCGGGTGGAAAGGGAGAAGAGCGCCGCGCCCGACACATCCTCATTCAGGGACCGACCGACGCCAAGACCTTCGAGGAAGCCCGCGCCGATCTTGAACGCGACCTGCGCAAACAGAAGGCGCTTGCCGACTTCCCGAAGCTGGTGGAGCGATTTACGGCTCGCGCGGATCAACAGGTTGACTCCCTGAAGCCGATCGCTGAAGAGTTCAAGCTTGCGCTGCTCACCTCGGACTGGATTCCACGCGCGGGGGGTGCCGCTTCCGGGGCGCTTGGTAACAGTCGAATGCTCGCGGCGCTCTTCGAAAGCGAAACACTAAAGAACAAGCGGAGCACCGAAGCGCTCGAATTGAATCCGGGCGTGTTCTTGGTGGCACGCCCGGTTGAGCATCGGACGTTGTCCACGCGTCCCATCGATGCGGCACGCGCGGATATCGTCAAGCTGCTGACCAGCAAAGAGGCCAAGAGCCTGGCGCAGAAGGCCGGTCAGGATCGGTTGGTTGCCCTGCAAAAGGGGGATGGCGCAGGCGCGAAGTGGTCCAACACGCGCACCATCACGCGTGAAGCGCCCACCGGCCTCAGCCGCGAAGCGGCCCGCGCATTGTTTCGGGCGGACATTGCAAAGTTGCCGGCTTATGTGGGTCTGGAAGGTGCCGACGGCGGTTATGCGCTCTATCGAATCTCCAAGGCGGGCGCCGGTGAATCGATCGATGAAAAGCGCCTGACCGCCGCCCAGGAAAATCTGGCGCGGATCAGCGCGCAGGAGCACTTTCAGGGGTTCGTCGGTGGGCTGCGCGAAAAATCGACCATCGAGATCAACAAAGCGAATCTCGAGCGCAAGGGAAATTGAGGCGCTAGATTTGAACCGCAACGGACTCAACGGACGCAATGGTCGCCATTGGAAGCAGGCAGGGGACGGCAGGAACCCAAGTCCATCCCAAGCACGCTTTCCTTGGGGAGCGAATGGTTCGAATCTCCGTTGCGTCCGTTGCGTCCGTTGCGTCCGTTGCGTGCAGTCCGTCCTTCGCGTCCCTTGCGGTTCAATCTTTTCGAATCAGACGCCCGAGTCGCCCGCTTCGATCGGCATGCCACCAACGACTTGGCTAAAGCCGCCGTCGACGTAGGTAATCTCGCCGGTAATCGCCGCGGCAAGATCGCTCAGCATGAATGCGGCAACGTTGCCCACGTCATCGATCGTGACGTTCCGGCGAAGCGGTGAATTTTCGGCAACGAATTTCAGGATCTTGCCGAAGCCTTGGATACCGCTTGCGGCGAGCGTCTTGATCGGTCCCGCAGAGATGCCGTTCACCCGAATGCCGCGAGGACCAAGGCTTGCCGCAAGGTAACGCACAGCCGCCTCGAGGCTCGCTTTTGCCAGTCCCATCGTGTTGTAGTTCGGCACGACGCGAGCGGCGCCAAGATAAGTCAGCGTAAGAAGGCTCGCTCGGCGACCCTCGAGCATCGGCAGGGCCGCCTGCGCAAGCGCCGAGAAGCTATAGCTCGACACATCATGGGCGACGCGAAACGCCTCACGTGAAATGCCTTCGATAAAGTCTCCAGCGATCGATTCCCGCGGCGCAAAGGCGATCGCGTGAACCAGACCATCGAGGCCGTCCCACCGCTTGCCGAGCTCGGCGAACAAGTTCTTGATGTTCTCATCGCTTGCCACATCGCAGGGGAGGACGATATCGCTGCCGAGCTCCTTTCCCATGTCCACGACACGATCGCGAAATCGCTCGGTCTGGTAGGTGAGGGCTAGTTCGGCCCCTTCGCGGCGACACGCACGGGCAATGCCGAAGGCAATCGATCGATTGCTGAGAAGGCCGGTGATAAGAACGCGCTTGCCATCGAGAAAACCCATCGTTACTCCGGTTCGCCAGGGGAAGGTGTTCAATCCTGTGCGCGCGGATTATAAGGATAGTGGCCGTTATGGTTTGCGGCGGTGCGGGAATGAACTGAATTCACCCTGACGGCGCGGCATTGATTGGTTACACTCGCGCCACCATGCGCCAAGTCGCCGTGCTCCTTCTCGGTCTTTCGCTCATCGCAGGCTGTGGACGTGTCTGGAACGATCCATATCCCGCCGCGGAGCGTAACGCTAACATTCTCTACTCGTCATTCTCCGAGCGTCCCAAGACACTTGATCCGGCCAAGTCCTACACGTCCGACGAGTGGGATTTCATCAGCCAGATCTATGAGCCGCCGCTCCAGTACCATTACCTCAAGCGGCCCTACGAGTTGATTCCACAGGCGGCATCCGAGATGCCGTCAGTCCGGTATTTCAATGCCACCGGCGAATTGCTGGAGCCCGATGCGCCCACGCGCGATGTCGCATTCAGCGAATACGAGATTCGGATTCGACCCGGCATCCGTTTTCAACCCCATCCTGCGTTGGCTCTCCGTGGCGATGGC
>JANMUI010000918.1:0-6377 GCA_031391405.1 Betaproteobacteria bacterium
GCGGCCGGGTGATCAGTGGCGACCAGGTCGCTGAATCCTGGGTTATCGATCACCCCGTTCGCGAGCTGACGCGGCGCATCACGTCGTTCTATGTCGTGCAGCGATTCACCGACGGCTGGTGGGCGCGCAGGTCGCGCGGCGTCTTCATGCGCGCTGGTCTCAAGGATGTGGAATCGCGTGCGATCATCGTCATGGCAACGGACCCCGCGCACTTCCAATTCGAAATGGCGAAGCATCGCGCGAACAATGCTGCGCAGGCCGGATGGATTACGCAGGAGGAATTCGCGCGCTGGTGGGGCGTGCTCGAAGAGCGTGCAGCGGCGGGGCAGTTCTTTACTACGCTGAATTTTTATGTGACGTGTGGTGTGAAGGGTGAAGGGTGAGGGGGGAAACGGGAAACGGGAAACGGGAAACAGGGGCCGCCCGAATGGCACTGACTTAAGCCTACTGAACGATTTGCCATCCCTCCGCTTACGCGAAGACAGGACAACAGCGTCCACTTTCTCAATTTATCTCAAGCGATTGACCGTTCGCCCTGAGCCTGTCGAAGGGTGAATACCGGAAGGTCCGTGGGCGGACGATCGCGCGCCGTGTCGACACGCCTGCGGTACCCTTCGACGGGCTCAGGGCGCACGGAGGCTTGACTACAAGCGAGTTCACGTAAGTCCCATTCGGGGCGGACCCGAATGGCACTGACTTAGGTACGAATCATGGCGTCAGGCAAACACGACGGCTCGACGAACACGACGGCTCGACGACCGGGACAGCGGTGACGGCTCATTCGTTGCGATCGTCGTGCCCGACGCGTCGTCGCGGTTGTGGCAGCAAACGTAAGCGGCAAAATGCACCTACTCCACCGGCAGGAATAGTGATTCGATCGGCATCGGATTGGCGATGATGTGCTGGTCGGCCAAATATTTCACCAGCGCCTCCAAGGTCGGACGATTCGCCTCCAGACCGTAGGGCCAGGGATCCCCGCCGAACACGTCATCGATTTCGTCGATGTCCGAAGTGAGCCACGGCAACATATAGCGAAGGGCGCCCAGGTACTTCATATGGGTGAGCGCGGCATTCTTCGAGGCGTTAAGCACGTTGAACAGGCTTTTCGCCACGATCGGATTAGCTTCATACACGTCGCGGCGAATCACCACTGAATGCATGATCGGGAAGATTCGCGTCCGCCGGTAGTAGTCGCGCTCGATCTCCCGAAAGTTCGGGAAGAGCCGCACGATGTCCGGATTGGTCTTGATCGAATCGGGCACGGCCGTCCCAAGCACCGCATCGATGCTGCCTTCATCCAGCAGCTCGTTCAGCGACTTGCCTGAAGTGTTCGCCTCGATATTCACCGGTTTCAAGAGCGGCAGCACCGTCGGGGAGCCATGGCTGCCGCCCTTCTCGATGGCACCTTGCACCCATGTGACCTTGGACAGATCGACGCCGTAGTCGTGCTGCAAATGGCCGCGAATCCACACCGCCGCCGTCATCGTGTAGAGCGGCACGCCGATCCGCTTGCCGGCGAGATCCTGCGGCGTCTTGATGCCCGAGCGCTTGTTGATGGTGATGAAGCTGTGCCGGAACACACGCGACGGAAACACCGGAATCGCGACGAACGGGCACTTTCCGGCACTGACGCGCGCCATGTATTCGGAGGTGGACATCTCGCAGGCGTCGAAGGCCTGCTCACCCGCCATCCGATCGAAAATTATTCGCGGGTTGTCGATGGCGACAAATTTGAGATCGATGTCGTCGGCCTTGACTTCACCGGTGTAGAGCGGAAGCATGCGGTCATAGAGGCCGCTCGCGAAGGTGATGGTGGGTTTGGGCATGGGGAGGGCGGTCGGGTAGTGGGGGCGGTCCGATCATAGCGAATTCTTCGATCGCCCCACCAATGCTGGCCATGAAGCGCCACCTTTTGTCATAATAGAGGGTTGGCCCACGCGCTTGCTGCGAGACGTGTCGCGACTTCGCAGTTGCGGAGTCGTTCTCCGCTCAGTGGCCTTTTACCGCTTCCTTCATGACGGAGCCACGCCAGGCTCCACAACGTACCTACAGGAGTTATTCATGGCAAAAATCAAGGTCAAGAACCCGGTCGTCGAGATGGACGGCGATGAGATGACGCGGATCATCTGGCAATGGATCCGCGAGCGCCTCGTGCTGCCTTACCTCGATCTCGACCTCAAGTATTACGACTTGTCGGTGCAAAAGCGCGACGAGACCAACGACCAGATCACCATCGATTCGGCCAACGCAACCAAGCAGTATGGCGTTGCGGTGAAGTGCGCGACCATCACGCCCGACGAAGGCCGCGTGAAGGAGTTCGGCCTCAAGCAGATGTGGCGCAGCCCAAACGGCACCATCCGCAACATCCTGGATGGCACCATTTTTCGCGAGCCGATCATTTGCAAGAACGTCCCCCGCATCGTCCAGCACTGGGACAAACCGGTGGTTGTCGCCCGCCACGGCTTCGGCGATCAGTACCGCGCGCAGGACTTCCAGTTCCCGGGTGTGGGTTCGCTCAAGATCACGTGGACGCCCGAAGGCGGCGGTCAATCGATCGAGCGGGAAATCATCAAGACGAGCGGCCCGGGCGTGGCGATGGGGATGTTCAACCTCGATGCCTCGATCCGTGGATTCGCAAGCGCCTGTTTCAACTATGCGCTCGGGCGCAACTACTCGGTGTACCTCTCCTCGAAGAACACGATTTTGAAGGTGTATGACGGCCGCTTCATGCACATCTTCCAGGAAGTGTTCGACAAGGAATTCAAGACGCAATTCGATGCCAAGAAACTCACCTATGAGCATCGGCTGATCGACGACATGGTGGCCGCGAACCTGAAGTGGACCGGCGGCTACCTCTGGGCGTGCAAGAACTACGACGGCGATGTGCAGTCCGATACGGTCGCGCAGGGCTATGGTTCGCTTGGCCTCATGACCTCGGTGCTGATGTCACCCGATGGCAAGATCATCGAATCGGAAGCGGCGCACGGTACGGTCACGCGCCACTACCGCATGCATCAGCAAGGCAAGCCGACCTCCACGAACCCGATCGCCTCGATCTACGCCTGGACACGCGGCCTGCAATATCGCGGCCAGATGGACAAGACGCCTGATCTCGTCAACTTCGCGCTCACCTTGGAGAAGGTGTGCGTCGATGTGGTGGAGTCCGGCAAGATGACCAAGGATCTCGCGAGCCTCATCGGCGAGAAGCAGCCGTTCCTCACCACCGAAGACTTCATGACGGCGATCGACAACGAGCTCAAGCGCCGGCTCGCATAACGCACAGCCGATGTTGAACGCCATCGGCACCGCGCGTTCGCGCGTGCTGGTGGCCTATCTGCTCCTCACGCTCGCTTCGGCCTTCTGGGCTGGCAATTCGACCATCGGCCGTGCGCTGCGCGATGACGTCTCCCCGGTGACCTTGTCGTTCTGGCGTTGGTTCATCGCCATCGCGCTTCTCCTGCCGTTCGTGTGGACCGAGATCCGCCGCGAGTGGCCGGCTATCCGCCGTTCGGCAAAGACGATCGTCTTGTGCGGACTGTTCGGTACCGCCTTGCAAAGCGTGCTGACATTCTGGAGCCTCCAGCACACGATCGCGTTGCATGTGCAGATCTTCAATTCGACCATTCCGCTCGCGGTCATGAGCGCGGTGTGGGTGCTGGATGGTGCGCGGCCATCGCGACAGGAGCTCGGCGGATTCCTGGTATCGGTACTGGGCGTCATCGTCATCATCAGCCACGGCGATCTGATGCGTATCGTGCGCCTCGATTTCAATGTCGGCGATATCGGCGCGCTCGCCTCGATGTTGATCTGGGGTGTGTACGCCGCGCTCGTCAAACGCTGCCCGCAGGAATTGTCCGCCTATGGGCTCGCCTTCATTACCGGACTCGTCGGCGTGGCGCTGGTCGCGCCGCTGCATATTGTCGAGCTGGTACGGGAACCGGGCATCCTGCTCTTCCCGCCGCACGTTCTGGCCGCGTTCCTGTATGTCGGTGTGCTGTCCTCGCTGCTGGCCACCGTGTTCCTTAACGTCGGCATCCAGCGGGTCGGTCCTTCGCGCGCGTCGATCTTCACCCATCTGATTCCGGTATTCGGTGCCTGCATGTCAGTCGGGTTCCTCGGCGAGGCGCTCGGCTGGCACCACGCGCTTGGATTCGCGCTGGTGCTCGCCGGTGTGGCGATCTGTAATCGCATGCCGCTGCGATGACTGCGTCGCCCGCATCTTCACCGCCGCAGGCTGGCGCATGCCACCGGGCCGTCGGCTATATCGCGTTGATCCTGGCGAGCCTCTTATGGGCCGGAACGGGGATTGCCGGGAAATCAGTGTTCGATCGCATTTCGCCTGCGGGCTTGGCATTTTTGATGTGGGCGGGCGGCGCATCCATTGGCTGGCTGTTTGGCGGGCGCGAAGTGTTCGCAGCGTGGCCACGCATCATCAAAGCATGGAAAGTCATGCTCGCGATCGGCTGCATGAGTACGTCCGTGTTCTTCCTGCTCGTCTTTCAGGCGTTCCAGCACACCACGGCCAACACGCATGCGCTGCTCAATTCATCCGTCCCGGTGTGGGTGCTGCTGATCAACTGGATCGTGTTCAGCCGGGCACCGAAAGGGCGCGAGATCGTGGGCTTCGTGCTGTCGATTGTCGGGGTGGCGGCGATCATTTTTCGCGGCGACGTTGCCAACATCATCGCACTCAGACTGAACACAGCCGATCTCTTGATTCTCCTGGCAATGTTGATCTGGTCGTTCCACATTTTTCTTCTGCCCTATCGACCCGTGCTCTCGTCCATGGCGTTTCTCGCGGTAACGGGCACGATCGGCGCGCTGGTCGTCGCACCGTTCTACGCATGGGATCTCGCCAGAGGCATCGCGCATCCGGTCTTTACGCTGCCGGTGTTCGTATCGATTTTCTATGTCGTGATCCTGCGCACGGTGCTCGCGACCATCGTATTCAATATCGGCGTGGACCGGGTCGGCGCGGTGCGTTCAGCGCCATTTACGCACCTGGTGCCGATCTTCGGCACGATCGGCGCCTATCTGCTGCTCGGTGAAGCGGTCTACTGGTATCACGCCATCGGGCTCGCCTTGGTGCTGGCCGGCATCATCGTTGCCAATCGACGATTGGCATGAGCCGGAGCGCCGCGACCGTGTGGTCCGAAGCGGCCCGCAGGCCGCTGAATGGATCGGCGTGCCGCGCGGTTACTGCTTGCGTTGCAGCTTGCGTTCGACGAACTCGCTGAGGCTTGCGGAAAGCGAGCCGGTGGCGCGCGCGTTGCGGTAGGCATCGGTGGCCGCCTCGGTGCGGTCTTCGGCTTCGTTGGCAAGACCAAGGCCGATCCACCATGGTCCGGTGCGCGGTGCAAGCCGCAGGGCTGCTTCATATTCCGGGATAGCGTCGGCGTGTGCGCCCGACTTCGCATAGAGCGCCGCAGCGAACGCACGATATTCGGCGTGCCCAACCGCATAGGCGGCATGGTTGTGTAGGACGGCGAGTGCCGCCGGCATGTTGCCGCGTTCCAAGTTCAGTCGCGACAACGCGAGCGCGAAATTCGTTTGCGCGGGATTGCTTCGCAGACCGGCCGCAAGAACGGCTTCCGCAGCATCGTAGGATCGTTCTTCAAGCAAGAGGGCGGCCAGCGTTTGGCGCGCGGCCTCGTGTCGCGCATCCAGGTCAAGCGCATCACGCAATCGATCCTGCGCCTCCCTGATGCGGCCCTGATCGATCAGTACCGCTGCGCGACGAAACTCCGAATCGGCTGACCGTGGCGCCTCTTTACGAATGATGCGCTGTTCGATCTGCAGCGCAGCCACATCGGGTGATTCCAAGCGCGGCAGGGCGGCGGGTGCGATCGATGGCAAGAGTGGCGGCGCAAAGTGCGGATGGTCCAGCGCGGCAACAGTGATCGGTGCCACGACCGGCTCGTCGTTGGGTTCGGTTAAGCCGACACGACCATTTGGCGCCTCGGCTCTTTCCGGTTTGTCGGCGGTATTCGATGATTTTCTCGCGACTGGCATTGCGTCCGGGTCGGATGGCGCCGCGACGGGTGTGTGCGTGACGGCCGGTGACGCGAGCGTTGGAATAGCCACCGCGTCGACGATTGCGTTGGGCGCGCCGGGCCTGGTCGCGCCGACGTCAATGACCGCGGCGGAGCTTTCGGCGATCAAGGCAATCGCGCCATTGGATGCGTCGCCCCAGTTTGCGATCGTCACGCTCACGGCGATTCCACCAACGATTACTACGCCCGCTCCCGCCCATCGCCGCCACGTAACGTAGCGCGACGCATTGCGAGCGAACCGTGACGCGTAGATCGCGCGATCGGCCGGCATGGTGCGCTGATCGAGGTCGCGCAACATCTGATTGATGACGCTCATGGCATCCA
>JANMUI010000958.1:0-4869 GCA_031391405.1 Betaproteobacteria bacterium
CAACGGCGCAATCAGCAGCCAGGCCACTGCCACGCTCGGCGCAGCGGCGCCCACCGATCCGAGCCAGGGGCAGGTGGCGTCTAACCCGCCGGGAATCATCCAGGCCGATGCCGCGACCAACTCCATCATCACGCGGCAAAACCCCGATGCCAGGTCGTTCTCGTAGAACCGGCGCGCCTGGGCCCACTTCTCGGCAAACGCACCAGGAGCCCGATACATCTTCTGTTGGCGGTCGAGCAAGCGCTCGTTCACTGCGTCGAGCACCGCGATGACCAGCTGATCCTTCGTGCGATAGTGATAGTTGATCAAGGCGTGGTTGACACCCGCATCCTTGGCGATCTCCCGCATGCTGAGCGCCCCGTAACCTTCTCGCGCCAGGCGCTGAAACGCCGCATCGAGGATCTTCGTCTTGGTGTCGGAACCAGGATCACTCGGGATGGCCCCCGCCGCCCTCATCGAGCGCGGGCGCGACGCCTCTTTTAGAGCGTTATCGTTTTTACCGAGTGGTTTAACCATTCGTTCAATATACAATATCATGAAAAGAAGTCAAGGCTGCCGCTTTTCGACGCAAGTTTGGCTCGGCATGTGGCGCTGAGGGGTACCATGAAAAGATTTCGATGACGAAAAACACATTGAGCATGTGTTCAAATCGAAGCCGAGGGACCGCCGTGTCCGCTCTGCATCGGATCCCGGATGTCCGGAACCGGCCCTTCCCCGCCAGGCTGAGACTGCCCTTATCGACGATCCCTCAACTGCTTCGCAAGCTCAGGAGCCAGCGTCCTCAGGCGCTCGATGATTGCGTCCCGCTCGTCGAGTCGACCTTCCGCGCCGGCGATCAACCCAAGTCCGTACCACGCCCCCGGCAGATCCGGCTGCAATCGCAGGGCCTCGCGGTAGGCTGGGATCGCAGCGCGCGGATTCTCGAGCTCACGATGCAATTCCCCCAAGAGGAAGAAGGTGGTCGATGATTCTCGTGATACTTGAAGAGAGCGTTCCAGTGTATTGATTGCACGGTCTTTGTGGCCGGATAGCTGCTGCGCTCGAGCGAGTCTGAACCAGCCATCCAGCTCCAGCGGATTGAACTGGAGAGCCTCGGCGTATGCGCTAGCGGCTTCCGGCCAGCGGGTCAGTTGCGCCAGCACATGGCCCTTCACGAACCACCATTCGGGACTGCGTGAATCCTTGGCCAGCGCCTCGTCTGCCATCACCAGGATGCCGGACCAATCCTGCTTGCGTTCGAGCTCCAGCAGGCGCTCCTGGACAGGGGTCTCCAGGCCCTTCAGGTTGGCGAATAGTATCGGGATCGTTTCATCGGGCAGGAGCGACCAGAGGATCTGCTGCGGGAGCGTGCAGCCGGCCACGGCCAGCGCCACGATGGCCAAGGAACGGCGCACTGCCGGCAATGCAGGGATCAGCGCGCGGATCAGCAGGTCGATGAGGACGCGATGAATCGACTCAGCCGTCCGTCTGATACACGTAGGGCTTTTGCTTGACGTGTGATTCCTGGTCGCGGACGAGCTCGTCGCGATCGAGCTTCTTGTCCCACCAGAGTGCGCGGCCCTTCCGCTGTTCCTCGACGATCTGCGGCTTCTCCTGCAGGAGACCTCGGATCATCTTGGTCAGATCGGATTCGTAATGCTTGCGGAAGAAGATCATGGCTCTCCGGGAAAGGCGCTGTGTGGAAAGGCGCTGTGTCGGCACGCATTATAGAGCGCCCCGACCGCGGATCGGCCACAGCTCGCCGTTTTACGTTTCCCATTTCCCTTTTCTCGTTTCACTTTTCCCATAAACTGGACATAATCACAGCTCGCCGATTCCATCCGGATCGTTAAACATTGCTCGCAGCCTCTTGCCAATCTCCGATAACTGTATAAATATATACGCATCGGTGGAGCATCCGCCGATCCGGGGCGAGAGGTCCCGGTTCCAGCCGACACAGGGAATGGAGGACACATGGAATCGACCCAGGCACTCAAATTGCTCACCGCACTCTCCAATGGCATCAACCCGATCACCGCGGAGGCGTTCCCCGCGGAGAGCCCCTATCAACACCCGGATATCGTGCGCGCGCTCTTTCATGCGGTGCGGGTGCTCGAAGAAGGGCGTACGGCTGGCGGCCAATCTGCCAACCAGCTCGCCGGCGATCGCGCGAACGCAAAGGTGATCGCGGATCCTTCCCATGCATCCAATCGTCCGGGCAAAGCCGGCAAACCCTGGTCGCAACCGGAAGACGACGAGTTGCTCGCCGCCTACGACGCCGGGCAGACCATCGAAGCCCTGGCCCAGGCACATCAACGCAGTCGCCTGGGCGTCGAAGCGCGCCTCGCCCGGTATGGCCGGGTGCCGATGCCGGCCGGAGTCCGCTCGATGAGTGGCCAGCGCAGACCGACCAATGCGGAAAGCGACAGGGATGCGCCAATTACGATGGAAGGCGCACCGCCGCCCTACATGCGCGATGCTGCGCATGTTCCTTATGGGATGCGCGATGCCGCGCATGTTCCTCCCTACGGGGTGCGCGATGCCGCGCGCGTTTCTTACGGCGTGCATTCCTGAGCACGCTCCTGGGGGGGCGATGCACGATTCTCGATACAGGATGCATCGCACCCTTCCCCCTTCTCCCTTCTCAATCACCACATACCAAGGACCATCCCGCATGGCGAACAACGATCTCACCCCGCGGCAAGCTGAAATCCTCGCGTTGATTCGCGATGCGATCGAGAGCACCGGTTTTCCACCAACACGCGCCGAAATCGCCCAGGCGTTCGGCTTTCGTTCGCCGAACGCGGCGGAAGAGCATCTGCGCGCCCTGGCCCGCAAGGGCGTGATTGAAATCCAGGATGGCGCCGCACGGGGTATCCGGCTCACCGAATCGCTCGGCATTCCGCTGATCGGCCGCGTCGCTGCCGGCTCGCCGATCCTTGCTGAAGCACATGTGCAGGGCCGTTATCAGATCGATGGCGCCTTGTTCACCCCGCGTGCCGATTACTTGCTGAAAGTGCGCGGCCTCAGCATGCGTGACGCCGGCATCCTCGATGGCGATCTGCTGGCGGTCCATCGCACGAGCGAGGCGCGTTCCGGGCAGATCGTCGTGGCGAGGCTCGCCAACGACGTCACCGTGAAGCGGCTGCGACGGCGCGGTTCGATCGTCGAGCTGGTCGCGGAGAATCCCGACTTCAAGACCATCACGGTCGATACGCGCGAAGAATCGTTCGCGATCGAAGGCCTCGCGGTCGGGCTGGTGCGCAACAGCAAAGTTTTGTAGGGCGCTGCGGTGCATGTCCTCCCTCGTCAAACTCCTCGAACATCCCGCCCTGTGGCGCGGCAATACACTCGCACCGGTACGCACGGCGAGTGTCGCCTCTGGTTTTGCGCGGCTGGATCAAGCGTTGCCGGGCGGTGGTTGGCCAACCGGTGCGCTGACCGAGATTCTCGTCGCGCGACATGGCATCGGGGAAGTCAGCATGCTGTTGCCGGCACTGGCGCGGTTGTCGATGGCAGGCCGCTGGCAGACCTGGATCGCTTCGCCGCATGCACCCTATGCACCCGCGCTGACTCGCGCCGGCGTATCGCTCGCGCGGCTCATCGTCGTATCACCTGAGCGCGCGGCCGAACCGCAGCGTGATGTGTTATGGGCTATGGAGCAGACGCTGCGTTCGAACGTGTGCGGGGCCGTGCTTGGCTGGCTACCGGCATCGCGACGCGCGACCTCTTATGCCGCGCTACGCCGTCTGCAGGTCGCCGCAGAAGAAAGCGACGTGTTCGTCGCACTCTTTCGTCCCCTGGAGGCGAGTCGTGAGCCGTCTCCCGCGGTGTTGCGTCTGTCGATCGAACCGGCTGCGCACGGCCATCTCACCGTGCATATCTTGAAGCGTCGCGGCTTGCCCGCTGAAGCACCCATCCATCTCGACCTGAATCGCCACCATGCTGTGGATCGCCGTCATCCTGCCCCGGCTCCCGCTCGAAGTGTTCCTGCGGGGGAGCCCATCAACTGAGCGCGAGCCGCGAATCGTGGCCGACGCCCATATCGTGCGGGTCGCCAACGATGTCGCGCTCGCCAAGGGTGTACGACCCGGTATGGCGCTCTCGGCGGCCTATGCGCTTGCCCCGACCATGCACGTCAAGAAACAGGAACCTCAGCGCGAGATCGAAGCCATCGAGCGTCTCGCCGCCTGGGCGGGGCAATTTACCCCGAGTGTTTCGCTCGAGAACCAGGCGGGCCTGCTCCTCGAAGTCTCGGGCAGCTTGTCGTTGTTCGGCGGTCTCGAACCGATCATGACCCGGCTTCGCGCCGGGATCATCGCGCTAGGCTTCACCGCTGCCATCGCCTGTGCACCCACCGCGCGCGCCGCCTGGTGGCTCGCATCAAGCGGCAAGGAGACGATCGTACGCGACCAAGCCTGCATTGAAGCCAAGCTCGCTGCGCTCTCGATCTACACGCTCGGCTGGTCGAGCGATCAACTGGCCATGCTGACCGCGATCGGCACGAACACCCTGGGCGAAGTCATCGCGCTGCCTCGTGCAGGGTTTGCACGACGCTTCGGCCGCGAATTACTCTGCGAGCTGGACCAGGCTCTTGGGCGCGCGGCCGAGCCTCGCCGGTTCTTTACGCCACCGGATCAGTTCGAGGCACGTCTGGAGCTGCCTGCGGCGGTCGAAGCGGCGAGCGCCCTCCTCTTCGCGGCCAAACGCCTGTTCACCGAGCTTGCGGGCTTTCTGGCTGCCCGCGCGAGCGGTGTGCAACGCTTCGATCTCCTGCTTGAGCATGACGATCAACCGGCGACCGTCATGGCCTTCAACCTCGTCGCTGCAGGCCGCGACGAAGCGCACTTCACCTTGCTCGCCCGCGAACGCTTCGAGCGGCTCGCGTTG
>JANMUI010000969.1:0-3438 GCA_031391405.1 Betaproteobacteria bacterium
CGATCTTGTTGAACCACTGACCTAGGACCACCCCGTAACCGCTCGAGACATCGACCGCATACGACAGCTTTCCGGGTTGCGCTTTGGCGAGCGCGATCAGCTCGGCAAGATTCTGCGCGGGTACGTCGGGATGCACGGATATGATGAACGGACCGCTATCGACAACGATCGCGACCGCCGTGAGATCGCGCTCGGGATCGTACGGCAGCGTCTTGAACATGAAGATGTTGCTGGTCAAGGTGGATGCCGGCGCGAAGAACACCGTGTAGCCATCGTTCGGCGCACGCGATGCCGCTTGGGCGCCGACGATTCCGGAGGCGCCGACCAGATTCTCGACGACGAACTGCTGCCCAAGCGCGCGTGCCAATCGATCGCCGATCGTGCGGCAGACGAAATCAACCGCGGTGCCAGCGCCCATCGGCGAGATCACCTTGACAGGCTTCGCCGGCCAGGCGGGGCCCGCTTGCGCGAATGCATGTCCTACCAGCATGGCGAGAGCGAGTGCAAATAAGGTCCGGCCTACGCCACGTTTCAACCGAAGAGCATGTAATTCGATAGTTGGTCTTGTCATGGCAATTCCCGTTGCGAATGATGGGGTCCGCCTGCGCTCAATGCGCTTTGATGTTCTTCTTGCGAATCAACTCGCCCCATCGTTCATAGTCACTGCGCACGACGGCATTGAAGGCCTCACCGGACAAGCCGGTGGGTTCCATGCCCAGCTCACGGAATCGTTCCGCGACTGCGGGCGCATGCAACGTCTGGCGAATATCCGTAGCGATCTTGTCGAGCAGCGCGTGCGGCATACCGGCGGGCGCGAAGATGCCGTGCCACGTCGGAATGCCTACGCCTGGGTAGAGCGTGTCGAACGGCACGGCATCGGGAAACTGCGCCAGCGGCTTTGCGCCCGTCACCATCAGTGCATGGGCCTTGCCCGCCTTGACCGCGGGGATGGCCGCGCTGGTTACATCGATCATGCCGTGCACTTCACCCGTCATGAAACCTTGCAAGGCCGGCCCGGCACCTTTGTACGGAATATGGGTGAGATCGATGTCGGCCGCGAGCTTGAACAACTCGAGGTAAAGATGCTGGCCGCCGCCGATTCCGCCAGTCGCGAAATTCAGTCGGCCAGGCGACTTGCGCGCTTCGTCGATCAGTTGCTGCAAAGAGGTGATCGCGGAGGCCGGGTGCGCGAGAAAGGCATAGGTCAGCGCCGCCGTCTGCGTCACGCCGACAAACGCCTTGAGCACGTCGTACGGTGCTTTCTGCAGATGCGGAAAGGTCACGAGCGGCGTGGAGCTGATGATCATCAACGTATAGCCGTCGGGCGCGCTTCTCGCGAGAAACTCCGGACCGAGCGTTCCGCCGCCCTTGTTGTCGACGATCACCGTTTGGCCCCAGCGATCGTGCAGGTCGCGGCCGAGAATGCGACCGGCAACATCGAGCGGCCCGCCCGGCGGCGCCGGCACGACCAGCCGCACCGGCTTGACCGGAAATTCCTGCGCGGGCACCGCTGCGTGAAGCAGCATCAAGCATGCCGCCCACACGCAGCGGTCGAACACCTTCATGCTGCGACGGTTTCTCTTTTCGCGAGGGGCACCAGGTGCGAAAGAATCGCTGTCGCGTTCCGGTGCAGGATTTTTTCGCGTGCTTCGGCACCGATTTCGGCTTCGGCGACGGCGCGCATCGACCAGTGGCAGCCGAATTCGGTGCCATCCGTCCCGAACACGATGCGATCGGCGCCGTACAGCCGCACACCAGCTTCGATGGCGCGCGCACCAAACGAATTGCAATCGAGCGTGACCTTGGAGCGCGCGAATCGCTTCGAGGGTAATTCTTCGTCGGGTGTGTCGAGCAACGAGCGATGATCCAAACGCTCGATCTCGTAGGGGATATTCCCGCCCAGATTGTGCACGTGAATATTCGCGCTTGGGGTTGGGTCGAGATAGTCCGTCATGCAAAGGGTGATCATCACCGATGAAAGGCTTGCCTGCATGTCGAGCGTGCCGTTCCGCCTGCGCGCGTTGTCGGTGTCGTTCGCGACCTTGGGCCAGGTGTCGCCGGGCAGCGGACCGTTATGGATAAACACCATGGCGCGATGACGATTCGCGACTTCCATGATGGCGCACCTTCTCCGCCGCCTTGCGTGTAATGAACGCGTTGGCCGGCATCAGGACGCCGATGATTCCCGGCAATTGCATCGCGCGCTCGAATTCGGCAGCGGCGATTGCCACATCATCGAAGGCACTCGATACCGGCTCTTCGGTATTGCGGGTCTTGATCACTTCGACACCCTGGGCGTTCAGGGTGATGCGTGGCACTTCGGTGCGCTGGCGCATCGTGTCGATCAAGGCCGCGGGTCGCCAATGCGCATGCATGTCTACCTTCATTATCTGCCTCCTGATGTTCGTGAATCGTCGATGGATCCAGCGACAGTCAATTCGCCTTGATCCCGATCTTACGGATCAGCGCGCCCCATTGCTCTGTCTCGTTGCGGACGAACGTCCCGAGCTCCTGCGGACTCGAACTGATGAGCTCCATGGCGGTCAGCCGGTCACCCAGGTTGGGGAGGGCAACGAACTTGCGCACCTCGGCGTTCAGCTTGTCGATGATGGGCTTCGGCGTTCCGGCTGGGGCAAACAGGGCCCACCACTCGTTGGTGACGATGTCGAACCCCTGCTCCTTGAATGTCGGCACGTCGGGAATCGACGCGTAGCGCTCGGCGGAAGTCACCCCAAGTGCGCGCAGTTGTTTTGCCTTGTATTGCGCGAGGGCTTGGCCTACGGTCGCGAAGGTCATTGGGATGTGGCCCGCGATCGCGTCCGCCATGGCCGGTGTCCCACCCTTGTAGACGATATGCGTGAGCGGTGCGCCGGTGCGATCCTTCAGCATTTCGGCCGCGAGATGAGTGACCGTGCCCGTTCCCCCGGATCCGTAACTGACGCCGCCTGGGTTGGACTTCGCAAATCCGATAAGACTCTTGATGTCCTGCGGTCCGAACGCAGGATTCACATACGCCACGATCGGCGCACGCGCGACCATGCCGATGGGTTCGAGGTCGCGCAATGCGTCGTAAGGAAGCTTCGCATGCATCGATGGATTGGTGGCGAGCGTACTCACCCCGATGAGCAGGGTGTAACCGTCCGGTTTCGCCTTGACCGCGGCTTCCGTGCCGATGATGGTGGCGGCACCGGGACGGTTCTCGACGACCACCGTCTGCCCCCATGCCTCGGTCATCTTCTGCCCGAGGGTCCGCCCGACGAGATCGACGGATCCGCCCGGTGCGAATGGGACGATGATGCGGATCGGTTTGTCAGGATAGCTGTCGGCGCCCGACTGGGCGAGAGCCGCCGGACTGACGAGAGCGAAGGCACCGAAGAGCGACAGCGCCCGGCCTATCGGAGAGAACGTGTCGTGAAGGTTCATGCTTGAACGACTCCT
>JANMUI010000985.1:0-3699 GCA_031391405.1 Betaproteobacteria bacterium
AAATGCCAGCCGTGATAGCAGCAGCGAATGCCGCGCTCGGCGGGAATGCCAAATTCAAGAGAGGTGCCGCGGTGTATGCAATGACGATGCAGGAGGCCGAGCCGCCCCGAACCGTCGCGAAACACGACCAGGTCTTCGCCCAGCAATCGCACCGGCAGCGGTAATTCCTTGAGCTCCGAAGCGATGAGGAATGGATGCCAGTAACGGCGCAGATACGTCCCACACGGCGTACCGGGCCCCACCTTAGTGAGCAGATCATCCCCTACGGCCGGCGGCCGGTTGTAATAGCCGGCGTAGGGACCGACTTGTGATCGCTGTTCGGGTGTACTGCTCATGATGCATCGGTTCCTTCGCATTGGGTCAGGGGTGAATGGCACTTACTTACGCCCTCTGCGCTCAAACTTCCGTTCGCCCTGAGCCTGTCGAAGGGTAACGCAGGCTTGTCAAAGGCGGGCGATCGTCCGCTCACGGACGCTCCGGCATTCACCCTTCGACGGGCTCAGGGCGAACGGTATATCCCCTAAATCGCTTAAGTAAGTGCCATTCAACTCAGACCCCATTATCCCGGACGATCCGCGTTCCGGTCTCACCGCGCAGTGCGCGACCCAGATTCTCCGGGCTGGTGATGAGGCATTCTCCGTGGCCGCCCTCCAGGAACTCGATCGCCGCCTTGACCTTCGGCCCCATGCTGCCCTTGTCGAACTGGTCGGCCGCGTAGAGCTCGCGAAGCTCGTCGACCGTGATGCGATCGAGCCAGCGCTGCCGTGGTGTGTTGAAATCGATCGCGATCTTCTCCACGCCGGTGGAGACAAGAAGCAGATCGGCGCCCATATCGCGGGCGAGCAGACTCGAGGCGAAGTCCTTGTCGATCACCGCCTCCACACCAACGAGATCGCCGTTCTCCGCTTCGATCACGGGGATGCCTCCGCCCCCGCATGCGATCACAAGATAGCCGGCCTGCGCGAGGAACTTGATGGCATCGATCTCGACCACGCGTTGCGGGCGGGGCGAGGGCACGACCCGCCGCCAGCCGCGCCCGGCGTCTTCCTTCACCGTCCAACCCTGCTCGCCGGCAATGCGCTTTGCCACCGCCTCGTCCATATGCGAACCGATCGGCTTCGAGGGATTCGCGAACGCCGGGTCGTTGCGATCGACGACGGTTTGGGTCACGAGCGCGACCGGACTCGTCGACATACCCCGGCGGCGAAATTCGTTGCGCAGCGCACGATCGAACATGTAGCCGATCGCACCCTGGATGTCGGCCCCGGCGTAATCCATCGGCACCGGTGACACTTCCGCGATCGAGAGCTCCGAGCGCCGCATGATGAATCCCACCTGCGGCCCGTTGCCGTGCGTGAGCACGACCCGCCAGCCCGCCGCCACCATGTCGGCAACATAGCGCGACGTCACTGTCGCGGCCTTGTATTGGTCCGGAATGGATTGGTGGTCCTTGTCGATGATAAGCGCATTGCCACCGACCGCAACGACGGCGAGCCCCGCTTGAATGGCCATGTCGCCTCCCCCTATCGAACGTTGCCGGATGCTTTGACAATCAACCTTGACGACACATCCGCGATCACCCGGCCACCTGTACCGCGAGTGCGGTCACCGCGCCGGTGAAGCATGCGAGCGGTGCGCGTGTGACGCCTGCACCGATCTGTCCGATGCCGGCTTCACGATGCGCGATACCGGTGTTGATGACCGGCAAGATGCCCGTATCCACGACCTTGCGCGCGTCGATACCGGCCGGCGTACCGCCGAAGTCGAGCGGCGGCAAGGTGAACGCTGCATTGCGCCCAATCGTAATGTGCATCATCTCGAGGGTGTTCGCGAGCGCATCGCGCGGCGTGCCGCCGACGAACTTCACGATCGCCGGCGCCGCGGTCATCGCAAACCCGCCGACACCGGCGGTCTCGGTGATCGCGCTATCGCCCAGATCGGCCGCTGCGTCCGCGCGGCTGTAGCCGGAAAAAAACAGGCCATCGACGACCGGCGCAGTGGCGGTGAACCATTGATCGCCGGTCCCGGCAAGCTGCACGCCGAACTCCACCCCGTTGCGGCACATCGCCACCGCCATACTGCTCGCGGGCGTGTTGCGCGCAGCATCGAGCATTCCCTTGCATGCGGCCATCGAGAGATTCAGGAAGAAGTGATCGTTGCCGGCGATGAATTCGATCGCGGCGGTCGCGGCGGCCAGGCTCGCTCCGCCCTTCAGAATTGCCGGCGCGAGCCGCTTCAGAAGCAGCCCGGTCGCCGCGGCGTTCCGGTTGTGCACCTCGTCGCCCATGTGCAACGCCTGCGCCATGAGGACCTTCAACTCGAGCGGTCCCAGCGCCACGAGGCCGGCGCGCAAGACCGGGGCGAGCGTATCGCGCATCCAGGCGAGTCGATTGATGACTTCGGGACCGTTCGCGCCGAAGCGAAGGACCTTGCCCAGGCCCTCGTTCAGGTTGCTGAAGGCGGCGTTGCCGCTCGCGACGTTCTTCACGATCCAGACCGGCATGGAGGGGCTGATGATGCCGGACATCGGGCCGACCGCATCGTGATGATGGCAGGGCGCGAAGTCGATTGTCCCGCCCGCCGCGAGCGTGCGCGCGGCGGCCGCGTCGCTTGCCCAACCCTCGTGGAGGATCGCCCCCACCACCGCGCCTTGCATCGGGCCGCACATCCGCTCCCACGCGATCGGTGGACCGGCGTGCAGCAGCATGCGATCGCCCATGCGGGGCAATTGCTCGCGCGCGATGCCGATTCCTTGGAGCACCGGCTGCGCACCGGCGTAGGCCCCGAACGCCTTGCGGTTCGCCGCTTCCACGATTGGGTTCCCCACTAGCTTAGCGAGCGCGCGGCCGATGGCCACGTCACCCTGCGCGGGCGGCGCCCATTCCACATTGAGGGCCTGCGAGCCGGATTCCCGCACTGCGTTGACGAACGCGCCAACACCAATGTTGACGACCGCAAGCGGTTGATTGAAGAGCTTCATGATGTCCCTTTCACTAGGAATCTGCGCGGCGGACCGCGCAGATTCCTGATGGCAGACGCTACGTGTACTCATCAGCGCGAATGCGCCAAACAGTAACCCAAAAATCGAGCTGGTTTCGCCCGCAAAGCGTCATTCAGCTTAACCAATTGCGTCTGCTTATAGGAGTGTGCGCGCTATCGCGCGCGCCCTCCTCGCGTCAAGGCGATTGCCGCAGCAAGCCGCACGGCCGCCGCGTTGCTCGGCGCAAGATGGACACCGGCCTTGGCCAGCGCGGCTTCCTGTTGCTCGAGCCCTTGCGGATCGCCCGGCGTGCCGCACACGAACGCGACGAAGGCGATACGGCTGCGTTTCTTCGCCGCCTTCGCGCGCGCCGACTCGATGGCCGGGATCATCGCCCCGGCAGGATCCGCATGCGAGCCATGACCCAAAACGACGTCTAGCAGGATCACCGCGACCGAAGGATCCGTCGCTTCGCGCACGATGCGCTCGTTGCGCAGGCGATGATCGATCATCGGATGCGGCCGGCCGCGGGTGAACGCGTCGTCTCCAAGGTCGATGACCGTATGCTCGCGGCTCTTCCAGACATCGGGCAGCTCGTCTTCCTTCTTGACCGGTGTGTTCGACCACACCTTGCCGAGCGCGGCACCAAGCAGGAGCGTTGCTTCGTAGCAGAACGTGCCGCCGCTATAGAGCCCGCGAACATAGCGCTGCTTGGCGCC
>JANMUI010000998.1:0-5045 GCA_031391405.1 Betaproteobacteria bacterium
ACGCTCGGTGAGCGCTTTTCGTTTCTCTGCATCAATCCGCAAATGGATCAGTTGGTTCAGCAGACCATTCGCGAACGCGGCATGGCGGCGCGCGCCGCACCCACGACATACATGGATTGTGGCTACGACACACTTTATGCGGGCGTGCAGGGCAAGACCGAGCCGTTCTTGCGCGCTTTCGAAGCGGCCGCGCAGCGCGCCATCGACCAAGGCGCGGACGTCATCCTGCCCGGTCAAACGATCATCGCCGAGTTGCTGTGGAAAGCGGGCATCACGCGCTTCAACGATGCTGTGGTGCTTGATCCGCGCCTGCCCATGTTGCGCATGGCCGAGATGATGGTCGATATGCGCAAAGCCGGTATGAGCGCTTGCCGGCGCGGGTTCTACTGGGCCAAGCCGCCGGCCGATCTGACTGCTGCGATGAACGCGTTCTACGGTGATTGATCCGGGGATTCTGCACGGCAGGCCGCGCAAAGTCCTCGACCTTACGTTTGCGCAGCCTTCCCGGTGCCACGCCACACGGCGATGCGTTTGATCGCAAGGCCTTCGAACTGGAACAAATTGATGTTGTCGCCGGTGCGCTCGGCAACGCCTTTATCGGTGCGGCGGACATCGAACCGCGTTGCCACCCGACCGCTCTCCGGATCGGCGGCATGGGTGAAGTTGCCATGCCACGACTTCACGACGATGCTGTTGCGTTGCTCGAAGTAGGCCTTGACGCCTGCATCGCGACCGGCGAACCGGCTGCCGTCGCTCACGTATTCAACCACGCAGTCTGGTGTCATCACGCCAAGAATCCCCGCGAGATCGGCAATCGCAGGGCCACCCGCTTTGTACGGCACATGGACCATGTCGACCTTCGCCAGCATCTTGAACAATTCGCCCATGAGATGCATCGAGCTGCCGCGACCGGACGTACCGTAGTTCAATTGACCGGGCTTTCCTTTCGCGAGGTCGATGAATTCGCGTACGGTTTTCGCGGGCGACGAATGGGTTTGGTTGGATAGCTTTGCGCAAGCGCGCCGCCGACCGCCCACAGCACCGCGCCCAACGCCGCCACCACACTGCGAACGCGCAACGACAGCCTCATGCTCCACTCCTCGATGCCGGGCGAAACACGAGAATATCGCACACGCTTGGTATTGATTCGCGGGGGTCGTTCAAAACGAGAACGCCTTGCGTTCACCAGTAGCGGCGCCGGCATCGCCCTCCGACCAGGTCGGACTCGCCTGCCGCCCCGTCACGATCGCGGCAACCCGTGCCGGATCGGCCGGCCCTCGATCGCCGCGCCAACAAACATGCAGATCCGGGCGCAGCAGCAACAGGTCGCGCCCATAGAACTCGCGCAGGCGCGGCTCGTTGACTTCGACGATGTGAACCGGTGCACCGATCATGCAGAGCGCCTGCACCAGCGCCGATGCGTCATCAGCGCCGCTTCTCAGCTTGAGCAGCGTGTAGCCATCGCCCAAACGATCCTGCAATGCGCTGCCGTCTTGCAACCACATGTGCGGCAGACGGGCACCCGGTCGACTCGTGGGGATGTACACCTCCTTCACGTCAGGCGGCCACATCCCGCCCTCGGAGCAGATGATGGGCGAGGACTCGTAGCGATAGCCTTGTTCGGTGCCCACTTGCTCGTGCGTCTTGCGCTGCTCAACACTCGCCGTCCGGATCACGGCCGCCTTGACGCCACGCCCCTCGGGCGTGTCCTCGGCGATGTTCGGACGGACCACCGCGCGCCATGTCATCTGTCCCTGCGCGGCATATCGCGAACCTTCCTTGTTGCGTTCACCCACCGCATGCCGCTCGATTTCGTAGGAACGGAGCAGATGGGGTCCGCCCCAACCCTGCAATGTGCCGGCGAGTTTCCATGAAAGGTCGATCGCATCGGCAATGCCGGTATTGAGGCCGAGCCCACCGGTCGGAATAACCAGATGCGCCGAGTCGCCCGCGATAAGCACGCGCCGATCCATGTAGCGCTCAGCCACCAGGAGATGCAAGGTCCACCCGGTCGTGGAGAGGATCTCGAAATCCACTGGTAGCGCGATCGTTTTGCGAATGATCTGCATCAGCTCCGCTTCGTCGCCCCAGCAACTCGTGTGGAACACGAAGTGCCGGAGCGAATCCTGCAGGCTGAGGATGCTCTGGTCCTCGTTGGTGAAGAAAATCATGCGCGCCTGCGGATACTGATACGCCTCCCACAGCTTGTCGCTGCGCACGAAGACCTGATTCTTCTTCGCGAGGCCACCATCACCGACCAGTGGAATGCCAAGGCCCTTGCGCACTGTGCTGCGGCCACCGTCGGTACCAACCATGTATGCGGCACGAATCGTTTGTCGTTCGCCCGCTTGTCGTTCGCCCACTTGTTTCTCACCCGCTTGTTTCTCTCCGCCGACATGCTCGACATTGGCGGTGACCGATTGCTCGTCCTGCGAGAACGTCCTGAGCGCGCATCCTTTCCACACCGTGACATTCGGCGTGTTCATGGCCGTCGCCATCAGGAGCGGTTCGAGGGTGTATTGCGAAACGAGGTGCGCCGGTTCCACCGGCAGAGTGCCGTCACGGCATTCGGCGGCCGCCCGCTTGGCTTCGCCGGCTGATGGATAGACAAGGCGCACCAGCGGCGCTTCGGCCATCGTGGTCGTTATCATCGAGTCCATGCGCGCCGTCTCGGGTGCGCCCGCCTTGCGAATCGTGTCGGCGAGTCCGAGCCGGCGATACATCTCCATGCTGCGCGCGTTGACCCGTTCCATTTTCGGCAGCTTGCGCGGCTCTGACTGTTCCTCTATCAAGAGACATCGGATGCCGCGCCGCCCAAGATCGATCGCGAGGGTCAGGCCAACCGGACCGGCACCGACAATAAGAACCTGCGTCTCCATGGAGCTCCTTTCAATTGATGAGCGAATGTATCGCGAAACGCAGCACGCCCCAACTACGCGCGGGTACTTGGCTTCGTCCGCAGTTGATTCCGCGATTGATGACCCCAGTGCGCTACTTGCTTCGACGCTCGGTCCAGTGTCGTTGCATCGTACAAGGCAAGTCCAATGCCGAGCCGCTTGGCGTGACGGCCGATGCCCGAACCGCTTCGCGCTAGAATCATCTGCATGTCTACATCAATCTCCCTTTGCACGCCGATTGCCATCGCAGGAGGCGGCCCGGTCGGGTTGATGCTCGCGCTGCTATTGGACCGCCACAACGTCAAGAGCGTCGTCTTCAATCTGGAGGAGACGACGCGCTGGCATCCGAAGGGAAGCACGCACAACTCGCGCACCATGGAGCATTACCGGCGCATCGGCATCAGTCGAGAGGTGCGCCGGCTCGGACTGCCGGACGATCATCCAACCGACGCGGTGTACTTCACCCGCTTCAACGGCCGGGAGATCGCTCGCCTTGCGATGCAATCATCCTTCGAGAAGCGGCGTACCGGAATGACCGCGCCCTGCAACTTTCAGAATTTCGAGCCGATCCATCGCGCGAACCAGATGTACGTCGAGAAATTCCTGCTTGACCATGCCAAGACGCGCCCCAACATCACATTGCGGTACGGTTGGCAGGTCGGAGACTTCAATGAAGACTCGACCGGCGTCACCGTTCAAGCGGATCGGGTCGCGCAGGAAACGTCGAACACTGACGCCGACTATGCCGAGCATGTCGTTCGCAGCACCGGCGAGTCTGAAACGTGGCGCGCCGACTACCTGGTCGGCGTCGACGGCGGACAAAGCCATGTCCGCCGTACGCTTGGCATTCGATATGGCGGCCATGAGAATTTGAAGCAGTCGATCTTCGGCGGCACGATGATGTCGACCTACATCCGTGCGCCTTCGCTGTATCGCGATTGCTTCGCGAACCGGAGCGGTCAGTACCTTTGGGCCTTCAACCCCGAGCTGCGCATGGCAATGGTCAATCTGAACGGGGTAGACGAATACATGTTCAACACGCCGGTGCCGGATGGCGCGACCTTCGACGAGCGCCTTGCGATCCGGTCACTGCATCGCGCGTGCGGCTATGAAGCGCCGGTGACGGTGATCAGCAATCGAAAATGGACCGCCGGTGTCGCGGTATGGGCGGATCGATTCTGGTCGGGCAACCGAATCTTTCTCGCAGGCGATGCAATCCATCTGTTCACACCGACCGGTGGCTTCGGCTTGAACACCGGCGTCGATGGTGCGGCTAATCTCGCCTGGAAGCTCGCCGCGCTCGTGCAGGGTTGGGGTGGCGCGAAGCTGAAGGCGAGCTACGAATCCGAGCGCCGTCCGATTGCTGAGCGGAACACCACGGCCGCGCGCGTGCTTGCGAAGAGCCTCGGGACCGTCGAGATCCGGAAGGAAATCGATGAAGACGGCCCGGCCGGGGACGCAGCCCGCAAATTGGCGGGCGATTTTCTCGGCACGTTCGGCGAGGAGTTTGCGTCGATCGGTGTGCAGCTTGGGGTGCGTTACGACGGCTCCCCGCTCGTCTTTGAAGACGGCGCGCCGCCCCGCGACAGCATCAACTGCTATACGCCAAGCGGCGTGCCCGGCGGACGCGCGCCGCACTATTTTCTCGACCCGCCCGGCATGGCGAATCGACGCTCACTGTTCGACGCATTCGGCGTGGGTTTCACGTTGCTCCGGTTCGACGAAAAGGCAGATCCATCCGCCTTGGTCGATGCAGCGAGAAAGCGCGGCATGCCGCTCGATATCGTTTACGTACTCGATGGGGATGCACGCGATCTCTACGGACGTGACCTCGCGCTCGTGCGACCGGACCAGCATCTTTGCTGGCGCGGCGATGCGCTGCCACGCGATTGCATGGGCCTGGTTGCGAGGGTCGTGGGCGACTGAGCGCGCAGATTTCTAGCCCCACACCTCGTTGGCGACCTCGACGATCCGGGCGAGCTTCGCCCACTGTTCTTCTTCGGTGAGAGTATTGCCTTCCTCAGTCGAAGCGAAACCGCATTGACCCGAAATGCATAGCTGGTCGAGGCTCGTGTATTTCGCGGCCGCGTCGATTCGGCGCTTGAGCTCGTCCTTCGTTTCGAGCTTGCCGTTCTTGGTCGTGACGAT
>JANMUI010000974.1:0-2463 GCA_031391405.1 Betaproteobacteria bacterium
CATCGTCATTGGAATCTATCGGCGCATATCGTGGATGTGTTACGAGTCGCGCTATTTGATACCGTGAAGATCACCTCGATGGTGTTCCTCATCATCATCAGCGCCGCGGCATTCAGCCAGATTCTGGCGTTCACTGGGACGACATCGAAGCTCGTGTCGTTCGCCACGGAGTCCGGGTTCCCATCGTGGCTCATTCTCGTCGGCATGCTCGCCACTGCGATCGTTCTCGGCACCTTTCTCGATGAGCTCGCGCTCATGATGATTTCGATCCCGATCTATATGCCCGTGGTGAAAGCGTTGATGTTCGATCCGGTCTGGTTCGGATTGATGATGCTGATCACTCTGGAGATCGCGACGATCTCACCGCCCTATGGACTCGCACTGTTCGTGCTGAAGGGCGTCGTGCCGGATGCGTCGATGAGCGACGTGTGGAAGGCGAGCATTGCCTACATGCTGTTGTCCACGCTCGCGCTGGCGCTGATCTTCATGTTTCCGCCGATCGCAACGTGGTTGCCGTCGGTGATACGGTAAAAGCCTCCTCGCCTTAATGCGGGAAAGAGTAACTACAACAGCCCCTCAGTCGAAGCCGAGTCGCGCGAACGCGTAGATCACGTTTCCCCGGCCAGTGATGCCGTTGCTGATACGCGGAAGATACGTGACGTACAGTGCGGCGCGGTCCGTTCCGACACTCCCCATCGGCACGATTCCAGGCAGCGGAGCATAGCGAAAGATGTCGCTGCGCGCGAAGACGAAGGCGGCAAAACCGGCACCCACCTTGATGTCATCGATCAATGGCCATCGCGCGAGCCAGAGGTAACCCGCCGCGTACTGCGGTTTGAAATGCGAGCTCCGGCTCGCCGTTGCGAAGAGGCCGCGTTCGTTTCCGCGTGCATCGACGAGCGTCCGTCCGATGCCCAATCCCCAGGCGCGATCGTTGAGCTCCCGGCGTCGTTCCTCGGAATACGCGAATGGCAAATGCCAGTAGTAGCCCGAGAGGTAGAGATCGGTTCGACCCTCGCGATAGATGCTCGCCATTTCGCCGGCGAGACCCGCTATGGTCTGACGGACAAAGCCCTGTTCCTCTTCGGCCCGAGCTTGAAACGCGATCAGACTGAGCGCAACGCCCATCATGGCACCGGCGATGGCGTGTCGTAACGATTGCCGGACACTATGCACGGTTGAAAGGCTTCGTGGCTACTTCGCAACCACGGCGGTTCCTGCCGCTGCCGCTTTCGTTGCGTCCGCCCATTGGGCATTTTCCCCACCGAGGATCGTTTCGATCCGCATGACGAATCGCTCGAACGAATCGTCGCCCTTGTAGGGATCGACCTTCGTCTCGAAGAGTATCTTCTCCCGCCTGAGTGATTCGGCCGTTGCGCGATACTCGATCCATAGCTCCTGGAACCGGTACAGAGCGATCACCCCTGCCATGACGGCGATGATCACACCGGCCAGCGCGACGCCCAATCGAAAATACAGATGCTCCCCGACATAGGCCGCGAGGAACGGAATCATCGCCGCCAGAATGAGCTCCCATAGGCGTAGTCGCTTGAACCAGCGCTGATTCCATTCGCTCTTGTTCGACAGCCAGCGAATCTGACCGTCGACGCGCTGATCGATGTATTCCTGAGGGGTCATCGGAATCTCCTTGGGATCGCGGTTCGCCACGACGGTTCCGCGCCTCGACGATCCACTGGATGCAGGTATTGCGTCGAGGCCGGTGTGTTCGCCGAGCCGTCGTGGTGGACGTGCGCATCAGCGAATGACGACCCCCCACGGCAATTGCTCCACCGCGATATCGGTGAGCTTCTCGCCCTTCTGCGTATCGATCACCGACACCGCATTCGAGCGGCCGTTCGCTACATAGAGCTTTCTGCCATCCGGCGTGAGCGCCATGTTCCACGGGCGTTGGCCAACTTTGATCGTCTTCGTCTCCTTGAGCGTTGCGGTGTCGTAGAAGCTCACGGTCCCGTCGCGTCCATTGCTCACATAGACGACTTTTCCATCGGGGCTCATCGTCACCCCATTGCTCCGCTGGCCCGCCTTGGTGCTGGCGACGACCTGGTGGGTGCTGACGTCGAGCTTGAAGAACGTATCGGCTTGTTCGCACGCGACGAATGCGAATTTGCCGTCGGGTGAAAAAGCGGTGCCGCGCGGCCGTGCGGCGACCTTGGTCTGGGCGACCTGCGCCCGCTTCTGCACGTCGATGATGTCGACCTGATCGTCCTCTTCGGCGCCTACATAGACCCACTTGCCGTCCGGACTGAAGACGGGATGCTCGGGATTGTCGCCCTTCGTCTTGACCTCGAAGGCGATCTTCTTCGCCTTGACATCCAGAAACACGACCGAGTTCTTCTTCTCGACGGCGACCGCGATCAGCGAATTGTCGGCGGAAATGTACACGCCCTCCGGCGATTCGCCGACCGGCACGCGATCGGTCACTTTACGACTCGCGGTGTCGAT
>JANMUI010000107.1:0-3608 GCA_031391405.1 Betaproteobacteria bacterium
AACATTTTCCCAACATCGACTACCTATGCGTCGGCGAAGGCGAGGGAACGGTCCAGGATCTCGCCGATGGCAAGTCGCTTGAGACGATCTCGGGCCTGGTCTGGCGCGATGGCGAGCGGGTGGTCTCCAATCCCCGTCGCACGCGCATCAACGATCTCGACGAGCTGCCGTTTCCGGCCTGGCACAAGCTGGAGGGCTTTCCCACGGGGTATCACCTGCCCCTCTTTAGCTACATCAAGCGCTACGGCACCAACCTGATCACCAGCCGCGGCTGCCCCTTCACGTGCAGCTTCTGCGATCGCACCGTGTACGAGCACAAGTACCGGCACAACTCCGCCGAGTACACCTGGGAGCACATGAAGCACCTGCGCGATACGTACGGCGTGCACCACATCAATTTCTACGACGACCTGTTCACCGCCAGTCGCAAGCGCGTGGTCGAGCTGTGCGAGACGCTCATCCGCAAGCCTTTGGGCATGGACTGGAATTGCGCTATCCGCGTCGGTCACAACGACGACGAGGAGCTCCTTTCCCTCATGAAGCGGGCCGGCGCATTGATGCTTTCTATGGGCATGGAGACCGCCGATCCCGCGATGATGGACCGGCACAAGACGGGCGTGGAGCTCGCGCAGGTCCGCGAGACGACCAGGCGAATCCAGAAGCTTGGCATGCGCACCAAGGGCTTGTTCATCTTTGGTCTGCCCGGCGAAACACCGGAGACGCTCAGGAAGACCTCGGATTTCATCCAGGAGCTTGATCTCGACGAGATGAACATGACCAAGTTCACGCCGTTCCATGGCGCGCCGATGTGGCATGAAATCATCCAGAACAACGGCAAGGAAGGGACCTTCCATGAGGACTGGCGCCTCATGAACTGCCTCAACTTCGTCTACATTCCAGAGGGGTTCTCTTCGCGCGAGCAGATGGAAGACCTGTACAACTGGCACATCATGCGCTTCTACAAGAGCAAGCAGTACCACCGTCGCTTCGCGAAGAGATTGTGGCAGCACCGCTGGACGTTCTGGCATATGGCGAAGCACCTGCCCATGCTGCTCCGCGCGAAGTCGCACTTCACGCACGAGGGTGTCTCGGTCGCCACCCAGTTGGAGGAGATTCCGCTTCACCCGGCGCAGCCCCCGGTGCCACTCGCTGCGGGCACGACCTCGAACACGGTGTATGCCGACGTGCCGGAACAGTTTCTGCCCGCGAACAAGAAAATCATCCCGGTGAAATTGCGGGCGCGACCCGACAAGCCTGACCGCGTTGCCGCCTGAGTGGGGGGGACTGAGAAATCCCGAATGGGTCAGCGACAGGCCCAGGGCAGGCCTGTCGAAGGGTGAATGAGGCGACTGACCGTTCGCCCTGAGCCCTTCGACGAGCTCAGGACAGACCTGTCGAAGGGTGAATGAGCCGATTGACCGTTCGCCGTGAGCCTGTCGAAGGGTGGATGAGCCGATTGACCGTTCGCCCTGAGCCTGTCGAAGGGTGAATGCTGGAGAATCCGTACGCCTACCATCGCGCAGGGCCGACACGCCTGCGCTACCCTTCGACGGGCTCAGGGCGAACGGAGGCTTGGGCATCGTTGCGGCCTGCGCATAGGGGGTCGGTTCCTGTCGTTCGAGCGTCACAATCGCGCCAATGCGAAGTGTTCGCCTTCAGGAATCTGCGCTGTCCGCCGCGCAGATTCCCTGGGTTACCCGCCCCCCAGGTACGCAATCTTCACCTTCTCGTCCTTCGACAGTGCCTCTGCACTGCCCTCCCCCACTACACGCCCATTGTCCAGCAGATATCCGCGATCGGCGATCGCCAATCCCTGCTTGGCGTTCTGCTCCACCAGAAAGAGGCCGACGCCCGTTGCCTTGATCACGGAGAGCGAGCGGAACAGCTCGGTGGTGAGCAACGGTGACAATCCAAGCGACGGTTCATCTAACATGAGAATGGAGGGGGCCGACATCAGCGCGCGCCCGATCGCCACCATCTGGCGTTCGCCCCCGCTCATGGTGCGCACGATCTGCTTCCTTCGTTCCGCAAGCTTCGGGAAGAGTGCGAGCACACGATCCATGTTCTCGGGTTCACGCGGCCTTGCCCGCTTGGGATGCGCGCCAAGCAGGAGGTTCTCATGCACGGAGAGCTCGGTGAAGATCCCGCGGTCCTCGGGCACCAGTGCGAGACCGGTCTCGACGATTTCGTAGGCCCGGCGGCCGGTGATGTCGGCGCCGTCCATCAACACGGCACCGCCTTCATGCGAAGGCGTCTGACCCCCGATTGCGCGCAGCAAAGTGCTCTTGCCGGCGCCATTGGCGCCAAGCATCACCACGATCTCGCCTGGCGATACCGTGATCGACACGTTCTCCAGCGCGCGGTGGCGCCCGTAGGAGACGGACACGTTCCTGCACTCAAGCACCAGCGTCCCCCAGATAGGCGCGAATCACTCCCGGGTCGGCCAGCACTTCACTCGGCGTGCCCTCGGCGATCTTGGCGCCGCTACTCATGACGACGCAACGGTCGCACAATTTTCGAATGGCGTGCATGACATGCTCGACGACGATGATCGTGCGTCCTTCCTTCCGCAATTGCGTGATGAGCGCGATCCCGGTTTCGAGCTCGGTGGGATTGAGGCCGGCCAGCCATTCATCCAGCAGCAGCACCTTGGGATCAGCGCACAAGGCGCGGGCGAGCTCGACCCGCTTCTGGTCGATGTATGTGAGTGCCGCGACCGGCGTATCAGCGGCAACCTGCAGGCCGACACGTTGCAGCAGCCCGCGAGCGTATTCATCGAGTTCGCGGCCCCAGCGCCGGCTGTGGCCGAATACGCCGCCCGCCGCGACATTCTCCATCACCGTCATGGCGGGCAACATGCGCACGATCTGGAACGTACGCGCGACGCCCTTGAACGCGATGGCGTGGGCGTTCAATGCGGAGATCTCGGCGCCGTACAACAACACTTGGCCAGAGGTTGCCTTGAGCGCACCGGAGATCAGATTCAACATCGTCGTCTTGCCCGAACCATTCGGCCCGATGAGGCCAAGCACCTCGTTCTCGCCGAGCGTGAACGAAACGTCGTCGACGGCCACCAGGCCGCCGAAGCGCTTGGTGATCCGGCTCACCTGCAACGCGGCATCAGCCACGAAACTTCCTCTTCTTGAGCATGTCTTCAACCAACCCAACGATGCCGCGCGGAATGACATAGACGATCAGCAAGAATGAAAGCCCGAGCAGCAACGTGGTTTGCGACGGAAACTTCGCCGAGATGAATTCCCATAACAACGTGAACGGCACGACACCGAGCAGCGGCCCCCATAGTCGATGCACCCCGCCGAGGAGCGCCATGATCACGACCTCAAAGGTGAGGAACGCGCTGAACGCGATCGACGGCTCCACATAGCTATAGCGCGGCGCAACCAACGCCCCGGTAAGGGCGGCAAACGTACACGAGATGACGAACAGCGCGATCTTGGCGCGTGCGGAGTTGACGCCGACATGCGCGGCCACCATCTCGTCGTTGCCGATGATGCGAAGCGCGAAGCCGAGCCGCGAGCGGCCGATGAGCCAACCGATCAGGAAGACGATCGCCGCGAGCCCGAGCAATACCCAGTACAGGGTCTGGT
>JANMUI010000260.1:0-5117 GCA_031391405.1 Betaproteobacteria bacterium
GAACAGCAGCGGCCTACTCGCCATGGCCCATCACATGCGATCGAAGCGTCAGCTACCGTCCGGCACCGACATCAAAGGGGACCTGCCCCTCACCCTCGGCGCGGCGGACATGCCGATCGACCCTCCCGCGGACTGGCAACCGACGGGGCTCATTGCGAAACTCGACGCCGGCGCTGATTTCGTCCAAACGCAATTTTGCATGGACCTTGGCATCGTGCGTCGCTATGTGCAGCGGCTGCTCGATCTTGGCATCGCGCAGAAGCTGCCGATTCTCATCGGCGTGTGCCCTATTCCGACGGCGAAATCGGCACGCTGGATGAAGGAGAAATTGTTTGGCACCATCATCCCCGATGCGATCGTGACGCGGCTCGAACAAGCGGCCGATTCGAAAGCCGAAGGCATGAAGATCTGCATCGAACAATTGCAGGAACTTGCAACGATCGCCGGCATCGGGGGTGCGCATGTGATGGCGCCGGTCAATCCGTCAGTCGTCCCGGAGGTCATCAACTCCGCAGGCGTCAACGGCAAGCCACGCGCGTGAGGTGCGCTGTCCTGCCTTCCCCCCATTACCTCCGCTTCCTCCGTGGTGAATTTCTGCGGAGCAGTAGTAGAAGGACTAGTCCTCCACCACGATATTGTTCCGCTTGATCAGCGCCGCCCACCCTTCACGCTCTTTCTTCAGTTTTGCCGCGAAGTCGTCCGGCGTATCGAATACCGGCACCAGTGCCAATCCATGGAGCCGTTCTGCGATTGCCGGCACACGCATCACTTTCGCGACTTCGACGGCCAAGCGCTCGATGATCGGACGCGGTGATCCGCCCGTCAGCAACACGCTGAAAAAACCCTCGATCTCCACGCCGGGAAATCCGGCTTCGGCAAACGTGGGCGTGTTCGGCAGCAGCGCGTGACGCTCGTTGACCACCAAGGCCGTCAACTTCCCCGATCGGATGTGCGGTATCGCCGTGGCGATATCGGGCAGCATGAATTTGATCTCGCCGCTCAAGAGGTCCTTGTACCCGGCGCCGACGCCCTTGTAGGGAATGTGCAGGAAGCGCGCACCGCTCACCTCCTCGAAGCGGCGCATGCCAAGGAACGTCGGCGTGCCGGTGCCGGCCGACCCGAACGGGATCTTGTTCGGCTCGCGTTTGCCAAGCTCGACCAACTCGGCGAGGCTCTTGGCGGGCAGCGAAGGATGCACGATCAGCACGAGCGGCGCACTCACGCCGCGCGCCACCGGTGCGAGATCGCGATCGACATCGAACGGCAGCTTACGATGCAGTACGGGGTTGATGGCGATCGAAGCGTTTGCACTCACCAGCATCGTGTAGCCATCGGGTGCCGCCTTGGCGACGATCTCGGCGCCGATGTTGCCGCTGCCGCCGGGACGATTATCGACGACGAACTGTTGCTTGAGCGCCTCGGACAGTCCTTGACTCAACACGCGCGCATAGACGTCGGTGCCCCCACCGGGCGACGAGGGGACAACGACCCGCACAGGGCGCGAAGGCCATGCGTCCTGTGCGTGCCCGATACCAGGGAAACCGGCTTGAAGACAAATCGCGACCCACGCGACGACGCTCGCGTACCGTGCAAGATCCATGTGCTCTCCTCGCAACGCCTTCGGTTGCATCAACCATGAACCCTAACACGCCTTGCCGCGTTCACAACGCGGCGGCCGGACATCTACCGCCCCAACTCCTTTCGCACGATCGCCGCGCCATCGGCGAGTGCCCGCAGCTTCATGCGCGCCACCATGCGCGAGAGCGGCTTCATCCCGCAGTCGGTGGTGAGATACACGCGCTCCGGGGGCACGACGTTGATCACCTTGCGTATCCGATCCGCAACCTCTTCGGGCGATTCGACCATGCTCGTGCGCACATCGATCACGCCGATCGCGACTTCCTTGTCCTTTGGCAGTGACTTGAGCGACGCGATGTCGATCATGTTGCGATTGGCGAAGTCGAGCACGAACCGATCGAGCCGACATAGTCATCGAAGTACATCTGCCCGTCGCTCACGATATCGATGCCCGCAACTTCCTGATCCTGGATGGCAATGCGGGTGGCGTCGTTGAACGCCTCTTCGTGGGCAACGTGCTTGAACGCTTCGCGGACGTCGCGACCGAGCAGCTGGAACTTGAACCACTCGGGGCGCGGATACGAACCCACCATGGTGGTGGGAAGGATGGTATCGACGATCTTGCGCATGGGCCTCCTCCTGGATTGAGGAATTCGCGCGGCACGCACCGCCAAGCGAGCGCCGCGTCGATTCAGCCCGGCACCGGTAAGGAACGAATTCAACCGCCTGCCGGCGACGTTTTCGCCGCCGGTCTTGCTCATGTCCTGCTTGCGATCGACCACTACGATGGAGCCCTCGTCGTCGATCGTGGCGAGATCGCCGGCTTCATCGACCACCACGCTTCAACCGCTGCCGAGATCCGGATCGTCGATCCGGATCGCGGCAAATGGGTGTGCGACGCCTAGGAAACTTCCCCACGCACGCACCAGACGCGTGCTTTAAGGACAAACGCACCGTCGTCGCGATTGCCGAGCAGGCGCTTGCGCAGGCGAGCTTCGAGCTGAACACGCCGTTCGAGCGGGAGTGATACGACGTAGGCGCCCCCGGGGCCGACACCGGTCAGAAACGGCCCCCAATAGTCCTCAAACGAACTGAAGGCTTGGTCGATCACCAGGGGCTTCTCCTGGACATTGACCAGCCCCGCCTTCCTCCAGAGCTCCCCGAGCTGACCCTCGCGAGTGAGCTTCATGTTGCGTTCATCTTTCGGCGCGATCCCCGGATCCAGCGCGACCACCTCATCCCAGAAGAATCGCAGCGACTGCATACCCTCGTTGTAATCCCATACGCAGGAACTGACAACGCCTTTGGAACGGGTTACCCGGCGCATTTCGGCAATCGCCTTGTTGTGATCTGGAATGAAATTCATGACAAGCATGGACATGGTGTGGTCGAACGATGCGTCTTTGAAACGCAACGCCTGGGCGTCGCCGACCTCGAAGCTCACGCGGCCCGACTTGGCATTCTTCTTCGCGAAGTTGATGAAGCCCTCGGACGGATCGATGCCGGCCAGCTCGCTCGAAGTCATGGCAATCTCCAGCGCGGAGGCAAGCGCTCCAGTACCGGTGCCAACGTCAAGAATGCGCTCGCCATTTTTGACGCCTGCAAAGCCAATGTAGGCCGGTGCCAGCAGGCGGCTCCATCGGCCCATGTAACGCTCGTAGCCTGAGCTCACGGTAAACATCTTCGCCTCGCGCTCCTTCAAGTCGGCGCCGTCCGGCGACGCAGCGCTGGTGTTCTGACCGTAGCCCACAACTGCCAGTGACGCGAGCAGGGCAAATACCAAAGAAGATTGATGCATGTGCAGCTCCTTAACTGTTGAAAAACCAAGGTACCAGGGGCTCTCATTACAAGTCCCCAACATACAAGTCCCCAACAGCACTTCACGCTGACCTTACATCTCCGTTGGAGCGAAGTCATAGGCGAATCATGGGCATTTCATGGGCGACTTCGTGTTAGTCTTTTTGCGGAGATACGCATGCTAGAAACAGCGATAACGTTCGGCCCATTCCGTCTGGATCCGGGCGTTGGGCTCACACAGGGCAAGCGGTCAATCCGGTTGACCCCGAAGGCATTCGCTCTTTTTTGCCTGCTCGTGCGTGAACGTGGGCGCGTGGTCCGCAAGGACGAGCTGTTCGACAAGCTATGGCCGCACGCCGAGGTCGGCGATGCGGCGCTCGTCACCTGCATCCAGGAGCTGCGCAAGGCACTGCGCGACAACGCGAAACATCCGCGATACATCGAGACCCTGCATCGCAGGGGCTATCGCTTCATCGCGCAACCGGTCGCCGAAAACGCTCACGTTCCGGCCGGCGTGAGAAGCCCAATCGAGCGGGATCACGGAATTCTGGTCGGCCGCGCGAATGAATTGGCCGAGCTCGACCGGGCGCTCGCTCTGGCGCGCGGTGGCAGGCGGCAAATCCTGGCAGTCACCGGCGACGCCGGGATCGGCAAAACAACGCTGGTCCGCGCCTTTCTTGCCCGCGCTGGGCAGGCCCAGGATCTTCGCATTGCCTGGGGTCAGTCTGCCGAGCACTACGGTATGAGCGAACCCTACCATTCAGTGCTGGATGCGCTCGTGCGCGCATGCCGCGCGCCATGGGGTGAGTGCCTGCTGCATGCGCTCGATCAGCATGCGCCGCAGTGGCTGGCGCAGATGCCTTCGCTCGTGGGGCCTGCACAGCTTCGCGCGCTGCAACGGCGCACCGCCGATGCGACCAGGGAACGCATGCAGCGCGAGCTCACCGAAGCGCTGGAGGCCGCCGCCACCCTGTCCCCGATCGTATTCTGGCTGGAGGATCTCCACTGGGCCGATGTCTCGACGATCGATTGGCTCGCGGCCTTCGCCCGTCGCCCGGAGCCAGCAAGCATCCTGATTGTCGGCACCTATCGGCCGGCCGATGCATCGGCAAAGGGTCACCCGGTGTATGCACTGCGTGACGAGCTCGCCCGACAGGGGCACACCCGCGAGATTGCCCTGGCGCCGTTAGAGGAGAGAGCGGTTGCCGAGTACGTCGGCGCGCGCTTCACCGCCGCGCCCGATGCTGCACCATCGCTTTCCCAACTGGCGACCGAGCTTCACAGCCGCACCGGGGGGAGGCCGCTCTTCATGGTCGGCGTGCTGGACGATCTGGTCGCCAAAGGCGTCCTTGCGTGCGAGAGCGGCGCATGGTCCGTCCGCGATCCTGTGCGCGGTGACGAGCTCAGCATTCCGCACGATTTGTGGCAAACGATCGACCGGCAGATCGAACGCCTGGATCCGGCGGCGGCGCGCCTGCTCGAAATAGCCAGCGTAGCCGGTCTGGAATTTTCGGTCGCAGCAGCCGCTTATGGCGCCGATCAGACGATTGGCGAGGTGGATGCGGCGTGCAACGACTTGGCCCGACAACGCCAATTCCTCAATGCAGCGGGCATTGAGGAATGGCCCGATGGCACCGTCGCATCCAGGTTCGGTTTTGTTCATGCGCTGTATCGCGAAGCCCTGTACGAACGACTACCTGCCGGCCGTCGCGTCGAGTTGCATCGGCGCATCGGCGAGCGGC
>JANMUI010000287.1:0-11538 GCA_031391405.1 Betaproteobacteria bacterium
CTGTCGGCGAAGAGGTCACGAAGGGAACCCCGGCCGTCAATGCGTTCTACAAGAAGATGTTGGCGACTAGTCAGAAATACTAGGCATCCAAAAATGGAACACAGAGGACGCGGGGGGGAATACGTGGACGCAGGGGACATCATTGGATTGCGCAGTTTCGGTCGCACGAATGCCGTCCAATTGACGCAGGCTAGAACCTACCCTTCGCCAAACCGACTGCCGTCCTCTGCGCGCCTTTCACCTCCGCGTCCTCCGTGTCAAATTTTTGAGGTGATTAACGTAAGCGCGCCATGGCGGAGATAAGCGCAGATTCCGGACAGGCCCCAGGGCGCGAACCGCTCGCGCCCGCCAAATTCGTTTTCGTCACAGTGCCCGAATGGATTCTCGGCATCTTGATGCTGACAGGCGTCGCGATCAACATTGCCAATGTCATCGGACGCTATCTCTTCGGCTATGCCTTCTTCTGGGCCGAAGAGATCATGGTGTTCATCACCATCTGGGGCGTGTTCATCGCGCTGGCCGCCATTACGTACAACGGCGACTACCTGAACATGGATCTCTTCTCGCGGGCTTTCAAGGGTCGCTGGCGGCTGGTCCTGAATACCGTGATCGCGGTCGCCTTGATCGCCTGCTGCGCGTTCATGATCGTGCAGTCGTATCGCGTGGTGACCATGTTGGCCGCGGCCGGCCAAGTCACGGTGTCGGCAGGCATTCCGAAGTCGATTCCTCATTCGGCGCTGCTGGCCGGATTCGTGCTGACAGTCCTTGCGATCCTCGTGCGCATCCGTTCGTACATTACCGGAAAATTCTCGGCGGGCCAATAAAGGGCGGGACATGGGTTGGGTGCTGGTATTGCTGCCGCTCGCCATGCTGGTGCTCGGCTTCCCGTTCTTCCTGATTCTGCTCGCCACCGCGGTCGTGGTGCTCGCGTTCTTCTCGAACGTGCCAACGGTAGCGATTCATCAGGTGATGTTCAGCAGTCTCGACAAATACGCGCTCCTCGCCGTGCCGTTTTTTCTTTTCGCCGGCGATTTGATGGGACGAGGCGGTGTCTCGGAGCGTCTGGTCAATTGGGTGACCTCGATGATCGGCAGCGTGCGCGGAAGCCTGCCGTTTACCGCGCTCGGCACCGCCGCCATTTTCAGCGCCATCTCGGGATCCACCGCGGCGACGACCGCGGCGGTCGGCTCCCTCACCTACCAACGGCTGCGCGACGAAGGCTACAACGAGCGGTTCTCTTCTTCCCTGCTGATCTCGGCCGGCGCGATCGACAACCTGATCCCGCCGTCGATCGGATTCATTCTGTACGGCATCGCCTCCGAAACATCGATCGTCCGGTTATTTGCGGCAGGCGTTTTTCCGGGTCTGGTACTCACGGCATTTTTCGCGGCGTATATCTATCTGTATTGCGTGAGACGCGGTGAGACGCGCGGCCAACCCTTCACTTTGGCGCGATTCTTGGCGGCGACGCGCGATGGAATCTGGTCGATCCTCGCTCCGGTCGTGATTCTGGGTGGCATCTACAGCGGCGTGTTTTCACCGACCGAAGCGGCCGGCGTCGCATGTGTCTACGCCATGGTCATCACCGCGTTCGTGTATCGCGAAGTGACGCTTCGCGAGATCTTCAAGATCGCCGCACGCTCGATGTATCTGACCGCGCAGATCTTCACCATCGTCGCAGTCGCCGGCGTATTTGCTTGGATTCTCACCGTGAATGGTGTTCCGCAGGCGATGACCGCCTTCATCGCGGATCTCGCCATGCCACCTTGGGCGGTGTTGCTGGCGATCAATCTTCTGTTGCTGGCGGTGGGCATGTTCCTCGACACTGCCTCGTCGATCCTGGTCCTCTCACCGCTGCTCGTGCCGATCGCGAAGGCGATCGGTGTCGACCCGGTTCATTTCGGCGTGATACTCGTCATGAATCTGAGTATCGGCACCTTCACCCCGCCCTTTGGCATCAACATCTTTGTTGGGCAAGCGGTGTTCAAGGCGCAACTATCGAGTATCTATCCTGGACTCGTTCCATTCATTGCGATAGCCGTGGCAGCACTCATGGTGGTCACCTACATCCCGGCGCTGTCATTGTGGCTGCTGCGGTTTTTATAGATCGCGCCCAATGCCGAAAGCATGGAACAATCCAGGCACCAAGGTTCGAGAGGCTGGAATGCCGTAGCTGTACAAATCGTAGCGCGGACAAGCAGGGCGCCCTGCGCCGTGCCGAGGGCGGGGCATGGATTCAGGAACGGGGCGAGGACGGTATCGAGGTAGCTCCGCGCAGCATCGGCCGACAGCGCGACTTCAGCCTTGTGCAGGGCCGTGTTCAGGCATTCCTGCACCACCTGCAAACTGATGCAGGCATCGCCGCTCGCCAAGCCATCACGTACGATGCGCTCGGTTAGCGTGTGCTTGCGGAAATCCGTGCCATCAAGGTGGTAGATGAAAACATTGGTGTCGATGAATACTTCAGCGCTCATTCATCTCGTCCCGGGTGAGCTTGCGCCCCACTTTCAACTTACCTCGCAACGTTGCCATCACTTCGTCGTTACGCTGAATGCGTTTACGGGTTTGCGCGTATTCGGCCAGCCAGCGGCGGAACTGTTCATTCAAGGTAGTGTGCTCCGCGCGCGCACGGTCCCGGGCGGCCTCAATCAGGGTTTCATCGGCGCTGAGGATGATGTTTTTCATGTCAGTTGCCTACAAGCCAGTGCACTCGCATAGTGGACACTGGCGTAGTGTAGATGGACCGATGGAAATAGGGTCTCGGTTTTGGGGGACCATTTTTTGCTGCCATTGCGCGACGCGAGTCACCGCGCGCGACCCTGCGGTGGGAATGCCGGCTGCCGCACTATCACCCGCCCGGCCGTTGCCAATGAAAGCGTACTAGCGCAGGCCAGGTCGTGCTGCAACTGAAGAGTGCCTACCGGGACGGCACCATGCAAATCGTCATGTCGCCGCTGGAATTCATGCGAGGGCTCGCCGCCTTGGTACCGCGCGCGCTTACACCTGATTCGGTTCCATGGCGTGCTTGCGCCCAACGCGACGTTGCACGCCAAGATCATTCCGAGCCTGCCGCCAGGCGGCGCAAACCGAAGTCGTTTGACCGGTCATGGCTCCACGCTCGCGCTCTCGCAGAGAAACTGCACAAACGCCGACACCTTTCTGCTGGTCAACCGGCGCGAGGTGTGCATCACCCAGACTTCGATGCTGCGGTTTGGAACCGTACCCCAGCAACTCAGGCGTCCAGCGGCTACGTCGGCAGCCACGAAATTGCTTGCCAATGTCGCCGCCCCCGCTCCGGAAAGCACCGCATCGCGCACCATCGGCGGTGATGGCAGCCGAAGTACCGCGTGGCGCAGAAAACTCAGCTCAGACACGCCGTCCACCGCCGTCCATGTGTCCAGTGCGGCAGCGTTGACTCCCACCACGGCGGGCACACTCGGCGCCGAAGGGGCGTCCGAGCCATTGGGTGGGCGTGGCAAGGATGGCGGCGCAACGATCAGCAACTGATCGCGCTGAAAACACCTTCCAACGAGTTCATTGTCCGGGCGTGGATTGACACGTATGACGGCGTCGTAACCTTCTTCGATCAGATCAACGAGCCGATCCTCGACCGTGACCTCCAACTGGACTTCCGGATAGCGGCGCGCAAATTCGGCGGCCAGGTGCCCCATCGACGCGTGCCCGAATGTCACGGTCGAACTCACACGCAGCCTCCCGCGCGGGCTGTCTTGCCTTGCCGCCAATTCGTGAGCGACTTCGTCGATCTCACTGAGCAGTCCTTCGGTACGAGCGTGCAGTAGCTTGCCTTGGTCGGTCAGCCTGAACGATCGGCCCGCTCTTTCAAGCAAGCGGATGCCGAGGCTTTCCTCCAGGTCAAGGACGTGTCGGGAAAGCGTGGCCTTGGGTCGCCCACTGGCCCGGGCGGCTCGCCCGAAGCCACCGTGGACGGCGACGAGGTTGAAGTCCGTGAGCGCGCGTAGATGCATCGTTTGGCCCATTCATGAGACATATTGTCCAATTATTCATTCTAGTGGAGAAAATTGGGACGAACTACCATCAAATCACCCACCCAACGACGCCTGAACCAGCAAGGGTGGCTTTAGTGACCAGACCAGATCGCTGGCCGCACGCGCTTACAGGAGAACGACATGGCTGAGACGTTTCTGATTACCGGCGCAACCGGGAAGATCTCGCAGCGGGTGATTGCGTCGCTTCGGGACCGGGGCGCGAATGTGCGAGCGCTCGTGCGCGACGTGACGAAGGCAGCCGCCCTGCGCGACAGTGGGGTGCAGCTGTCACCCGGCGACTTCGATCAGCCCGAGACCCTGGTTCGCGCACTCGATGGCGTGACGAGCGTGTTCCTGTTGACACCAGCACATCCCGATGATGCGGGCATGGTCGAGCGCTTCGTGGAGGTCGCGATGAAAAGCCCGACGGCGCCGCGCATCGTTCGCCTCAGCGCCATCAAGGCTACAGATCGAGGTCCGTCGGACAGCGCGCGCAACCATGGACGCGCAGACCGCGCGATCCTGGACTCCGGGCTGCCCTATGCGATCCTACGCCCCAACTATTTCATGCAGAACCTCTTCGGCTCGGCCGATTCGATCATGTCCAGCGGCGTGCTGGCACCGATACCGTCAGCGGGCGGCGCCCGGATCGGCTTTATCGATGTGCGCGACATCGCTGACGTCGCGGCTGCCGTGCTGCTCGACCGCAGCTGGGACCAAGGGATCTTTGACCTGACCGGGCCGGCCTCGTTGTCGTTCCAGGATGTAGCGCGGGATCTTGGCGCAGCGTTGGACCGCGAGCTGACCTATGTGCCTGTCACACCAGAACGGGCTCGCGAGCTGGCCCTGAAGAGCGGGTGGGGCGAGTGGGGCGCGGGGCTCATGGCGGATTACTCGGTGGCGTACGCCAGGAGCTGGGGCGACTTCACGACATCGTTTGTCCAAAAGATCACCGGGCACGAGGCACGCAGCGTCGCTCAGTTTGCGCGCGAGGTCTTCACCCCGGCACTGACGGCGGCAGGGCGCTAGTCGCGCGCTGACCCAGGAGATACCTATGAACCTCGATAGCATGCTGATGAAGGATCTGGTTTCCCCGGACCCGCAGGCCCCGTCCCTCGTCGTGTTCGGCAAGACCACCGGCCGCATGGACGAGGTCATTCGCCTCCTGCGCGCGATGGGCGGCGCTAGCGCCTACGGTACCTTTTCCGAAGCGGAGGCGCTCCAGCGCATCGCCACGGTTCCACGACTGGGAGCCGTGCTCCTCGGCGGTGCGGTCGAGGAAGCCTCGCGCCGCCGTATCCGCGACGAGCTCGCGCGCAACCACCCGGGCGTCCTCACGAGCGAGCCCGGGCAGCAATACCTGTACTCCGACGAGAACATCGCCGCAGACATCCTGGCGAAGCTTGAGGCGCGTCCCATCCACCACGGGTTGACCCCGAAAGATGAGGCTACGGTGGCGACCATCCGGGCTCAGTCCGCTGCGTTCAAGGGCATGATGACGGGGCCCGAAGCACGCGCTGGCTATGACGCCATGATCGAAGCCGTCGCAGCCGCCGACGACATGATCTACGAGAAGGCCGTTGTCGGCGGTGTTGGCGGCGTTTGGTGCCGACCGAAAGACATGCGCGGTGATGCGGCGCTTCTGTACTTGCATGGCGGCGCGTATGTGCTTGGCTCGGCGCATGCCTACCGCCACTTTGCGGGTCAATTCGCGGCGAGAATCAAGGCTCCCACCTTTGTCCCGGACTACGGGCTGGCCCCTGAGCGCCCCTTTCCCGCCGGGGTTGGCGACGCGCACGCGGTGTACCGTTGCCTTGCTGCGTCAGGGGTTGGCAAGATAGCCATTGTTGGCGACTCGGCCGGCGGCGGTCTTGCCCTCACGGTGCTCGCCCTGGCGCAAGCGGACGCCGACGTTGGCAACGGCCCGGCACCAGTGGCCTGTGTGGTCATTTCGCCTTGGACAGATTTGGCGTTGACCGGTTCGAGCTATGCCACGCGGGCCGAAGAAGATCCCTTTGTCACGCATGGCATGCTGAAATCGACCGCCGCCCTGTACCTCGGTGCGCAAGCCGCGACCCATCCACTCGCCTCGCCGCTCTACGGCAAGCTGGCCTGCCTGGCACCGACTCAACTGCATGTCGGCACCAGCGAAGTGCTGCTGGATGATTCACTCCAGTACGCGCAGCGTGCGCGTGCGCAAGGCAGCGATGCGACGGTGCATGTTTGGCAAGGCATGCCCCACGTATTTCCATCCAGCATGGGCATGCTCGATGCGGCAGACCAGGCGATGGACATCATGGCCGCCTTCCTGACGGACCCGCTTCATCGGTAGCCCGTGAAGGGCTCGCCGCCGCGGCGCCCGCAGGCCTGCGGCCAACCGAATCCCAGACCGTGAAGGAGATTCCCATGAGAGTCTGCCGTCGAATCTTGCTGGCCACGCTGATTGCGAGCACCTTTCTCGTCGCGTGCGCGACACATGCGCAGACTCGGGCCGCCGCGTCGGACGACACCGTGCTGGTGCACCGCTTCGTGGTCCCGCAGCAGCAGGCGTGGGGCACGATCACGGTCGAGCTCACGGCGTGCTCGCACCCAACGCTGCGTTGCGCGCCAAGATCATTCCGAGCCTGCCACCAGGGATTCGAGTGAACACGCGCACGCGCATGGTGCGCCGGCGCGTATGAGTTGGGCCAAGCATCTCAAACGGGTTTTCGACATCGAACGCTGCGCCCAGTGTGGCGGCAGCCTCAAGATCATCGCTGCCCCTTCGACAAGCTCAGGACAGGCTTCGAAGAGCCGCCGGTGATTGCTCTCACCCTCGCCCATTTGGGCCTGCCCACCCCGCTGCGAATAAGGGTCGAAGCAACGTTTTCTTTCTACGTCGCTTTTCCGTGTGACCGTCGTGTGGTGCCGCCAAGGATGCCGCGCCCCTACGCCGTCCCCCCGACCGTCAGCGCATCGATCCGCAGCGTGGGTTGACCCACGCCGACCGGCACGCTCTGCCCATCCTTGCCGCACACGCCAACGCCCGTGTCGAGCTCCAGATTGTTGCCGATCATCGAGACGCGGGTGAGGGCATCAGGACCGTTGCCGATCAAGGTCGCGCCCTTTACGGGATAGGTGACTTTGCCGTTTTCGATCATGTATGCCTCGGTGCACGAGAACACGAACTTGCCGCTCGTGATGTCGACCTGCCCGCCGCCGAAGCTCACGGCGTAAAGACCCGAGTCGACGCTCGCGATGATCTCTTCGGGAACATGGTTGCCCGCCAACATGTAGGTGTTCGTCATACGGGGTAGCACCATATGCGCGAACGACTCGCGCCGCCCATTGCCGGTGACGGGCATCTTCATGAGCCTCGCGTTGTGCGTGTCCTGGATATAGCCTTTCAGCACACCATTCTCGATGAGAACGTTGTACTGGGTCGGGTTGCCCTCATCGTCGATGTTTAGCGAGCCTCGCCGCCCCGGCAGCGTACCGTCGTCGACGACCGTGACCCCTTTGGCCGCGACGCGCTTGCCGATCTTGCCCGAGAACGCGGAGGTGCCGCGCCGATTGAAATCACCCTCCAACCCGTGGCCGACCGCTTCGTGCAGCAACACGCCCGGCCATCCCGGCCCGAGCACCACTGTCATCGTGCCGGCCGGTGCCGGTCGCGATTCAAGATTGATGAGTGCCTGGTCGACCGCCGCCTTGGCGTATTCGTGCAATCGCGCATCGGTGAAGTGTCCGTAGTCGGTGCGCCCTCCGCCACCGGAAGAGCCTTGCTCCCGCCGGCCATTCTGCTCGGCAATGACCGATACCGAAACGCGCACGAGCGGACGCACATCGGCGCCCATCACGCCGTCGGATCGCGCGACCAGGATCACTTCGAATACGCTGGCGAGTGACGCCATGACCTGCACCACGCGCGGATCCATCGCCCGGCACATGCGCTCCAATCGTTCGAGCAGGGTCACCTTGTCGGCGTCACCGAGCGAATCGAGCGGATTATGCGGCTGATACAACGAACGTCCGGCGTTGGTACGGACCGCAGGTGGCTTGCCCCGCGCACCGTGGAGCGCGATGGCGCGCGTGGTCGTGGCGGCCGCGAGCAACGCCGGCATGCTGATCTCATCCGAGTAGGCGAAGGCCGTCTTTTCACCGGATATCGCCCGGACCCCAACGCCCTGCTCGATCGCGAAGCTGCCCGATTTGACGATCCCTTCTTCAAGACTCCAGCCCTCGCTCGTAGCGTGCTGGAAGTAAAGATCGGCAAAGTCGATGTCACGCTTCATCAGCTCGCCGAACACGCGCGAAAGTTGAGCGGTTTCGAGCGAATAGGGCGCGAGCAGGGTCGATTGTGCTGTCTGGAACAGGCTGGCTTGAGTCATTGGCTCTCGCTTTCCAAGGCGTCAACAGAATGCATCACAGTTCGGATGATAGACGCCCGGCATGGGGGAACTGAGGAGGCTCACCACCCACAGATCGGGGCGGGATGCCCGAATTCTACCCCGCCGGACGACCGGGCCGCGGCTAAAGCCGACGGTGATCGAGAGCCGGCAGGCTGGCCCGGACCCGCGCGATCTCCGCGGGATCTACGGTGGCGGTCAGGACAGCTTCGCCGCTCGCTTGCTCGGCAAGGATCAGTCCCCACGGATCGATGATCATCGTATGGCCGTGGGTTTCGCGGCCGTTGGGATGCCGCCCGCCCTGGGCCGGTGCCAGCACATAGGCTTGATTCTCGATCGCGCGCGCCCGCAGCAAGACCTCCCAATGGGCGCGCCCGGTCGTCGCAGTGAAGGCAGATGGGACGAGGATCATGTCCACCGCACCCAGGCCACGGTACAGCTCGGGGAACCGCACGTCGTAGCAGATGGTCAAGGCGACCCGGCCGAACGGCGTGTCGATCGCAAGCGGTGTCGTACCCGGCTCGATCGTATTCGCCTCGCGATACCGCTCAATACCGGATTCGAATCCGAAGAGATGAATCTTGTCGTAGCGCGCGACCCGCTCGCCCCGATCGTCGTACACGAGGCACGCGCTTCGCACCTTGTCGGGCGCGGCGGTGGCGATGGGTACCGAACCGCCCACCAGCCACACATGCTCGCGCCGCGCGATATCGGCAAGACACGCCTGGATCGGCCCGTCACCATCCGTCTCCCGAACCGCGATTTTGTCCCGCTCGTTCATGCCGAGGATGCAGAAATATTCAGGCAGGACAACGAAGCGCGCCCCTTGTTCTGCGGCTGCATGAACCAGTCGGCGCGCGGTGTCGAGATTTTCCTGGACGAGCGGGGTCGATACCATCTGCACGGCGGCGACGACAGACTTATCCATCCAGAGCCCCAAGACCCATCGTGAATGTCCACGAAACTCCGCTAGGAATCTGCGCGGCAGACCGCGCAGATTCCTGATGGCAGACGCTACGTGCCTTAATTCCCGCGAATGCGTCAAGCGATAACGCCCAAATCGAGCGAATTTCGCTCGCAAAGCGTCGTTTCCTAAACAATTGCGTCTGCTTAAAGGAGTGTGCGCGCTCTGCCGCGCAGACTCCTAGGGGGGGATCATTGCTGATCACGCTATTCATTGCGGCGTCCCCTCTCCGGTCGTCGCGCTCGGCGCACGAAATATCGAGACGCGCTCGACTTTAGGATCGTCCCAACTTCCGGTGATCGCGTACTCATGGGCAAGCAACCGTCCGATCGGATCCTTGAGGAGGCGCTGGGCGATGAAACTGCCCAGCCCGACCAGTGGATTCAACAGGGCGAGTCCGGCGACCGCGGCCACGCTATCGCCGATGATCGGCACGACGCGCACGCGCAGCTTCTGCGTTTCCTTGTTGAGATCGACATCGCCCGCGATTCCCACGCCCGCCGCCGGCCCGATCATCCGGAATTCACTGGTCGTCATGACCCCTTTGGCGATTGCAGCCGTGGCATTGATCTCATCGAACGAGAATCCGTCGGTAAACACGTCACGGAAATCGAGCGACATCCGGCGCGGCAGCGACTGCAAGCTGAGCACGCCAAGCAAACGCGCAATCCCGGGTTCGGCCTTTAGAAACCGACCGGACGCTGCCTTCAACGACAGGGTACCGGTGAGCGTCGGGTAGTCGATGCTGGTGGGGCGCCCCTTCCACGCCAGCTTGCCTTCAAGCCTTGCCTGCGCCCCGGCGACCGCGCTGGGTTGCCCAACCCGCGCAAGATAACCGCCGACATCACTCACATCGACCGCCACATCGAGCTCGGTGCGATCGCCGCGATCGGGCGGTTGCCAGAGTCCATTCGCATGAATCGTTCCTTCCGGCGCGGCCAACGTGATTTTCTTGATGCGCCAACCCGCCGCCTCGTTGGTCGCTTCGAGCTCGAGTCGCCCGAAGCGCTTGCCGTACGCAGAAAACGACTCGGCGACGATATCGAGCCCGGGCAACTCACGGAGCGTAGAGGTTTCCGGCGCGCCTTCCGGAACCGCCAATTCAGGCAACGCGAAGCTCTTGAAGCGGGCGGTCATCCGACCATCACCGGCCTCGGCCCAGCTAAGATCCCCGGCCAATTCGCGTGACGTGATATTCGCTGTCCACCCCACTGGAACGATATCGACGTGAAGCTGCGCGTCATGCAAACGCCTTCCGGCGACGATGAGCTCACCCGCATACATCGTGATCGGCCCGATCGGCGGCACCGCGGCCGATGCCGGCCCACCGCCGGTGGTTTTTCGTAGCACGGGCATGAGCTGATCAATATCGAGCGTCTTCAGATTCCCGCTGACGCTGACCAAGGGGCGATCGGGCAGAACGGCGGTAGCGTCCCCGAGCATGACCGCGGCCCGATCAAGAGTGTTCACTTTGTTGTCCAGACGGAAACGCGCGAGTACATTGACCATCGGTCCTATCGACACCCGCATCTGATTGCGCATCGGTGGGCCTTTGCCGGCCGCGGCCTCTTCGATATTGCGCTCGAGCTTGAACGCCATCTCCGCATCGGCGGTTTTGCCGAACGGCGCGGGGAGCCCGATTTTCACGCCCTGCAGATTCGATTCGACAGTCAATGCATATTGGGTGGCGGAGGCATTGATCGATGCACTGTAGCGGGCAGTACCGGTCGCGTACTCACCAAATGGCACGCCATAGGCGCGCCGCACGCTGTCCATGCCGACCGAACCTTGTGCGGACAACTGGAATGTCCCATCGCGCGCCGTCAAATCCGCACGCACGGCCCCGCCGTGATATTCACCGGTGAGCGCTTTGGCACTGACCCCGCGGTCCTGGAAATCGACCTTGCCATTGAGCTTGGTGACCGGCGGCTCATCGGGAGCGAGCGTGATTTCGTTGCCCAGGAATTCGAAGCTGCCGCTCGCCTGCGTCTGCGCGAGACGCTTCAACGGCAACTTGAGGCCAAGCGTGAGCCGACCGCGACCCTGCGCTTTCATGGTCCCGAGTGTGGCGCCGATCGTCTCGTTGAGCGGGCTCTCGGCGATGTAGCGCATGAAGTCCGGTGTCGCACCCAATGCGGTGCCATCGACGACCAGCAACGGATCGGCATCGTCCAGATCG
>JANMUI010000291.1:0-44543 GCA_031391405.1 Betaproteobacteria bacterium
TGGCCCACGCGTCGGTGCGCCTGTCGCTTGCGTTGGGCAACCCCGGGGGTGCCCCCCGCGCGCTCGGCCCCCCCAATGAATCCCCCCCAATACCCCCTCCGCGGGGCACCGGGCCCACGGTCGCGTAAGCCTAGGCGAACGACGACACCCAAATTTTTGTAGGACGATTCCTACCAGGGTCGGACACCGCCGACCCGCAGATTCAGCCTTGGCCGATGGTGGAGAGCCGCACCTGTTCGCATACTTCGCACAGCTTGAAGCGAAACCCATCGAACAGGAGCGACGCCGTGTTCACCGATCACACCGGACCCAACGCACTGCCCGTCACAACCCAATCCCAAGCCGGATCGGTCAGTCATCAATCGGTAAACGTCGATCCCCGCGAGCTCGCGCGGTTGCTGCGATTCGATCTCGACGCCGATTGTTCGCTCGATGGCGCGACATTCACGACGCGCCGCATCGCCGAAGGCGAAGTCCTTTATCGCGCGGGTGATGCATTCCATTCGCTTTATGTGGTGCGATCGGGATTCTTCAAAACACTCCTGCTCGATCCGTCCGGCACCGAACAGGTCGTATCGTTTCGGATGCAGGCCGATGTGATGGGCGCGGACGGACTTGCCGCCGGCCGCTATACGTCCGAATCGATCGCCATCGAGGCGGCCGAAGTGATCGTCGTCCCGTTCTCCCGCCTCGCGGCGCTCGCGCGCCAGCTTCCCGCGGTCGAGCACATCGTGTACGGCATCCTGAGCCGCGAGCTGGTCCGGGAACAAGCGATGCTCTACGTCATCGGTTCGCTCGGGGCGGATGCGCGCGTAGCGGCGTTCCTGCTCGATCTGTCCAACCGCTTCGGCGCGCTCGGATACTCGCGCAGGTCGTTCAACCTGCGCATGACGCGCCAGGAGATCGGCAGCTATCTTGGTTTGCAGCTGGAGACGGTAAGCCGTGCGCTGTCGGCGTTCGGTGCGGCTCGCCTCATCAAGGCCCATCTGAAGAAGATCGACATCCTCGATGCAGCGGCCCTCAGGCGTGTGACGGAAGAACCGGTTGCGACGCCATCGAGGATCCGCCCGGCAAGGCACGTGGCGCCCGCCGCGCTCGCATCCGTTCGCGCACGCAGCACGATCTTTCGACCTGCCTTTGCGATGAGTTGAGCTTTCCATGGAGCCCGCGATCAACACGGTCTCGCGGCAGGACGGCCGAGGCGAGGATGTCGACGTGAGCCGAGGCGAAAAAGTCTATGTGAGCAAAGCGCACTTGCTTCCGGCACAACTGCGCCGTTCGTGCCGCGCCGAGGATCTATCATTTTCTTCCACGGCCGAGCTCGAGGGTTCGCTCGAGCCAATCGGCCAATCACGCGCAGTCGATGCGCTGAAGCTTGCAGTAGGCGTGGTCCACGAAGGCTACAACGTCTTTGCACTCGGACCCGCCGGTGTCGGCAAGCGTACGACGGTCGAAGCGCTGTTGCGCACGACAGCGCGCGGGCAGCCGCGGCCCGACGATTGGTGCTATGTGAATAACTTCGTCGAACCGCGCCGGCCGATCGCGATTGCCATGCCGGCCGGTCAGGCGGCAAAGTTGAAGAAGGACATGGAGCGTTGGATCGAGGAGCTCCGCACATCGATTCCAGCGACCTTCGAGAGTGACGAGTTCCGCGCGCGCCTGGAAGCAATCGATGCCGAGTACAACGAGCGCCAGTCCCACGCATTCGAAGCGCTGGGCGAAGAGGCTTCGCGTAACGGCATTGCGCTGGTGCGCACGCCGGCCGGCTTCTCGTTCGCGCCCCTGGCCGACAAGGAGGTCATGACCCCGGAGGTCTATCACAAGCTCCCGGAAGAGGCGCAACGCGAAATCGGCGCGAAGATCGCGAAGTACCAGGCCGATCTCGAGCACATAGTGCGGGACGCGGTCGAATGGCGCCGCGAACGGGCCGACCGCGTCCGCGCCCTGACGCGCGAGCTGATCGGCTTTGCGGTCGCCCGGCTGACCGATGAAGTGCGCAATCGCTATCTCTCGCTTCCTCGCGTGCTGGTATTCATCGACGCCGCCAAAGAGGATGTGATCGAACACGCCGAGGAATTCAAGAAATCGTCCGACCCGCCTATGATGATGATCCCCGGCATGAACGTGCGCAACAAGATCGATCTGCGCCGCTACCAAGTTAACGTTCTGGTGGATCATGATGCGGAGGATGGCGCACCGGTCGTCGTGGAGGAGTATCCGACCTTTCCGAATCTGCTCGGACACCTCGAGCACATCTCGCAGTTGGGAACGCTCGTTACCGACTTCACCCTCATTCGCGCGGGCGCCCTGCACCGCGCGCGGGGCGGTTACCTTCTGATCGATGCATTGAAGCTGCTCACCCAGCCGTTTGCGTGGGACGGTCGCAAGCGCGCCCTCACCGCCCGCAAGCTCAGCATTGAATCGGCCGGACAGGCGTACGGCCTCTTCAGTACGGTGACCCTGGAACCCGATCCGATTCCCTGCGAAGTCAAGGTCGTGCTGTTCGGCAGCCGGGACATCTACTATCTTTTGTCGTCGCACGATCCCGAGTTCTCCGCGCTCTTCAAGCTTGCCGCGGAGTTCACCGATGAGATCCCGTGGAATGATGGGAATCGCGCGGCGCTGGTCCAGATGATGGCCACGATGATCCGCGATCGGCGACTGCGGCCGTTCGATCGGGATGCGATTGCGGCCGTGCTCGGACACTGCGCCCGCCTCGCTGATGACAGCGCGAAACTGTCGATCCACCGTGAGAGCATCGATGAATTGCTGGTCGAATCGGATTTTCAGGCGGCGAGCGCGGCCCGTGGCACAGTGACCGCCGCCGATATTCGCGGCGCCGTCGCCGCGCAACGCGTGCGTTCGAACCTGATCGAAGAGCGCATGCGCGAATCGATCGAACGCGACATCGTAATGATCGATACCACTGGCAGCGTGATCGGCCAAGTCAACGGGCTGTCAGTCTTCCAGCTCGGTCGCACGCGATTTGGCCAGCCCACCCGGATCACCGCAACCACCCGGCTCGGTAAAGGCGAGTTGATCGACATCCATCGGGAGGTGGCGCTGGGCGGGCCGATCCATTCCAAGGGTGTTCTCACCTTGAGTGCATTCCTGGCGGCCCGCTTCTCGCGACTGCGCGCGCTGTCGTTGCATGCGACGTTGTCATTCGAGCAGACTTACGGCACGGTCGAAGGCGATAGCGCGTCGGTGGCCGAGCTGATGGCCCTCGTCTCATCGCTCGCGGACGTGCCCCTGCGGCAGGACCTTGCGATCACCGGATCGATCAATCAGCGCGGACAGGTTCAGGCAATCGGTGGCGTCAACGAGAAAATCGAGGGCTTCTTCGATCTTTGCGCGTCACGGGGCCTGACCGGCTCTCAAGGCGTGGTGATTCCGGCATCGAACCAACAACATCTCATGTTGCGCGAAGACGTCGTGCAGGCCGCCGCCGAAGGAACGTTCCATGTCTACGCCGTCTCGCATATCGACGAAGCGCTGGCGCTATTCACCAGTCAGAACGCTGGTGTCGAAGATCTGCGCGGGGAATTCGAGCCGGACTCGGTGAACGGTCGCGTCGCTGCGCGCCTCGCGCAACTTCATGTACTCACGCTCCCCAAGAAAGAACGGCGCGCGCCACCGAAGCGACAGCCGAGTAACCGCGTGGTGAGGGCGCCATGAGCGAGGCCACCACCACGCGCGCGGTGCGTCTCGCGCTTGCAGTTTCGGCGGTGCATGCAGCAAGGGCGATCGATGCCGCGACAAATCTTGCCGCGGCGATGCATGCCGAGCTCTCCGCCACCTATGTTCGGGACGAAGACCTCCTGCGTGCCGCGGCGCTGCCCTGCACCTTCGAAATCGGGTCGCTCGCATGCGGCGCACGCCCGTTCGGGCTGGCCGAGATTGAACGTGCGTTGAAGCGTGAGGCCGCCGATGTCGAGCGCGCGGTATCGGTGGCCGCCCGCAAGCTGGGACTAGGTTGGACCTTCGAGGTGCTCCGTGGCCGCGCGATAGACTGGCCCTTCGAGCGGGCCGGCGCGCACGACATCACGGTGGTGGGCAAGGCCGGGCTCGAGTTGCCGGTGGCGCGACCGGAACCGACCCGACTCTATACACCTCACGATGCCGATGCGCCGATCCTCGCGATTATCGATGCGACACCGGGCGCGATCGAGCGCCTCGATCGCGTGTTGCGGAATCTGGGCGGCACCGTGACGCTTGCGGTGTGGACACCCGAGGCGAGCGCACAGGATGCGCAAGCGGCCAGGCAGGCCCTCCGATCCATGGCGAAGGAATCGAACCGCGCGATTCGCCACCTCGACAACATCGAATCTTTTTCCGCGGCTTCCCTTGGTCGGGTGATACGCACGCTGCGTCCCGGTGTCGTGGTGATCACCCGATCGCTCGCCGAGAGAATCCGCACCGACTTGCCGACGGTGCTGCGCCTGGTCGCTGGAACAATGATCTTCGCACCGTAGATCACCCCGAATCACGGTCGACGACTCGACGGCAGCACGACGGATCCATTCCGACCTCAACGATCGGTGGTGACGCACCCGACCATCGAAAGTGCCCGCTCGCAGCACCCACTACGTTGAGACCGTCGAGCCGTTGAGTCGTCGTGGTTGATCTAGTATCGAAGCGCGCCTCGCACCGCAGCGACGAACTTCGGATCCGGCACGCCGATGCGATTCGAGCGCATCAGGATGCGCCCTTCCGCGTCGAGCAGAATCAACACCGACGAGTGGTTGTACTCGCCATCGGACAGCCTGCGGTATTGCACGCCGAGCAACCCGCCGAGACGGCGTGCCGAGGCGTCATCGGTGCGATAGAGATGCCAACGCGCTTCGTCGATCGAGCGCTGCGCCACGACCTTCTTCAACTGCGCGGGGGTGTCGCGCTCATGATCGAAGCTCACCATAGTGACTTTCAATCGCAACCGTTCCGCGGCAGGCAGTGCCGCTTCGACCGCCTTGATGGTCTCGACGATCAGCGGGCAGGCGTAAGGACAGCTCGAGTAGAACATCGTGACGATTCGCACCTCGCCCCGGTTGGCGGACCAGTGCTGGGTGTGTCCGTCCTGATCTTCCATGACGGCAGCAAGTTGATACACCGAGTCGCGCGGTAGCTCGGCAAAGGTCGATGTGCTGCCGAGCGCGAGCGCTGCGACAAAAATCAGCCTGATCATGATGGCTTGCCATTCCTCGTGACGGCGTGTGGTCGCACGCAACGAAAGCCGAGGTTACGGGTCGTTCCAGCCGCGCTCATCGACGACAGCAATGCGACCCGCATCAACACCGCGTAGTTCTCACGATCGTTCGCCGACAGCGCGCCCGCACCGCAGAATCGCATCGTGTCCGGATCGCCCTGCTCGCGATTGTCGGCACTCACCATCAGGCTGCCGGCGTCATGGACCCACTCCCAAACGACGCCGTGAAGATCGCGAATGCCGAAGATATTCGCCGCGGACTTGCCGACCTTCGGCAAAGGATCGGTCGAGGGGCGGCCGTACCAACCGAGAATGCGTTCGCGCCAGGCCGGGTCGTCCCGCGCATCGGCTCGCTTCTCGTCGGCGGCCGCCGCAAGCTCCCATTCATACCAGGTCGGCAGCCGTCCGCCTTCGCTCTCGCAGTACGCGGCGGCGGCGAACCAGCTGACCTGCGTGACGGGCTGCCCCGCGCGCTCCGGATCGGCCGCGCCAGCGCTTGGCCAACTCGCAAGGTAATGACTGTCAGCAAAAACGGTTGGGACCTTGTCGCGCCGCCATTCCCCACGTTTCTTGACGAAGGCCTGGAACTCTGCGACAGAAACCGGCGTCGTGCGCATTGCAAACGGCTCGACCCTGGCCGCAGCCGTCTTGCCATCGGGCGGGAAGATCGTTCGCAGCATGCCACCGGGAAGCGAACGATATTCCGCAGCGCCCGCGATCTGCGGCATGCATGCGAACCCGGAGGTCGCCAGCGCGCCGGCCATCAGCGCGCATCGCAACGGACGATAATTCAATCTTGAGGGGACGATTCGCATCGATCAATCACCACTGGCACGTGGCTTGGGTGCCGCCTTGCGAACCGCTGCGACCTCTGCCTGACTGAACGCCTTCCCACTGTTCCCCCAACTGCTATTGACGAAGGTGAGGATGTTCGAGATCTCGTCATCGTTGAGCTGGTTCATCGGCGGCATGACCGAGTTGTATTCGGTGCCATTGACCTTGATTCGACCGGACAGGCCGTTCAGGACGACGTCAATCGTTCGCGCGGAATCACCCAAGAGAAAGTCGGCCTTGGCAAGTGGCGGGAAGACACCAGGCAGACCTTGGCCATTGCCTTGATGACAGACTGAGCACGTGCCGTTGTAGAGCGCAGCGCCCGCCTTGATTTGCGCATCCTTCGTCAAGGTACCCGCCGCTGCGGCGCGCGCTGCTGTGCCTACTGAGGCGAGATCGGCGACACGATCGCCAAGATAGACCTCGTCGATTTCCTTGCCTGAGTAGATCGCGGGGTTCTCCGCGCCTTCTACTTTCATGATCGCGAGCGCCCCCTTGTTGAACGCGCGGAACAACGAATGGTCGACAAGAATGTAGCTGCCCGGCACCTCGGTGCGGAATTCCGCGATGGCCGCGCCACCGGCCGGTACGAGTGTGGTCTGCACATTCTCCTGGAACCGGGTGCCGCCTTCGAACCAGACCTTGTCGAAGATCTCGCCGATCACATGGAAACTCGAAACAAGGTTCGGGCCACCGTTACCGACGAAGAGCCGTACACGTTCCCCAACCTTCGCCTTCAGCGCTCGATCACCCGTCAGCGCGGTTTCCGCGCCGTTGAAGAGCACGTATGTGGCGCGCTCATCGATCGCCTTCTGCATGTCGAACGACTGCAACCCTTTCTCGCGGTACTTGCCTGTCGTATAGAAATCGCCCTGCATCACGTAGTATTCGCGATCGACCGGCGTCAGACCTTCGGGCGGCTCGACCAGCATGAGTCCGTACATGCCGTTGGCGACATGCATGCCGACCGGCGCGGTCGCGCAGTGATAGACGTACAGCCCGGCGTTCAGCGCCTTGAATGTGAAACGCGTTCGATGCCCTGGCGCGGTGAAGCTCGAGGCCGCGCCGCCGCCCGGACCGGTGACGCCATGCAGATCGATGTTGTGCGGCATCTTCGAGTCGGGATGGTTCATGAGATGGAACTCCACCGTGTCGCCCTGGCGCACGCGGATGAAGCTGCCCGGAACCGTGCCGCCGAACGTCCAGAACATGTAGCGCGTGCCCTCGGAGATCTCCAATTCGAGCTCGCGCACTTCCAGCTCGACGATGACCTTCGCCGGTGTCTTCCGGTTCGTTGCGGGCGGAACCTCGGGCGGGCTCGTCAACACCGCCTTGATCGGCTCGCCTTGGGGTGGGCCGAAGTCGCCGCGTGCTGATCCACCGGTGTCGGGGGTGGTCGTTGCCACATTGGCCGTTGGCGTTTGATCGGATCGACTGCAACCACAAAGTGCTATGGCGGCGAGCGCTGTGAGGACATAGTGTGAAAGGCGATTCATGCGCATCTCCTGATGGTCTGTTGTTAGCAGCGAGGTTACCCATGGGGGACGGCGGGCATTTGCGCAAGATCAAGTGCAACAACTTCTTTCGAGATGAAAGCGCCTATTGGCTCAACGCACGATCGAGGCCAGCACGATCGCCCCAATTACGATGGGCACGATGTACCGAAGAACGGCGCGCAATAGCGCGGCCCCGGCCGTCGTCAAGGAAAGTTCCTCTTTGAGTAACCGCGCGGGTAACGCCCATCCAACGAGCAGTGCGAGACCAAGCCCGCCGATCGGCAGTAACACGTTCGAGGTCAGGTAGTCGAGCAGGTCAAAGACCGTAGCCGTCGCGAATCGATCCAACATGTCGAGCGGAAACCATACCGCCCACCGGTTGAACGACAAGACGGTGCCGATGCCGAACACGAAGCACGCGATGCCCGTGGCCAAGCATGCCCGCGCCCGCGGCCAGCGGAAGTGAGTCGTCAGGAGCGCCACGACGATCTCCAGCATCGAGATGGCGGAGGCCAATGCGGCAATGAAGAGGAGGAGAAAAAAACTGCTCGCGGCAATTGCTCCGAACGGCATCTGTGCGAACGCCAGCGGCAAGGTAACGAAAACGAGTCCCGGCCCGCCTGCAGGATTCAATCCGTAAGCGAACACGATCGGGAACACGGCAAGCCCCGCCAATAGAGAGATGGCGGTGTCCGCGACAACGGACACGATCGCCACCTGCCTCAAGTTGATGCTCGCATCGGCGTAAGCCGCATAAGTGATCATCAACCCCATCCCGACGCCGATCGAAAAAAAACCGAGCCCCAGTGCATCCAACGCGACCCGCGGTGAAACGCTCTGCCAATCCGGTTGAAACAGATAACGCAACGCTGCAGCCAGATCACCTTCCACGGAGGAATACGTCGCGAGGGCAATCATCAGAACAGCGAGTACCGGCATCAACACCTTCGAGGCCGCTTCGATGCCACCCTTGATGCCTCGCGCGACGATCAGCATCACGCAGAGAAGAAACGATGCGTGATAGGCAAGCTGTCGCCATGGGGCTGCGAGCAGGCTGTCAAAACGCGCTCGCACCGCGCGGGGCTCCGGTGTGGCAAGGCCCGACACGATGGTGTCGAATGCGTACGCGAGCGTCCATCCACCGATCACAGAGTAAAAGCTCAGGATCAGAAACCCAGTGATCACGCCAATGAGCCCCGCAACCGCCCACCATCGGCTTGCGCCATGCCGGACGGCGACCGCCGTAATGCTGGTCATTGCATCGCCCTGCCCGCGCCGGCCGATCGCGAACTCGGCAAACATCAGCGGGACGACGATTAGCGCAAGGCCCGCAATGTAGAAGAGCACGAATGCGCCACCGCCGTTCTCACCGACTTCGTAGGGAAACTTCCAGATGCTGCCGATGCCGACCGCCGAGCCGACGGTGGCGAGAATGAAACCGAAACGGCCCGACCAGGTTTCGCGCGTCATCCCGGTTTCCCGTCGACACGCGGTCTCGTCAGGATTGGGAAATAGACGATGGCATAGATCGCGAATGCCAACGACCACAATGCGGTGGAACCAATCACGGACACCACATAGCCGCTTGGCCAGAAAATGGGCGCGAACACGCGAAGTAAAGCGGCCAGATGCACAAGCAGGTAGGCCGAGACTTCCATCGCGCCTGCTTGCAGAGGCCGCCCGGTATGGCCGCGCGCCGTGCGCGTGATCATGCCGATCACCATGCCACCGATGGCCCCGACCCCGAATGCGTGCATCGCGTACACGGGCAACTCGGTCCCGCGCAGCACGCCAAGCCCAAGCAGCGCGAATCCGATCGGTATCCATGCGTAGGACATGTGCAGGATCCACAGGATCGGTGTGCGCCGTGTGGCAAGCGGATCCCAAAGAACGAGGCGTGCCGCATTGACGATGGCGGCCGCGAATGCGAGGACCGCGGTGATGACCGGCATCGCGGCCGTCAGGTACGCGCCCATCGCGAGGATGACGGTTGTGATCGCAGCCTGGTCGAGCCTTGCGTAGCGGCGTACCCGTGCGGTCGGAATCGCATTGACGGTAAAGGCAGGGACGACGCGACCGCCCATGATCGTGACCATCAGCACGACAATCGCCAGCGCCCCCTCTACGGCTGACAATGCCGGCCAATCCGTCCGATGCAGATGCGCCACATGGAACACGATGTTGAGCGCCGCGAATCCGAGCAGGATGCCCACGAAGAATTGATTCGGACTGCGTGCGCGTCGGAGCGGCAACCAAAGCGCGAAGGCAACAATAGGCAGGAAGCTCGCATCGACGACCGCGGCGATCGGCCCCGGTCCGGTGATGACCAGCACACGCCCTGCAAGCCATAGCGCAGCCAACGCGGCCAGTGGCGCGCCCGACGGTGTGTCTAGTCCGGTCCAGCTGCGGGTAGCGGTGAAGAGGAAGCCCGCGATCACGGCGATCGCAAAGCCGAACACCATCTCGTGCGCATGCCAGAGCACGCCCACGAGATAACCGCCGAACAACGGCATCCCGCCTAGATGCTCGAAGACCCAGAACGGCAGCGAGAGCGCAGCAAAAAGGGCCGCGAGCAGATAGAACGGACGAAAGCCGAGAGCGAACAAGGCGGATCTCACATGGCCCGCCGCAAACGACCTGGCGTTACGGCGTCCGTTGTCATGGTGTGGCTCTGTTCCCTTGTGGGCGATTGAAAGACTTCGATCTATTCACGTGATGGTGCGACGACAACCCAAGTTTCCGGAGTTCTGCCTTCATACGCCATCAGCCATGACTGATTCCGAGGGTAGGAGGATGCGGACGCCGGTAGGAATCGTCCTACAAAGGGCGCGGCCTAGTCCTCGACCAGCATGTAGGCGACTCTTTCGCCCAATGGCGCGGAAGTCAATGGAATTGCCAAGATCGTCGAATCGATCGCATAGTCCTAAGCCACATCGACCCGCAGCACATCGACGCCGATCATCAACGCCTGTGCGATCGAGGCGGAGAAGAATTCTCTGGCGCGCGAGCGGCAAACCAAGAATCGCGTGCGCATTGAACAAGAAGCTTGCGGCGGGTGCATACAGTGCCGCCAATCTGCGCCGTACCGTGGAGACGCGGCTTGCGGCCCTTGGCATCACCAAAGACGTTCGCGCGCAGGTACTCCCACATGGGCGCACGTCGGGCGTGCAAGGACGTCATTACGATCGCCATGACTATTTGGCCGAGAAAGTCCAAGCGCTCGCCATTTGGGAGGCGCACTTGGCCGAGATATAGCAGAGTGCGTCCAGATCGAATGTCATCAAGGCCCGATTCCGTCGGGTGGCGTGTACAAGCGCCCGGACATGCGGGCTGGTCACGCTTTCTAATGTCCGAAAAACATGCTATTTTTCGGACATGAATCCAAGCACATCGGCACGAGACCAAGCAACTAAACGAGCCAGCCAGCCGCGCCGCGCAGTCGCATCCAGCATCAACGCAGCCATCACACGCCAGGTGCGGCGCGCAAAGTCAGGTGCTGTGTTCACGCCGGCACTCTTTGCCAGCCACGGTGGTCGCGCGGCCATCGACAAGGTGCTGCAGCGGCTCGTCACGCGGGGCCAGCTCAGGCGTCTGTCTCGAGGCCTTTACGACAAGCCGCGCCAAGACCCGCTGCTTGGCACGCTGTGGCCTTCGGTGGATGCTGTGGTCGCGGCACTTACGGGAAAGGACCGATTGCGGCTTCAACCCACCGGCCCGTACGCCGCCAACTTGCTCGGCCTGTCGGACCAAGTGCCGGCGCGCGTGGAATTCTTGACCGATGGCACCAGCCGCACCGTGAAGGCCGGGCCGATGCAGATCGTGCTCAAGCGCACCACGCCACGGCAGATGGCCGCCGCCGGCCGAACGAGTGGGCTCGTGATCCAGGCGCTGCGCAGCCTCGGGCCCGAGCATATGACGCCGCAGCGTCTGGCCAAGCTGCGTCGCACACTGCCGGCAAATGATCGACGCGCACTGCTGGCCGATTTGACATTGGCCCCAGGCTGGCTGCAGTCGACGCTGCGCGCCTTGGCAACAGACTGATTTGACATGACGGCACTGGCCTCGCAGTTCGTTGCCCTGCCGTCTGAGCGGCGCGCGCTCGCATTCGCGCAAACGGCAGCGCGCATGTCGGCATCGAGCGTGATGGTCGAGAAAGACTTCTGGGTCTCTTGGCTGCTCGGGCTGCTGTTCACCGATACCGAACTCGCGCCGCATCTGGTGTTCAAGGGTGGAACGTCATTGTCCAAGGTGTACGGCGTGATCGATCGGTTTTCCGAAGATATCGACCTGTCGATGTCGCCGGCCTTCATCGGTGCGAACGAAGTCGAGTTCGACGTGATGAAGAGCCGCACTCGACGCGATGCCACTCTTGCCCGTATGCAAGAGCAGTGTGGGGAGCGCACCCGCGCGTTCCTCATGCCACGACTCGAAGCGCACATCGCGGCGCATCTTGGCAAGCGCAAGGACGGTGCGCCGTGGCTGCAATACGAAGTTGACGCGGTTGCACGCTCGCCCGTTGTCCACTTCGAGTATCCCACGGCGGAAGTGTCGGGCTTCGAGTACTTGAAGCGTGAGGTGACGCTCGAGCTCGGTTCGCTCACCGATCAGCGCCCCATCGAGCAGCACCCGATTCACCCTTGGGTTGTCAACGATTTCCCCGCGGCTTTCCCGGATTGGCAGTGCATGGTCACCGCGCTGGAGCTGCCGCGCACGTTCTGGGAGAAGGCGACCATCCTGCACGCCGAGCACCATCGACCTGCTGATCAACCCGCGCCCAACCGCTATGCGCGGCACTACGCCGACGTGGCACGGTTGCTTCAACACGCGCAGGCGACCATGATGCTGAACGACCACGCACTGTGCGCGCGCGTCGTCGAGTGGAAGAGCCGCGTGTTCGCACGGCAGTGGGCTCGCTACGACCTCGCCAGGCCCGGCACGTTCCGCCTGCTTCCACCTTCAACCCGCACCGCCGCGCTCGCCCGCGACTACACGCAGATGCGCGCGATGTTCCTCACGCCGCCACCGGATTTCGACGCCGTGCTCGCGCAATTGGCCGTCGCCGAGCACACGCTCAACCATTCGTAGCCATCATGCAGCGCCTCTAAGAGCAATCGTTGCGCAACGGATAAGTCGGCTTGCCGCTTTGGGACAATAAATCAAACAGCACACATGATAAGAGCCCAAGATATCTGGGCTCTCTTTGACCGTGGTGCTAGATTGATCGCCCTCCAATTGATTCCCATGATCTGGCAAGTTATCGGTCTGTGCGCTCGACTGTTTCCGCTGCCTGCGTACGCTTCCTGGAACACTTGCTCATCTCATTCTCTTGGAAATTGCGTTAGCGATGTTGCCCTAGCAAAACGTTCGTTTGATCAAGGTCAATGGCTGTCCGACGCGCTTAGGTACGCTCGCTCTGGAACTCACCTCATGCAACGGGAGCCCTGCACATGGCCGCGAAACAGATTTTGTTCGGCGAAGATGCCTACGCCAAGATCATCAAGGGCGTGACGGCCCTTGCCAATGCCGTAAAGGTGACCTTGGGCCCCAAGGCGCGAACAGTGGTCCTCGAGCGATCGTTCGGCGCGCCGATCGTCATCAATTCCGGCGTGATCGTTGCCAAGGAAATCGAGCTCGAGGATCCCTTCGAGAACATGGGCGCGCAGATGGTGCGCGAAGTCGCGTCGAAGACATCCGATGTCGCGGGCGACGGCACCACGACCGCAACGTTGCTCGCCCAGGCGATCGTGGTCGAAGGGATGAAGTTCGTTGCGGCCGGGATGAATCCGATGGATCTCAAACGCGGCATCGATCAGGCCGTCGAGACCGTCGTGGATGAGTTGAAGAAGCTTGCCAAGCCCTGCGGATCGCGCACCGAAATCGCCCAGGTCGCCACGATCTCCGCCAATTCCGACCCGACGATCGGCGAGATCATCGGCAACGCCATGGAGAAAGTCGGCAAGGATGGCGTCATTACCGTCGAAGACGGAACGGGCCTCAAAAGCGAGCTGGAAGTGGTCGAAGGCATGCAATTCGATCGCGGCTACCTGTCACCCTATTTCATCAACATCCCCGACAAGCAACGCACCGTCCTCGAAGATCCGCTGATCCTGATCTACGACAAGAAAATCTCGGCGATCCGCGATCTGCTGCCGGTTCTCGAGCAAGTCGCGAAGGCGGCCAAACCGCTCCTGATAATCGCCGAGGAGGTCGAGGGCGAGGCGCTCGCGACGCTTGTCGTCAACTCCCTTCGCGGGGTGTTGAAGACGTGCGCGGTCAAGGCGCCCGGATTCGGCGACCGTCGCAAGGCGATGCTCGAAGATATCGGCGTACTCGTCAACGGACAGGTGATCTCCGAGGAGCTTGGACTCACCTTGGAGAAAGTCGAGCTTGCCAACCTCGGGCGCGCCAAGCGCGTCGAGATCGACAAGGAAAACACAACCATCATCGGCGGCGTTGGCGAGCGCAGCAAGATCGATGCCCGGATCGCGGCGATCAAGGAATCCATGAAAGAAACCAAGAGCGACTACGACCGCGAGAAGCTGCAGGAGCGCGCCGCCAAGCTGTCAGGCGGCGTCGCGCTCGTCAAGGTCGGCGCGGCCACCGAATTCGAGATGAAGGAGCGCAAGTCGCGCGTCGAAGATGCCTTGCATGCGACCCACGCGGCGGTCGAAGAAGGCATCCTGCCCGGCGGTGGCGTCGCTTACCTGCGCGCTCGTAAAGCGCTCGACGCGTTGCATGGTGCGAATACGGATCAGGACGCCGGCATCAGGATTGTATGGCGGGCACTGGAAGCACCGTTACGCCAGATCGTTGCCAACAGCGGTGGCGAAGGATCGGTCGTCGTCGATCGCGTCGTCAACGGTGACGGCGGCGATATCAACTTCGGCTACAACGCGGCGACCAACGTGTACGGGAACATGGTGGAAATGGGCGTGCTGGACCCGTGCAAAGTCACGCGCACGGCGCTGCAGAATGCGGCCTCCGTCGCCGGCTTGATCCTTACCACCGAGTGCATGGTCGCGAACAAGCCGCAATCTGCACCGGCGCATCGCAATCCGGGCATGGGTGACATGGAAATGTAGTCACGTAGCGGTTCCGCCTTGTCAGGCCTCATCGCCCGGTTGGCGGCGAACAAGCGGGTTCGAACTACTTCCACTACATTCGCGATCCGTGGAACAGCCCGGTCGAATTCTTCTGGGACATCGATTTCGTCGCCGGCAACGCGCACTGGGAGGTCGAAAACTGTCCGCCGGGTCCTGATTCGCTCTATCAATGGGCGACCACACCTCCTCCGGACGATTTCCTGCGGAACTACGAGCTTCACTAGATTCTGCGCCGCAGAAGACGCAGAGTCCGCCGTGAATCGAAACATCATGCCGACCCCCTGGCATGGCCGCTTTCGGCGCTACGAACGACAGCACGGCATGCTGATCCCCCTCGATGGCGAGGTGACATAGCTGGTTCCCGCGGAACCGCAACCCTACCGGCGTGGGCCCATCGAGCAGGTCGACTGTGCGTTTGCGCGATGAAGGATTTCTTTAGCACGCGTCAAAGTTTTCACCGTACTGCCGAGCGTAGAGTTTCCGCCAACGCTTGAATGGCGCGAGCGTCGCGCGGCGATCCAAACGGAGAAACGATGCGATCCGAAGTGTTTCACTCTCATGAGCATGCCAACGGTGGCCTGAACGAAGTGCTGCTTGGAATGGTGGCCGTCGTGGTCGCGCTGATCGGACTCGGCCTCGCGATCGATGTGGATCTCCTTGAGGCGCTCCTCTGCCTGGGCCCGTCGTATCTGCCCATCTGCGCCCCCTAACCCCAAGACCCTGACTCCGGAGAACCGTAATGGCCGAACCATCCACTTCGCCCGAGAAGCGCGACGAGCGCGTTCCGGTCATGCAGCAGATGCTCGACAACCCGTTCCTGTTGCTGTTTCTTGGGATCGCCCTTCCGACCGTCCTTTACATCGTTTGGGGAATCATGGAGATCGTGTCGATCCCGATCAGTCCCCTCGCGAAGTGAGTGTCCGACCTGCAGTGAGGAGCATCAGCCGATGAGTGCCATTCTCCCGCCCGGCCAGCGCATCTGGTGGAAACAGCCGATCGACAAGGTAGAGATCCTGTGGATCGTGATCGCGTTCGTATGGTGCATGGTGATGTTCTTCATGATGCCGTACTGGCACGTCTACGGTAAGCAGAACCTGTCGAGCGAGACCTATCGCGTGAAGCCGGAAATGTTCGCCCGCGCCACGCAGGAGATGGTTGACAAGTACACGGTGCGCACCGAGACCGAGAAGAAAGTACCGGTCGTTCATCCACCTGCCGGCGCGGATGTCTACCTCATCGCGCGCCTTTGGGACTGGTGGCCGATTCTCGAGCTGGAGAAAGACCAGACCTACCGCTTGCACCTGACAGCGATGGACTATCAGCACGGCTTCTCGCTGCAGCCGGAGAACATCAACATTCAGGTCCTGCCTGGTTACGAGCATGTCGTCACCATCACGCCCAACCGCGCGGGCACCTACGCAATCGTCTGCAATGAATTCTGCGGCATCGGCCACCACAAGATGGTCTCGAATCTCTACGTCAAATGAAAATGTGATTAGCAATGACTCTTCGCTGCGCTTCGAGTGATCGCAAATCACCCAAAGATATCGTTGGAACAAGGGGAGAAATACCCCTTGTATATCCCCCGAAGGAACAAGGGAGCTTCGCCCCCTTGTTGATCCCCTCCGCAGCGATGTTTCGTTACTAATCACGAACGGGAATGTGATATGGCACCGACCGAGCTCTTTCGCACTTGTCCCCGCACCGGACTGCAGTTCCACAAATCCGCCGAAGCGCTGATCAAGGTGAACGCCGTGGCAGCGGTGGTTTCCCTCTTGGTAGGCGGCATCATCGCCGTGCTTATTTCGCTGACCCGCTGGCAGGCTGTCCATCTCATCGACGCCGACAATTTCTACATGCTGCTGACCGCGCATGGGTTGGACATGCTCGCGTTCTGGGTCATCTTCTTCGAGATCGCGATTCTCTACTTCTGCTCTTCGACCTTGCTGCGTTGCCGTCTTGCCGCGCCGAGGCTCGGTTGGCTCGGGTTCGCGTTGATGATCATCGGCGCGGTCCTCGTGAACGTCGTCGTGTTCCGCGGCGATGCCACGGTGATGTTCACCTCCTATGTGCCGCTGCCGGGCCATCCGGGCTTCTACCTCGGACTGATCCTGTTCGCGGTCGGTGCGCTGATCGGCTGCTTTGTGTTTCTCGGCACGCTCGTCGTCGCGCGCGCGGAAGGTACCTACGAGGGCTCGGTGCCGCTTGTTACGTTCGGGGCCATCACCGCCTGCATCATCGCGATCTTCACGATCGCCTCCGGCGCGATCATTCTGATCCCGACCTTTCTCTGGTCGGTCGGCTATGTGAAGACGATCGACCCGCTCATGTATCGCACGATCTGGTGGGCGTTCGGCCACTCGTCGCAGCAGATCAATGTGAGCGCGCATGTGGCCGTCTGGTATGCGATCGCGGCGATCGTCTTCAACGCAAAGCCGTTGTCGGAGCGGGTGAGCCGGGTGGCATTCATGCTTTACATTTTGTTCCTGCAATTGGCGTCTGCCCACCATCTGCTCGCCGACCCGGGGCTTTCCACCGAATGGAAAGTCTTCAACACGAGCTACGCAATGTATCTCGCGGTGCTCGCCTCCATGATCCATGGCCTCACGGTGCCAGGCGCGATCGAGGTCGCGCAGCGCGAGAAGGGATTCACCAAAGGGCTCTTCGAGTGGATTCGCAAGGCGCCGTGGGGTAATCCCGTCTTCTCGGGGATGTTTATCTCGCTGATCGGCTTTGGCTTCCTCGGTGGCATTTCCGGCGTGATGATGGGCACCGAGCAGTTGAACATGATCATCCATAACACGGTGTACGTACCCGGACACTTCCATGCGACGGTCGTGATCGGCACCACTCTTGCGTTCATGGCGATCACGTACTTTCTCATTCCCACGCTTTTCAATCGCGAGATGATCCTGCCCGGGCTCGCCAAGTGGCAGCCCTATCTCTTCGGCTTCGGCATGGCATTGGTGTGCCTCGCACTGATGGGTGCCGGCACGCTCGGTGTGCCGCGACGCCATTGGGATATCTCATTCGCGGGCGCCGGGCAGCCGTATGAATATCCGGGAACGGCCCACCTGATGCTCGCGATCATGGGCATCGGTGCGCTCATCGCAGCGCTCGGTGGCGCCCTCTACATCCTGATCGTGGTCGGCTCACTGCTTTGGGGCAAGCGGCTGGACGCGGGCCGGTACGGGATCGAGCGGACAGTGCTCAAGATGCCCGTCGCTGCCGCGATTACGGGACATGGTCATGTAGCGGGCTTCGCGGCGCCGGGCACGTTCGTATTTGCTCTGGTGTTCCTGACCGCGTTCGTTCTCTACTACTTCGTCAACTGGAAGTACCTGTCGACGGTGTGGGGCCTGAGCTGACGCGTGACGCGTGACGCGTGAGCTGTGAAGGGTGAAGGGTGAAGGGTGAAGGGTGAAGGAGCGAACGCTCATGAGCAGCTCGGTATTCCCAGGTACGACCGATATTCGGGCGAATCGCATTGCGGCGATTTCCGTTCGTGATCTCGCGGGTCTATTCAAGCTACGCATCGGGGTCGTCATTGCGATCACAGCCTGGGCTGGGCTTGCCGTTACGCCCGGCCCGAAGCCCGCCTGGTGGCAAAGCCTGGTACTGATCCTCGCGGTGCTCGTGTCCTCCGCCGCGGCGGGTGCATTCAACCAATTCTATGAATATGATGTCGATCGGGCGATGGCGCGCACTGCCAATCGACCGTTCGCAAGCGGCCGGCTCGCGCGACATTGGGGTTGGGTCGGCGTCATCATCGCGCTCACCCTTGCGTCGGTCGTCGCGGCGACGATGGCGACCAACTGGATCGCGGCGCTCTATACGTTTCTTGGCGCATTCGTCTACGCGATCGTCTACACGGTATGGCTCAAGCGTCGCACCTGGCTCAATATCGTGATCGGCGGACTCGCCGGGAGCTTCGCCGTGCTGGCTGGCGCGGCGGCTGTTACTCCGGCGCTGTCGCCCGAGGCAATCATTCTCGCCATCGTGTTGTTCCTGTGGACCCCGCCCCATTTTTGGAGCTTGGCGATCGCCTTTCGCGAAGACTATGTTCGCGCCAACGTGCCGATGCTGCCCGTGGTCAAAGGCGATCCGCACGCTGCGCGCGTCATTCTCGCCAACGCGATCTTGTTGGTAGTGGCATCCGTAAGCTTGGTCTTCGCCGGTCAAGGATGGATCTATGCGGTCTGTGCGATCGGCGGCGGTGCTTATTTTTTGCGCGAGTGCGTGCGCCTCGTCGGTGACCCCACGCGGCCCAAAGCGATGCGCGCATTCCATGCCTCGCTCGCACAGCTTTCACTGGTGCTGGCAGGCGTGATGCTCGACGCCGCATTGCGATGAATCCGCGGTGCCGGGCGATCACGATGCAGGCCGTGCTTGGCGTTGCCCTCGCAATCCCCACCCTTGGTGGCGCCAGCGATACGACGCCGATGCATGCAACGCCCGGCGCGGCGCCAGACGAGCGCGCCGCCCTGGCCCTGAGCCAGAGCGTCATCGACCGCGAGATCAGCGACTTCACATTTCGAGCGACAGACGGCCGCGAGGTTCGCCTCTCGTCGTTGCGCGGCCAGCCGCTCGTGGTGAGCTTCATCTACACCGGCTGCTTCCAAGCCTGCCCGACCACGACGCGATTTCTGGCCCAAGCAGTCGAGAAGGCGCAAAAAGCGCTGGGCGCTGGGCGCTTTCGGATTGCATCGATCGGGTTCAATCAGCCGTTCGACGGCCCCGAGGCGATGGCCGCTTTCGCGCGGCAGGCCGGCATTGATGATCCGCAGTGGCTCTTCCTCAGTACCGATCCGCGCGCCGTCGACAGGCTGACCCGGGAGCTCGGATTCACCTACTACGAAACCCCGAAGGGATTCGATCACATCGCGCAGGTGACCATCGTCGACGCCGAAGGCGTGATCTACCGCCAAGTCTATGGCGAGAGCTTTGAGTTGCCGATGCTCGTCGGCCCGCTAAAGGAGCTGCTGTCCGGACAGGCGGTTCGACAAGGCGGAATAGATGGCCTGTGGCTCAAGGTCAAGCTGTTCTGTACGGTCTACGATCCGAATACCGGCGCCTACCGGCTCAACTACTCGCTCTTCTTCGAGATCTTCGCGGGCGTGACGTTCCTTGGCGGGGTCGCGTGGTTCGTCTATCGCGAGAGCAAGAGGACACTGTGGTGACGCGGCCCGAAAATCCCGGCACAGCCGAATCGAATTCGCTGTCGATGCCGGGGCGCGCCCTGCGCACACTCGAACACCGGTTGGATGGGGTGTGCGGCGAGGCACACAATCCCATGCGCCAGCTCGGCGCGATCGGCTTCTATCTGTTCTGGATCATCGCTGCGAGCGGTATCTATCTCTACGCATTTTTCGAGACGAGCGTCGGTACGGCGTACCGGTCGGTCGAATCGCTGACGGACGGGTATGCGGGCGGTCTGATACGAAGCCTGCATCGCTACGCTTCGGACGCGTTCCTTGTCGTGATGGTGCTGCATCTCGCGCGCGAGCTGGCTTACGGTCGATTCAAGGGCTTTCGCTGGTTCTCATGGCTCACCGGCATTCCACTCATCGTGCTTGCGTTCGCCGCAGGTGCCGGGGGCTACGCGCTCGTATGGGATACACGCGCCCAATTCACGTTGACTGCCACGGCCGAATGGCTCGGGTGGTTGCCGGGTTTCGGTGATGCAATCGTGCGCAATTTCGTGGTGGACGAGAATTTCTCCGACCGCTTTTTTTCGCTCATCGTATTCCTGCACATCGCCGTCCCGCTCCTCTTGCTCGCTGGACTATGGGTGCATATCCAGCGCATTGCGCGACCGGCGACGCAACCGACTCGTACCGTGGCCGTATGGGTGCTGATCTTGCTTATCGCGTGCAGCGCCTGGATGCCTGCACGCTCGTCGTCACCCGCCGATGTGCACATGTTGGCGGGCGCAATACCCATCGACTGGTTCTACCTCGCGCCGTTTCCACTGATGTATTTGACCTCGCCACGCGACCTTTGGATTGCGATCGCCATGATTCTCTTCGTCCTGGCGGCGCTGCCGTGGGCGGCACGAACCGCCAGGCCACCGGTTGCGGTCGTCGATCCGGTTAACTGCAATGGTTGCGCGCGCTGCTTTGCCGACTGCCCGTATGGCGCGGTGATCATGGCGCCGCACCGTTTTCGTCCCCATCGTCAACAGGCTGTCGTCATTCCGGACCTTTGCGCGGGCTGCGGTATTTGCAGTGGCGCATGCCCCTCTTCGACACCGTTTCGCTCGATCGCCGATCTGGTGACCGGCATCGATATGCCACAAGCGCCCATCGGTGCACTCAGGGCCCGGTCGTCGTCCGCATTGGAAAACCTGACCGGCGCGACGCGCCTCGTCGTGTTCGGATGCGAGCACGGTGCCCGTTCTTCGCTCCACGCGAGCGCCTCGGTCGCGGTTCTGCCGTTGCTATGCGCGGGCCAGTTGCCGCCCGCTTTCATCGAATACGCCCTTCGGCATGGCGCGGACGGGGTCCTCATCGCGGCGTGCCCCGAGGGTGACTGCGAATTTCGCCTGGGCACCCGGTGGACGGCAGAACGGATCGCCGGCCTGCGTGAGCCGCGACTGCGCGCGAATGCGGCTCGGGAAAGAGTGCGCTTGATCGACGCCGCGACCGGCGAGGAAGCTGCCTTGGGCCGGGCCGTCCGACAGTTCATGGATCACTTGCATACGCTCGGGCGCACACCGGAGCCCCGCCATGCCTAATGCCCTCAGATATCTGGCGCAGGCAGTGTTCTACGGTGCTTTCGCGGCCTTCATCGGATTTTTCTCCACATCGCCCGCGTACCAGCATCTTCCCGACAGCGCGGCGCTGCTGCGCCTTTCGTTCAGTCATCCGGCCAAGCTCAAGGCCGATTGCCGCAAGCGCACGGCCGATGAGCTTGCCAAGCTTCCGGCAAACATGCGGGCGGATCTCGATTGCCCGCGCGAGCGCTCGCCGGTAACGGTTCGCATCGTGCTTGACGGTCAGACACTGATCGACGAGACGTTCCCGCCGGCCGGGCTGCACAAAGACGGCGCGGCGAGCGCGTATCGGCGCGTTCCCATTACGGCCGGCCCCCACAAGCTGCTCGCGCAGTTCAATGACGATGCGCGCGTGCCGGGCTTCAACTATGTCCGCGACGCAACGATCGACGTCAAGCCCGGCCAGATCGTGCTGATCGACTTTACCGCCGAGCGCGGTGGCATCGTGATCCGATGAAATCCGCTCATCTCCGCTACGCAACGACCGGCGCCGCTATTCTGTGGGGATCGACGCACGCCGCGCATTTCGCGCTCGCAGTGCCGCGCGACGAACGACGCACGCTCGCTCTGGGCTGGTTCCTATTGAGCCTCGTGGCGCTCGTTGCCGCGGGCGCCTTCTCGCTCGTCCTCGTGCTTGCCCGCGTACCCTATCTTGGCGCACATCTTCCGTTCGCGAATGCGTTCCACACGGCACTGGTCATCCATGTGGATCTGTCGGTACTCGTCTGGTTCGCGGCGATGGCGGCAATGCTGTGGACGCTCAGTTCCGGTCCGCGATGGCTCACGCTTGGTTGGGTTGCATTCGCGCTCGGGTGCGTGGCAACCGCCTTCATGATCGCGGCGCCGTTCGTTGCCGACGGCACCCCGATCATGGCGAACTATATTCCCGTGCTCGATCAGCCCCTGTTCCTGTACGGCCTTGCGCTATTCGGCGTCGCCTTCGCGATCATCACGCTGCGAAACCTCGCTTCATCCTCGCTGCTGCCGGTGAGGCTCGATGGGCCCGGCGCGTTGCGCCTCGGACTGGACGCTGCCGCGATCACCGCGCTCGTCGCACTCGGGGCATTCGTCTGGTCATGGCTCGAAGTGCCCGAGCACCTCACCGGCAAAGCCTATTATGAAATGCTGTTCTGGGGTGGCGGTCACGTCCTCCAGTTCACCTGGACGCTTGTCATGCTGGTTGCGTGGCTATGGCTCGCGGACCTGGTTGCTGCCCGCATGCCGCTATCGGCGCGAATGGCGGGCCTGATGTTCGCGATCGGTATCGGCACGATATTGATCGCGCCGCTCATCTATCTCCAGTGGCCGGTGGCCTCCGTCGAACACAACAGGATGTTCACATGGCTCATGCGTTTCGGCGGCGGCCTCGCCATCCTGCCGATCGCACTCGCCGTCACCATCGGACTTTTGCGTGGTGGCCAGACGCGTCCGGAGCGCCGACCACTGCTCGTATCGCTCCTTGCTTCGATGACGCTCTTTGCGGCGGGAGGAGTCATCGGTTTCATGATTCATGGCAGCGATGTGAGGGTTCCCGCGCACTATCACGGTTCGATTGTCGGCGTGACCCTCGCACTGATGGGCCTTGGTTACGCGCTGCTGGAACCGTTCGGCTTTGCGCGGCCGCCCTTGCGACTCGCGACATGGCAGCCGGTCCTCTACGGTGGCGGGCAACTCCTGCACATCATTGGGCTCGTATGGTCGGGTGGGTACGGCGTGCAGCGCAAGGTGGCAGGCAGCGATCAGGTCCTGCGCACCACGCAGGAAGTCCTCGGCATGGGACTCATGGGGATCGGCGGACTCGTCGCCATCGTGGGCGGACTTCTGTTCATCGTCGCCGTTGCGATCGCGCTCCGCAATGGGTATCCGCCGCAAAGGGGCGACCGGTGATGCGCACGCTGACCATTGTTCTCGCGGTGGCCCTCCTCGTGATCACTACCACCAGCGCGTATATCCGATTCACACAAGCAGGTCTCGGATGCGCGGACTGGCCCGGCTGTTACGGCGCGCACGCGGGAATACTTACTCCGTCACTCGATGACACCGATCCTCTCTTTCTGCCACGCGCCCTGCATCGCATCGCCGCGGGTGTCGCCGGAATTCTGGTCATCGTTGTCGCGGTGATAGGCTGGGAGCAGTGGGTCCGCCGGCGTGCCCAATGGATTGCGGTCGCGCTTGTGCTCCTCGCCACAGCGCTTGCCTGGCTTGGGCGCGCGACACCGTCTCCGCTGCCGATAGTCACGCTCGGAAATCTCCTTGGCGGGATGGCAATGCTTGCGCTCGCGATGCGTCTCTCCGTCAGTCCCGCGACCGGCGATCGTGGTCCGCGTCGGGACAATGTCCTGCCATGGGTTCGCGCGGCGGTAGCGCTTGGCGTTGTGCAAATCGTGCTTGGAGGAATGATCGGCGTGCGATTCGGCGCGACGGTTTGCAATACCCTGCCGGGCTGCATGGGCGCGGACGGATTCGATAGCGTGCCGCTCGCGATATTGAATCCGCTTGTTGCGACCACCTCCCTCGGAATCGAACGGAGCGCGATTGAAGCGCTCCATCTGGCCCATCGCGCCGTTGCCGTCGTGCTTGTGCTCGTCGCCGCTCGTATCGCATGGTTCGTCCCAATTCTCCATGGCTTGCAGCGCCAGGCCGCATACGTAACGGCGCTGCTCGTCATCGCACAGCTTGCGAGCGGCGCTTGGTTGGCGCTGCGGCCCACCTTGGCGCTCGCTTTGGTCCACAACATGGGCGCAGCGCTTTTGCTTGCCGCCCTCGCCTCCCTTGGCATGCTCGTAGTATCCGCGCGAGCAAATGCGGTGCCGTGATCACCATCGACGCGCGCGGCCAGGACCCGCCCGAACCATTCGAGCGGGTGATCGACGCACTCACGACGCTTCGATCCGGCGAGGAGGTCCTGCTGATTCTCGATCGCGAACCGGGTCCTCTCTATCGATTCCTCGCCCGCAACCGTTACCGGTATGACACGACCCGCTTCGATGACGGGGGCTATGAAGTGCGGATCTGGGAGGAAACTACGTCGACACCACCGGATGTCGCTGCCGACTGAAAGCCCCACATCGAGCGATCGTCAATCCACAAGACTACATGCAGTATGCTCGCAGCCGGGCGACGTCGGACACGCGCACCGCACGGCCCCGCACCTCGATCAGGCCTTGTGAATTGAGCTCATGCAGGATGCGCGAGAAATGCTCCTGCGTAACATTCAAGAGCGACGCGATGACGCCCTTGGTGGTCGGCAGCGTGACGTCATAGACGCCTTCCGCCTCGTTCTCGCATTCACGCAGCAGATAACCGATGACCCGCTGGACACCCGAGCAGAGCGAATAGGCTTCCACGTCGGCGATCAAACCGTGGATGCGCCGGGATAGGCCCCCGATGATTCTTGTCGCAAGCCTGGGGTCGCGTTCGATCTCATTCACCAGCGTCTCGCGTTGGACGAACAGGATCATCGAATCCTCGAGCGTCTCCGCCGTCACCGGGTAGGGACGCGACGCAAACATGACGGCCTCCCCGAAACTTTGCCCTGGCCCCAGGATCTCCAGCACCTTCTCGTCGCCGCGCATCGACGTGAAATAGAGTTTGGCCTGTCCGTATACGACGATATAGAAGCCCGCGGCAGGATCGCCACGACGGCAAAGAATGGTGCCACGCCCGGCGCGAATGATCCGCGTCTGATCGCTGATGCGATGGATTTCATCGTCGGCCAATTCCTTGAATAGCGGCGTATTGGCGAGAAACACATCGACCTTGATCGTTGGTGCGGGCATTGTCCCCCCTACTTCCTGCAAATAACCCTGACAGGGGAATTCTCGGCAAGAACGGAGGTCTGTTTTTGGTTCTCGTCAAATCAGGGCGATCGCCGCGCCTGCTGCTGTCTCGCTCGGCTGGGTGGATTCGAATGTCGCGCGGAGTTGCACGACTTCGCCGATGAGGAGCAGTGTCGGCGAACAGAGCATAGCGCGGGCAACGTCCGCCTCGAGGGCCGCAAGGGAGCTCACGACCACGCGCTGGGTCAGTGGAATTCCCGCGTAGGCCGCCGCCCCGCTCGCTGACGTGATGCCAGGAACGATCTCACATGCAACGCCGTGGCGAACGAGGAACTCCATCTCCTCTCCACCGTGGCCGAAGAGGAACGGGTCGCCTCCCTTCAATCGCACCACGCACCGCGCCGCGCAAGAGCTTTGTGGTCGCGCTCAAGGACATCCCAGAGATCTGGGAAGTTTCCTTCGACGAGAACGTCGCGCCGATCTATCCGGGCGATGCCTGCCTGATCGGCGCAGCCCGCGAAGGCGGCAAGGGCCAGCTTTTCAACCTCGATGTAGGGCGACGGGTCGAAATTGTCGATCTGCCCGGACTCCCGCATCTTGGATCAGGGATCAGCTGGCGACATCGCGATCGCACGGTTCTCGCGTCCCCGAATCTCAAGGAAGCGGTGATCAGCGTCATCGACATGCAGACCTGGAAGGAAATCAAACGCATTCCGACACCCGGGCCGCGGTTTTCCCTGCGGAGTCACGAGCACTCACGCTATGCATGGGTCGATTCAATGATGAGCCCGGCGCGCGACACACTCACCGTGATCGACAAGGCGACGCTCGAACCTGTCGCCCGGCTAACGCCCGCGCCGGGGAAAACGGTTGCTCATATCGAGTTCACGCGGGACGGCCGCTACGCACTCGCAAGTCTCTGGGAGGATGATGGGGCGCTCATCATCTATGATGCACACAAGCTGGTCGAGGTGAAGCGCATCCCAATGAGAAAACCCGTCGGCAAGTACAACGTGTACAACAAGATCACGCGGTCGGAGGGGACCAGCCGCTAGCGCGAGTGAAGGGTGAAGGGAAACGGGAAACGGGAAACGGGAAACGCGAAACGACAAAATGCCATGCAACTCACTGCGCTCATCAAGGAAATCGGTCGCGGCGCCAAGGGTGCGCGCGACCTTAGCGAAGAAGATGCGGCTCGCCTGTTTGCTGCAATGCTGGACGGCAAGGTGGGTGAGCTCGAGCTTGGCGCGATCCTAATGGCCTATCGCATCAAGGGTGAGTCACTTGACGAGCTGCGTGGCTTCTATCGCGCATTGCAGGAACGCGTCACCCCAATAGTGCTCGAGCCCGTCAGCCGCCGGCCGGTCGTCTTCGGCAGCTACAACGGCGCACGCAAGCAAGCGAATCTGCTCCCGCTCCTTGCGCTGCTCCTTGAATCGCATGGGGTACCGGTGCTCATTCATGGCGTGCGGAACGATGCCTCGCGGATCACGACGGCCGCGATCCTGGCGGCGCTCAACATACCGGTGAGCGAGTCCGCCACGCGCGCCGCACTGCGCATTGGCGCGGCACGGGTAGCGTTCCTTACCGCCGATGTCATGTCACCACCCCTCGCCCGGCTACTCGCCACACGGGACCGCCTCGGGGTACGCTCCAGCGCGCGCACGATGGCAAAGCTTGCAGATCCGTTCGGCGGCAATTCGTTACGGGTCATAGGCGTCACGCATCCTCACTATCTGGCCCGATTGCAGGCGGTCCTGCTGGCGGCCGGCGCGAACGCCCTCCTCTTGCGCGGCACGGAAGGCGAGCCGGTCACGAGTGTACGCAGGCAGCCCGCGGTCGAGCATTTCCGCGAAGGCGAGCAAGTCACCCTGCTCGAGACCCGCCACTTCGATCACGACACCGAGCTTCCTGTACACAGCTCTGCGCAAGCGACTGCCGAATGGACCCGGCGTGTGATCGCTCGCGAACAGAGCCTACCGGAGGCGATCGTAAACCAGTTGGCATGCTGCCTCTTTGCAAGCGGGAGCGCTGCTACGTTCGAGGATGCGATGGCGCACGCGAAACGCTCTGTTCTCGTCGCGCACTGATTCGTTGCATTGGGCAGCACGCGCCTCGTTCCCGCCTTGGACGCTTCCACCTACCTCGCCGTCAAGCAGTTGCACATGGCGACCGCAGCGATGAGTTATGGGCTCTTCTTCCTCCGCGGTGTCTGGATTTTGTTGGAGTCGCCACCGCTCACGAACGTCTGGTTTCGCGTTGTGCCCCACGTCAACGACACCGTTCTTCTCGGCGCAGCGATCGCCTTGATGGTGGGTACCACTCAATATCCATGGACAACACCTTGGCTCCTCGCCAAAGTGGTCGCGCTTGTGCTCTACATTCTCACGGGCATGGTTGCACTTCATTCGGGCGCCGCCAGACGCGTCCGTGCGATTGCGTGGGTCGTCGCCCAGATTATCTTCTTCTATATCGTCGGTGTTGCCGTGACGCGCAAAGTGCTCGTGGTCGTTGCATAGAGAGCGTTTCGCTGCCACGCCCTGCAAGCGCACTTCACTGATGGATGCGCCCTCCCTTCAAGACAAGGACGAGGACAACGCTCGCGCAGACGGTTCGGGTGGGTTGGCGCTACATTGCGGCATTTGTTTCCGGTGATTGATCCAAGCACATTGGTTAGTTAGTTTGCAGAAGCGGCACTTCGTTTGATCCAGAGCAAACGGCCTCCGGATTCAGGTGTTATCAATGCTCCAGGGGCTTGGGAAGGAGGCTGGTAAGCAATCCCCCGCCTTCAATCAAAGCCAACCCCGGTTCGAACCAAGGGAGCCTTCAATGTTCAAGCACATTCTGATCCCCACTGACGGTACCGAGTTGTCGGCTGAGTCGGCAAGGGCTGCCATCCAGTTCGCGAAAGAGACGAAAGCGCGGGTAACCGGCTTCTATGCAGCAGCGGACGTTCGTCACGAACGGCAGAAGTTCCAACGCTTTCTCGACACCGAGCTCGAGCTCGCGAGTGAGTTGGCGCGCCGCCGGAAGGAAGCGGCGGAGCGATTTCTCACCTCCATCGAGACACTGGCCAAGGCGGCTGAAGTACCCTGCCAGATCAAATACGTCACCACCGAACATTCCGTGCACGAGGCAATCATCGATGCGGCGACCGGGAATGGGTGCGACCTGATCTTCATGGCGACGCACGGACCCTTTGGGATCGAAGGCATCACCGCAGGGTCCGAGACCAAGAACGTGTTGTCCCATTGCACGATTCCTGTGCTTGTCTACCGTCATTGATCCAATTCGAAGCGCTGGAGAAGGTTCATGTTCAAGAACATCCTGATTCCTACCGATGGATCCGAGTTGTCGCGCAAAGCCATCGAGGCGGGCATCCGATTTGCCGCGGACGTCGGCGCGAAGGTGACCGGTGTCCATGTCCTTGATGCGACCCAAGGCGTGTTGATGAGCGAGGCGGTCTCGCACGAGGCATTACGCCGATTCGAAGCGCGCACTCTCGAGGGACGAAAGGCTGCCCGCGATCGATTGCAGGAGATCGAACAGGCGGCTGCGGCGGCCGACGTGCCATGCGAAACCTTTTCGGAAGAACAGATCACCTCGGTGTGTGACGCCATCCTGGCCACCGCCCGCAAAGCGGGTTGCGATGCGATTTTCATGGCATCGCATGGTCGCAGCGGCGCAAAAGCGTTCTTCCTCGGGTCCGAGACGAATGCGGTCATCGAACATAGCAAGATCCCGGTACTTGTGTTCCGGTAAAGGGGTCCTGGCGGAATCAACAACACCGCGCCAAGAGCGCGGATACGAAACACCTGGTTTGATCCCGTGGCAAGACCATGAGGAATCGCAATTTCAACCTTTCTCGAGCGGACTGACGAACCGGTAGAAACGCTCGTTGAGATAGAGCGAGACCTCGTCGATGTCCTCGCTCGACCAGTTGAGCCCGGCGGTGCCGCTCCATCTCTTCACATACCCGCGGACGTCTGCCATTGATCGCGCCACCCGGTTGGGTCGGCTGTGCACGCTTTGCTGGTGGCAGAGCGTGCAATTCGTTTCGTACAACTGCCTGCCCCGCTGAGCGATGGGTGACTGTGCGGACGCGCAGGTTGCCACCGCCCCGATCAGGATCCCGGCCAACATCGTATGCATTCGAATAGTAAACATCATGCGCTCCGTCCCGCTCGAGTAATCGACTTGGGTCAATGATGCCTGTGCCGAAGGCCGCCCCTTTGCGCAAAGTCAAACAACCCGGCCGCGGTTCGCCGCATTCTCGGCGCTTAGAGGGAGTGGCGCAATGCATTCCATCTTGGCCGACGACACGGGAATGAGGAAGGCGCATCCAGGCGTCGTTTGCTGCGATCAGCCGGCGGAGGATGAGCATGTCGTTTAGAGACCGGGATCACGCGGCTCACCTGCTGGTCGCAGAGCTTGCTAAATGGCGCGGTGTTCGCCCCGTCGTTCTGGCGATCCCACGCGGCGCCGTACCGATGGGACAAATCATCGCCAACGCCCTAGGGGGCGAGCTCGATGTGGTATTGACCCGCAAGATTCCGGCGCCGGGTAATCCCGAGCTCGCCATTGGTGCGGTGGGTGAATCGGGTTGGTTCTTCCTTGATTCGCGCGCCGCGGTTCTTGGTGCTTCGAAGGCGTACATTGAAACCTCCATCAAGGCCCAACGCGCGTTGATGGCCGAGCGCCGCGCCCGCTACGCGCCGCATCGGCCGCAAGTCGTGCTTGCCGATCGGATCGCCATCATCGTCGATGATGGGGTGGCCACCGGCGCGACCATGCTCGCGGCCATCCATGATGTGAAAGCGCTCAAGCCGGCGCGGCTGGTCTGCGCGGTTCCGGTCGCCTCTTCGGATGCCTTGAGTCGCGTGAAGGCGTTGGCGGATGAGGTGGTTTGTCTCGAGGTTCCCGCGGAGTTCTGGGCGGTCGGCCAGTTTTATTGCGACTTTCCGCAGGTCGACGACGCAGAGGTCATCGATATCTTGCGTCACGCGGGCACGGACCGCACGCATGAGAGCCCCGAGGAATGACCTTTCTCATCGAGCGAGCATACGATCAACATGCATTCAAGCTCAAGAAGCCACTGCGGACCCCCTATTTCGACCACAGGTCCTCGGACGCGCGCCACCGGAATAGTGTCGCCGAGATCCGATTGAATCGCCGCTATGCCGCCGGCGTTTATCTTGATGCGGTCCCGGTCACATTCGACGCCAAGGAGGGGGTCAAGGTAGATAGCGCCGGTGACCTGGTCGACTGGCTCGTGAAGATGCGCCGACTCGACGAATCACGCATGCTCGATTTCTATCAAGCCTTTTGCGCCGCGCTTCGCGCCAAGCTCGCCTCCGCTCACCTCCATGAGGCCCGCTTCAAGGACTCGGTCAAGTGGCGCAGTAGAACGATCGAGTATCTCGATCTGGGGTGAAGACGACTGGAATAAGCCGACACGTTGCTGCCTGCCCAAGGTTCACCTTCGCTCGAAGCGCCGAAGCGTCGAGCTTGACCAGTTTCGCCAAGGTGGGCGCGCTCTTCAATCGGAACGCCGGCACAGTGTTGGTCACCGTGATGTGTTCGATCGGGCTCGCACCGATTATCGTGTCCGCTTCACCGGTGAAGAGGCCAGTCGCCTCAAGATGGACGCTATTGCATCGAGAAGCGTTCTGAAAGGCCGCAATGTTGTGCACATCGATCGCCACCACACGGTCCACCCCGACCGCCTCGAAGAGTTGCGCGACATAACGTGTCGTCACCGGATCACGCGCCTGCGATTTTTGGTCCTTTCGTGCATAGCACAGCATCGGTACCACGGCTGTCACCTCGGCGGCGCCGGCGTCCTTCAGCGTTCCGATGAAAAAAAGCCGTATGAGCTTGTCATTGTTTGAGCCGCGCTGACCGGAATACAGCGAATGGATGACAAAGACGCCGCGTCCGCGCACATTGACCAACGGAAGGGATTTGTGTTCGCCGTCTTCGAACTGACGCTCCTCGACGGCACTCAGCTCGATGCCCATCGCCGCCGCCACGCCACGCCACGCCATTAGAGGGATTCCCGGCATATCCGTTTGATCACGGTCAAATGGCGTGAATCGCGCGCGGCTACGATGTGAACACACCGTCCTCCTGGTGGTTTATCGGGGAGTCGGGGCACACAAAGTGCTTCGTTCCCCGATTTTCTTGTCGGCGGCGCCCCACGCGAAGGACCTGGACCTGGACCTGGACCTGGACCTGGACCTGGACCTGGACCTATTGAATCTATTGGACCTCATATGACGACCGGTGTCATCGAAAAGGTTGCAGGCCAGCGGGGCCCCCAGCCCAATCTTCGCGATTACCAGGCGGCCTACGATTCATTTTCCTGGTCCAGTGCGCGCTCTGAGCTCGATGGCTTGCCGAACGGCAAGGGGTTGAACATCGCGCACGAAGCGATCGATCGCCATGTCGCGCATGGGCGCGGGAACAAGGTCGCGTTCCGCTGGCTCGCCAAGGACGGCAGCCGGCATGACTTCACCTACGGCGCGCTTGGCCAAGCGTCGAATCGGTTCGCCAACGTCCTGGGTCATCTCGGGGTCAATGCCGGTGATCGCGTCTTCGCCTTGGCCGGACGCATTCCGGCGCTCTACATCGCCGCACTCGGCACCTGGAAAGCCAAAGGCGTGTTTTGTACGATGTTCTCGGCATTCGGGCCCGAACCGATTCGCGCACGCATGACGATTGGCGGGGCGAAGGTCCTGGTCACAACCACCGCGCTCTATGAAAAAAAGATCGCCCCGATTCGCGCGAGCATGGGCAGCCTCGAGCATGTGCTGCTGGTCGATGAGGACGCCAGCGCAGAGGCGGTACCCGGAACGCTCAGCTACACGAGCTTGATGGCGAAAGCCAGCGATGTGTTCGAGATTCCTCCCACCGCCCCCGAAGACCCGGCGTTGCTGCACTTCACCAGTGGCACGACGGGGACACCGAAGGGCGCGGTGCATGTCCACGAGGCGGTGGTTGCTCATCACATCACCGGCAAGCTCGCGCTCGACCTGCACCCGGAAGACATCTTCTGGTGCACCGCCGATCCAGGATGGGTGACCGGCACCTCGTACGGCATCATCGCGCCGCTCACGAATGGGGTGACCAGCATCGTCGATGAACAGGATTTTGACGCCGAACGGTGGTACGAGATACTCGAGCAACAAGCGGTGTCGGTCTGGTACACGGCCCCAACCGCGATACGCATGATGATGAAGGCGGGCCTACCCTTGGCGCGCGCCCGCCGCCTGCCGGCGCTTCGATTCCTTGCAAGCGTCGGCGAGCCGCTCAATCCGGAAGCGGTACGCTGGGGCGTCGACGCATTCAATCTGCCGTTTCACGACAACTGGTGGCAGACGGAAACCGGTGGGATCATGATCGCCAACTTCCCGTCGATGCCGATTCGTCCGGGCTCGATGGGCAAGCCCATGCCCGGCATCGAGGCTGCCATCGTGCAGACGTTGGACGGCTGCGTTCACGTGCTCGATGCCCCCAATGCAGATGGCGAGCTTGCGCTCAAGCCCGGCTGGCCCTCGATGTTCCGCGCCTACCTGAACGAGCCTGAGCGCTACGCAAAGTGCTTCGCAGGTGGCTGGTATCTGACCGGCGATCTGGTGCGTCGCGACGCAGACGGCTATCTCTGGTTCGTCGGGCGCAAGGACGACGTGATCAAGACTTCCGGCCATCTCATCGGACCGTTCGAAGTCGAAAGCGTTTTGATGGAGCATCCGGCGGTCGCGGAAGCCGGGGTGATCGGCAAGCCGGACCCGGTGGCGATGGAGATCGTGAAGGCGTTCGTTGCGTTGAAGCACGGCTACGAGGCGAGCGAAGTGTTGCGCCGCGAGCTGCTGGCGCATGCACGCAAGCGTCTCGGTGCGGTGGTCGCGCCCAAGGAGATCGAGTTTCGCGCCGGGCTGCCGAAGACGCGCAGCGGCAAGATCATGCGCCGCCTGCTGAAGGCGCGCGAGCTCGGGCTTCCCGAGGGCGATACGTCCACCTTGGAGAAGGACTGATGTCGGTGGATGCCATTCGCCATCGCGAGCAGTTGCTGGCGACGGATCGCTCGCTCGAAATGCTGCGGATGATGCTCCTCATCCGTCGCTTCGAGGAACGCTCGGCCGAGGCGTATTCCGAAGGCAAGATCCGCGGCTTCCTGCACCTCTACATCGGCGAGGAAGCGGTCGCTGTGGGCGCGATGCAGGCACTCGAACCCGAAGACGCGATCGTGGCCACCTACCGCGAGCACGGACAGGCGCTCGCCCGCGGCGTTTCCCCGGGCAGCATCATGGCGGAAATGTACGGAAAATCGAACGGGGTATCGCGTGGCCGCGGCGGTTCGATGCATCTGTTCGATGTGGCGCGTCGCTTCTATGGCGGGCACGCCATTGTCGGCGGAGGATTGCCCTTCGCGGTAGGCATCGCATTAGCGCACCGCATGCAGCGAAAACCGCTCGTGACCGCGTGCTTCTTCGGGGAAGGCGCGGTGGCCGAAGGCGAGTTCCACGAATCGCTCAACCTCGCGGTGCTATGGAAGCTGCCGGTACTTTTCTTGTGCGAGAACAATCTCTATGCGATGGGCACGGGGCTCGATCGTTCCGAGTCCGAGCAGGACATCCATCTGAAGGCGCAAAGCTACAGAATGCCATCCGAAGCCGTCGATGGCATGGATGTGCTGGCGGTCGAGGAGGCAGCGCGCCGCGGCGCTGCCCATGTACGGCGCGGCGACGGCCCGTACTTCATCGAGTTTCGCACTTATCGATTTCGCGCCCATTCGATGGCCGATCCCGAGCTCTATCGTTCAAAAAATGAAGTGACCGACTGGAAGGCGCGCGATCCGATTCCGCTTTTTATCGATCGACTCAAGCGAGCCGGTGCACTGACCGATGCCGACCTGCAACACATGACGCAGGACGTGGAAACGGAAGTCGCCTGGGCAGTCGATGAGGCAGAATCCGGTGCGTGGGAGCCTATCGAAGACCTCGCACGCGATGTCTACACGCCGGCGCCTGATGCCCGGACGCCCTGAACTCGGTTATGGCCAAGATGACCTATCGGGAGTCCCTGCGCACCGCCATGAGCGAGGCCATGCGGGCCGACGAGCGTGTCTTCCTGATGGGCGAGGACGTCGGACGCTACGGCGGCGCCTTCGCGGTGAGCCTGGGCATGCTGGACGAGTTCGGTCCGGAGCGCATTCGCGATACGCCCTTGTCGGAGTCGACTTTCGTGGGTGCGGGGATCGGTGCCGCGGTGGGTGGAATGCGGCCGATCGTGGAGATCATGACCATCAATTTCTCGCTGCTCGCGCTCGATCAGATCGTCAACACCGCGGCGACGCTCCGGCACATGTCGGGCGGCCAGCTCAGTGTTCCGATCGTCATACGCATGACATCGGGCGCGGGTCGTGGCGTGGCTGCGCAGCATTCGCACAGCTTCGAAGGCTGGTATGCGCATGTCCCAGGCATCAAAGTCGTCACGCCTGCCACCGTCGCCGATGCGAAGGGCCTGCTGCTGGCGGCGATTGCCGATCCTGATCCGGTGCTGGTGATCGAGCATGGCACGCTCTATCCGCTGCAAGGCGAAGCCACCGACGACGCGCCGATGGAGATCGGCCGCGCAGCGATTCGCCGTCCGGGTCGCGACGCCACGATCATCACCTACGGCGGGTCGGTGCCGAAGGCCTTGGCCGCGGCGCAATCGCTGTCATCGCAAGGCATCGAGGTCGAAGTGCTCGATCTGCGCACGCTACGCCCCCTCGATACGGGGGCAATTCTTGCCAGCGTCGCGAAGACCCATCGCGCGGTCGTCGTCGATGAAATGTGGCGGACCGGCAGCTTCGCGGCGGAAGTAAGCGCCATCCTGATGGAGCAGGCGTTCGATGAGCTCGATGCGCCGGTGGCACGCGTGGCCAGCGCGGAGGTGCCCATTCCCTATGCCAAGCATCTCGAAGACGCGGCGCTGCCGAGTGCCGAGCGAATCGCCGCGGCGATCGTTGCGCTGCTCAAATGACCCGCGCGACCGAGTTCCGCATGCCCAAGCTCGGCGCGGACATGCTGCAAGGCCGGTTGATCGAATGGGTCAAGAAGCCGGGCGATCGTATCGAACGGGGCGAGATCATCGCGACGATCGAAACCGACAAGGCGAATGTCGACGTCGAGTCATTCTTGACCGGTGTCGTGGAACGCATTCTTGTGGAGCCGACCGACGAGTGGCTGGACGTCGGGACGCCCCTCGCGGTGATCGCCGAGGCCGCCTCGACGATCGAGGCACCCCGACCCGTGCCGCCCACGGCGGCCACGCGATCGACGCCCGTTCCGCGCCCGCCACCAGCGGTAGCACCAGCCGCGGCGCTGGCGCCGCACGCTCCGGTTGCTGTTGTCGCGCACGCGCCCGCACGGATTCGCATTTCTCCTCTTGCACGCAAGCGTGCCAAGTCGCTCGGCCTCGACATGTCCGCACTTCATGGCACGGGGCCGCATGGGCGCATCGTTCTGCGCGATATCGAGACGGCACAGCCTCTGATACCTGTGACGCCAGCGCCCCCTGCTTCGGCGCCGGCCCCCGCGACTGATAAGCGCGCCCGCATGCGCGACGCGATCGCCGCCGCGATGGCACGCTCCAAGCGCGAGATCCCTCACTACTACCTCGGCACGACCATCGATCTCGGGCGGCTCATGCAATGGCTGTCCGATGAAAACGTCAAGCGATCGGTCGTCGATCGTCTCATCGCAGGCGTTGTGTTGATCAAGGCGGTCGCACTCGCATTGCGCGAGATCTCGGAGCTCAATGGGTTCTTCACCGAAGGGCGCGCGCAGGTTTCCCCTACGATTCATGTCGGCACGGCGATTTCTTTGCGTGGCGGCGGTCTTATCGCACCCGCTCTACTCGATACGGACCAACGATCGCTCACCGAGCTTATGCATGCCCACCAGGACCTCGTGCAACGCGCACGCTCCGGATCGTTGCGAAGTGCCGAGCTCACCGATGCGACGATCACCGTGTCGAGCCTTGGGGATCGGGGCGTCGAAACGTTGTACGGCGTCATCTATCCGCCGCAAGTGGCCTTGATCGGACTCGGACGCATCGTCGAACGGCCCTGGATCGTGGACGGCTCGGTCGTGCCTCGTCCGGTGATCCATGCCACGCTCTCAGCGGACCACCGGGCGAGTGACGGTCATCGTGGGGCCCTCTTCCTCGACCGCCTTTCACAACTCCTTCAGGAGCCCGATGCGCTATGACCCCCGAAGCAATTCGCAAAATAGTATTGGATGTACTGGGCGCGGTCGTCCCTGAGCTCGAACCAGGCACGCTACGGTCGGACCGTGCGATTCGCGACGAGCTCGATGTCGACTCGATGGATCTGCTGAACTTCGTCATCGGGCTGTCGAAGGCGTTCAAGGTCGATATTCCCGAAGCCGACTATCGGCGTATTGCAACGGTCGATCAGCTGGTCGGATATCTCGCCGAAAAGGTCCATGGATGAGTCAAGCGACGAATATGGCGCGCGATCCTGTTTGCGGGATGACGGTAATGGTCGAGGCTGCGGCTGCGAGCACGATGTATGAGGGGACGCGCTATTACTTCTGTTCTGCACATTGCGCGCACAAGTTCGCGGCCGATCCTTTGCAATACGTTCGCGACATGCCCGAGGGAGGAGATGAACCCGCAGTCGCAAGACATGAGCATCTGCCGCTCCATGGGCAAGCGGGACACGAGCATTCGGCGCGCACGCGGATCGTGCCGGCGGTGATTTCCGGTGCGAATGCGTGGACCTGCCCGATGCACCCCGAAGTGCGGCAAAGCGGTCCCGGCGCGTGCCCCAAGTGCGGCATGGCGCTCGAGCCCATGGTCGCGAGCGCGGCAGATGAGACCAATCCCGAGCTCGTCGACATGACACGCCGCTTTTGGATCGGCCTGGTGCTCACGCTCCCGGTGTTCGTGCTCGCAATGGCCGAGCATGTGCCCGGACTGCATCTAGAACGTGTCGTGGCGGCCGGCACGTCCGCCTGGGCGCAGTTCCTGTTCTCACTTCCAGTGGTGACGTGGGCGGCGTGGCCGTTCTTCGTGCGCGGTTGGCGGTCTCTCGTATCCCGCAACCTCAACATGTACACCCTGATCGCGATCGGGGTGGGCGTAGCGTTCGCCTACAGCACGGTCGCGCTTCTGCTACCCGGTCTCTTTCCGCCGGCTTTCCGTGATGCAGGCGGACACGTCGCCCTGTACTTCGAGGCGGCGGCGGTGATCGCGGTCCTTGTGCTCTTGGGCGAAGTGCTGCAACTGCGCGCACGTGAGAGCACCGGTGGCGCCATTCGCGCACTGTTGAAACTTGCCCCGCAGACGGCGGTCCGCCTTCGCGACGATGGCTCGGACGAGACCGTCCCGCTCGATCAGGTGCACAAAGGCGACCGGCTGCGAGTCCGCCCCGGCGACAAGGTGCCGGTAGACGGCGAAGTGATCGAAGGTCGTTCGAGCATCGATGAATCGCTCGTCACGGGTGAACCGTTGCCGGTCGAAAAGCTTCCGGGCGACAAGGTGACGGGTGGAACGCTCAACGGTACCGGCAGCTTCATCATGCGCGCCGAGCGCGTGGGCACGGAGACCCTGCTTGCGCAAATCGTGCACATGGTCGCTGCAGCACAACGGTCGCGGGCACCGATCCAGAATCTTGCCGATCGGGTCTCCGCCTTCTTCGTGCCCACCGTGGTCGGCATCGCAGTGGTGGCCTTCATCGTATGGTCTCTCTACGGCCCGCCGCCGGCGATGGCGTTCGCACTGGTGAGCGCCGTGTCGGTGCTGATCATCGCGTGTCCATGCGCGTTGGGGCTCGCGACCCCGATGTCGATCGTGGTCGGCACCGGCCATGGTGCGCAAGCGGGCGTGCTGATCCGCAATGCCGAGGCGCTGGAGCGCATGGAGCGAATCGATACGCTGGTGGTGGACAAGACCGGCACATTGACCGAAGGCAAGCCGCGGCTCGTATCGGTGATCGCGGCCGACGGGTTCACCGAAGCACGCCTCCTGCAACTCGCCGCAAGCCTCGAGCGGGGCAGTGAACATCCGCTGGCCGCAGCGATTCTGTGGGGTGCGAAAGAACGCGACGTGGCCACGCTTCCAGTGACGAATTTCAACGCCATCACCGGCAAGGGCGTGGAAGCGTGGCTCGAAGGTCGGCCCATCGCGCTCGGCAACCTGCGGTTCGTTGAATCGAAAGCGCATGTGCCGCGAAGGACGCATCGTCGCGATGGCAGGTGACGGGGTCAACGACGCACCGGCGCTCGCCGAAGCCGATGTCGGCATTGCGATGGGCACCGGTGCCGACGTGGCAATCCAAAGCGCGGGCGTGACCTTGGTGAAAGGCGATCTGCGCGGCATCGTGCGGGCGCGCCGACTCTCGCGCGGGACCATGCGCAATATCCGCCAGAACCTGTTCCTCGCTTTCGTCTACAACGCCCTTGGCGTGCCGATCGCCGCCGGCATCCTGTTTCCGTGGACCGGACTCCTGCTCAATCCGATGATCGCGGCCGCGGCAATGAGCGCGAGCTCCGTGTCGGTCGTGATGAATGCGCTGCGGTTGCGGCGGACGAGAATTTGATTTTCGTCAAAGCGGCGCGGCACTGATGGCCTAAGTTCGACTTCGGTTTTCAGTCTTGCGAGTGCGATGATGACAACTCACGTGAGCCTCGGTACTACGACCGTATCCAATCCCCCGGTGATCAATGCGTTGTTCAATGATCTTAGGTATGCCTGGGTCTGGCTGCTGGTGCGCCTCTACGTCGGGTGGGAGTGGCTCGAGGCGGGTTGGGAGAAAACCCATGAGGCGGCTTGGACCCAAACGGGCCTGGCCGTGAAGGGCTTCTGGACGCGGGCGATCATGGTCCCGGAACCGCCTGCGCGCCCGGCGATCGCGTACGACTGGTATCGCTCATTCATCGAGATGCTGCTCAGTCACGAAGCCTACGTCTGGTTCGCCAAGCTCATTATCGTCGGTGAGCTGGCGATCGGCATTGCGCTGGTGCTCGGCGTCGCAATCGGCCTGAGCGCGTTCTTCGGTGCGTTCATGAACTGGAACTTCATCATGTCGGGAACGGCAAGCGTCAACGGAGTGCTGCTGGTCCTGTCGCTCCTGCTGGTCGTCGCTTGGAAGACCGCAGGGTATTGGGGCGCCGACCGATGGATACTGCGCTGGCTTGGCACGCCCTGGGACCGCAGTGGCGTGTTTGGCGCGGCAGGGTCGACCCCCACGTCGAGACCATCTCGTTAGGAAAGCTCGGTCGACCAACCCCCTTCACTGCCGCAAAATGGTCAGTGACCATTCGGAACGCCATCCCTGCCGGATTTCATTATGGAGCACAAGATGACGGCTCGAAGCGCATGGACATGGAATGGCCGCTGACCGCAGCTCAATTCAAGCGCTGTACACCAGTATCGGTAACCTCGAAACCGACCACACCAAAATAGCGCTTTCCAGAAACCGTAATCCGGTCGAATCCGTTTTGCGTGTTGCCTTTGCTGTCGCGGGCCGTGACCTTCATGTACCAGGTCCCGTTCGGCGGCTTCGTCACGTTCCACACGGTCTGACCGGTTCCGCCCAGCTGCTGGTAGATCGTGAGAAATTCGGGGCTCGACGACAACAGTACAGTGTACGTCACCGGATCACCCTGCAGGTCGGTTGCGACGTCCCAAGCGAGTCGAATCAGCCCGTTCTGCCATTCGACCGCCTGCCAGAAGGGCATCGGCACCTCCAGGGTGGCAAAGAAGTGGTCGCGCTGCTTCTTGATGACCGTTGCGATGCGCGCACTCTCATTGGCCCATTCGGTCATCGGTGCAGGTGAAATCGCGGGCAGAAACCTCGAGTCCGGCAACGAGCCAATGAACGGTTGCACCAGCGCCATGTAGCCATCGACCTTCGTCTTGATCTTCGCCTCGGTAAGGTAAGCGTCGCGAATTTCGTCGATCGCCTGCAGGAGCTCGTTGAGGTTCTTCGGGTCCTTCAGGAAACGCTGGTGCAGAGGAATGCCCCACCAGTTGGCCACCGTGAGCTGCAAGGGGGAATAAAGGGGGCCAGCCGCGCTCTGATCCGGCTGATCTTCGAACCCGAAGGCACCGTCGTAATCCCAGGGCAGGAAATAGAACTTGTCACTGGTTCTCGGTTGGTAGAGTGCGAAGTTCTGGTTGACCGTGTCGCGGTTGCCCATGAGGATCGCGGTCGCGAGCCACGTCAGGTAATTGTTCTTGTCGAAATACCTGGCAAACACTGCATCGAAATCGCTGCCCGGGTCGTTGAGCTCGGTCAGCATCGTGATGAGCTTCTGGTGATTGCTGTTGTCGGCTTCCAGACTCAATACCGCCTCAAACGCCGGCGTGCTGACCGGTTTACCGGTTCCGTCGAGGGCCAGCCTGGTGTCGTAGCGAAAAACGAAATCTTCAGCCTTGTAGATATTGCCATCGGTGGGCAGGCCCCGGTTGGCAAGGTATTCCTTGCCCATTTTTTCTACATGCGTAAACAACCCGTAATCGGTGGCCGCTGCATACGTTGCGCCGGCTGCATTCCTGTTGGTGATGCTCATGCGCACAAACTGGGTACGCAGGCTCGGAATGTGCGGGATATCGCGGAACAGATCGAAGGCAAGCTTGTTGCGCAGGCGGGTCAGGTCATAGGGTTGCTTGTTGAACTGGAGGGTTTTTTCGCCCCGCCAAGCGGCCGCGGCGCTCGCGAGCTTGATCCGGTACGATTTCTGTTCCGCCAGCCTGGAAGTATGGCCGCGCAGGCGCAAGGTGGCGTTGGTCTGTAGCAGATCGTCGGGATATCCATCCACGACGAGATGGGCAGACACTTCCGGTACCACTGCATCGGTATCGTCAACGTCGGCGTTGACGTCGGCAAAGGTGTACGTGCCGTCGTACGTCACAACCGTGGCTGCAATACCCGACTCTGCTCAACGGCGTAGACCGCTGGATCGTCCCTGACTGCGATGGCCTCCTCGGTCGCCAGCACCTTTGCCGAGGCAATTGGCGCTGGGGAATTTGGGGCCGTGCCGTTCGACGCAGTGGTATTTGACGCAGGGGCGTCGCCACCGCCTCCGCAAGCTGCAGTTGCGAGCAGTATCGCCAGGGCCAGAAGACGACGAGACATCGTGGAATCGTTCATGGCATCGGGCCTGCGCAAAAAGGCGGGGAATGTGAAGAGCCGAACAATGGTACCAGCCGGGAGCCTTGCCTCAGGGATGAACGTATCCAAGAAAGCGGGGCGGCTCCGGTTGATTTTCGTCAAAGCGGCGCGGCACTGATGACCTAAATTACATATCGGTTCTCGGTCTTGCGAGTGTGATGATGACGACTGACGTGCGCCACGGTACCACTACCCTATCCAATCCCCTGGTCGGGAACGGCGAGCGTCAACGGTGTAATGCTGATCCTGTCGCTCCTGCTGGTCGTCGCTTGGAAGACCGCAGGATATTGGGGCGCCGACCGATGGATCCTGCGCTGGCTCGGCACGCCCTGGGAGCGCAGTGGCGTGTTTGACGCGCCGCGGTCGACCACCCTATCGAGACCATCCCGATAGGGAAGCTCGGCCGACCAACTCTCGCTCATCACAAGGGCTTCCGATGGCAAGCATGCTGCAATCGCGATTCGTGATCTGGCTGGGCGCATTTGCTGGTTTCTATCGACCCGACGTGCAGGAAGTCCGCCGGCTCGATCAGGTTTCGCGATTCCTCTTTGCCGCACGGAGCGTCATCCTCGTGATCTCGGCGCAGGCGGCGATCATCGCGGGCCTGCTCGCGATTACGGATCGACATTTCGCGTTGCTCCCATTCATCCTGGTCTTCATTGGGTTCGTGTCGGCGCACATGATCAGCAATCTCAGCAACGACTATTTCGGCTACCTGCGCGGTCACGATACGCCCGACTCCCCGCGTATGCGCTACACGGTGCATCCCCTTGCGCCTGGTGTTCTAAGTCGAAAAGCCCTGGTAATCGGCATTGCGGTCCTCGGTGCAATCGGACTGGGCATCGCGGCCTTCTTCATTGCCTATCGCGGCTGGCCGGCAGTCGCCTTCTTCGTTGCCGGAACCGCGCTCCTCTTCCTGTACGACGCGGCCCCGGTGCCCCTGAAGAGCATCGGGCTGGGTGAGGCTGCGGTCATGATCGTGTGGGGCCCGCTCATGGTGGGCGGCGGCTACGCGATGATTACCGGCGATGTGGCGGCGAACGCGATGCTCGCCTCCCTGCCGTACGGTCTGGGGGTCATGTCTATTCTGATCGGCAAACACATCGATCAAGCGGCGTTCGATGCCAGCCGGGGGATACGCACGCTGCCGGTGTTGATCGGCGATCGGGCCGCGCGAGTGTTGAACATCATCACGATCGTGGCGATCTACGCCGCGGTTGCGCTGCTCATTGCGAGCGGCCGACTGAGTCCATTTGCCGCAGTGGTCCTCGTGGCATTCCCAAGCGGATGGCGTGCCTTGTCGCTGCTGCGCCAACCGCGTCCGGCCCAACCACCTGAGCATTACGTGGGCTGGCCGCTTTGGTACCACCGCGCGTGCCTGGTACACGAGCGACGCTTCGGCTGGGCCTACATTGGCGGCCTGGCTTGTGGCGCACTTTGGACAGCCCTACCGATCTGAGGGAGCACGCCTCTGGATCGCCGCACAGTGGTCAGTGGAGATTCGCAGGGCCTCTGCTGCCGGATTTCATTATGGAGCACGAGATGACGGCTCGAAGCGCATGGAAATCGATTGTTGCTGTGATCGTCGACCCGCATCGCGATCAGCAACGCGCATTGGCGAAGGCGGCAGCGATCGCGGAAAGATCAGGCGCACGCATCACGCTGTTCAATGCATTCAAGATACCGCTGCCGCCATCAGGAACTGCGATCATGTCGAGTGATGAAGTCCTGCAAGCGGCAATCGATGATCGCCGGCAACGCCTGCAGCGCCTTGCCCGACCTCTCGAGAAGAAAGGGATAGGGACGACGTGCGCAGTCGAATGGGACTTCCCATCACATGAGGCGATTGTTCGCTTCGTGCTGAAAACGGCGCCCGATCTGGTCATTGCCGAGTCGCACCATCACAATCTCCTAGCGCGCATGTTCTTGGCGAATACCGATTGGGAGCTCATCCGCGCGTGCCCCTGCCCGTTATGGTTTGTCCGGTCACGATCCTTGCCCAAGGAACCAAAGGTGTTGGTTGCAGTGGATCCCAGACATACCCACGCAAAGCCGGCGCGACTCGATGATCGTCTGATAGCGGCCGCGAATCAGCTCGTCGATCAGTTGGGCGGTACCGTGAGCATTGGACATGTCTACGAGCCGCTGCTGGGTGGTTCGGGCGCTACGATTACCGAACCCATTCGACTGCCACTCTCATCGAGACGAGCCCGCGATTTCGACGCCGCAACGAAAAAAGCGGTCGATGATCTGGCGGTTCGTCACTCGATCAAACCGGCTGACCGTATTCTGCAAACAGGCGATGCCGTGCATACATTGCCGGCCATCGCAAAGAAGCTCAAGGCCGATGTGTTGGTCATGGGCGCGGTATCGCGCAGTCGTCTTGAGCGGCCGTTTATCGGCAGCACGGCCGAGAAAGTCATTGATCACGTCGATTGCGACGTCCTGGTGGTGAAGCCGGCTAACTTCAAGACACCGGTGAAGCGCTCACGTGTGAAGCTGTAAGGGCGAGCGGGGAATCGGTCGCAACGGAGTGGCTGAGGTGATAGGAATGTGCGCGGCGGACCGCGCGAATTCCTTGTCGCACGCGCGGCTTGATGATGCGCAAATGCCGCCTGAAATTACGGCGTAAGAATGAAATCCCACACCATAACGAAGCGAGGGTCGGGCGGTGGCAGACCTCTTCCTGGTGGAAGACTCGGCAATCATCCGCGAGCGGTTTGTGGCTCTCTTCAGCGCCATTCCGAACCTCGCCGTTGTCGGCCAGACGGGCAACGCGCTGGAAGCGGTCACGGAGATCCTTCGCCTGCGGCCGGACATTGCGGTTCTCGACATCCATCTCGAGGCCGGCAGTGGAATAGAGGTACTTAGGCTGATCAGGCCAGGAATTCCGAGCCTGGTGATCGTAATGATGACCACCGACCCGACGGCGGCCCACCGGAAACGATGCCTCAAGGCGGGCGCAGACCACTTCTTCGACAAGGCGAACGAACACCTACAGATCGTTGATGTCGTGCGCGCCGTCGCCGCAGCTCGAAGACCTCTCTTGTAAGGATCGCCGACATGGATTCGTTCATTCTCTCTGGTGCGCTCGATCTGCCGTGGTGGGCGATCACGATCGTCGCCCTGGGCCTCACGCACGTTACGATCGTCGCGGTGAC
>JANMUI010000292.1:0-2238 GCA_031391405.1 Betaproteobacteria bacterium
TCGAAGTCAGGATGCGGCTCGCCATGGTCTTCCAGAAACCCAATCCGTTTCCAAAATCGATCTTCGAGAACGTGGCGTACGGGCTTCGCGTGCGGGGCATCAAGAAGCGCAGCGTGGTGGAAGACAAGGTGGAAGAATCGCTTCGCAGCGCCGCGCTTTGGGAGGAAGTAAAGGACCGCCTGGACGATGTCGCGACCTCGCTATCGGGGGGCCAGCAGCAGCGCCTCTGCATCGCGCGTGCGTTGGCCACCGACCCCGAGGTATTGTTGTTCGATGAGCCGACCTCGGCGCTCGACCCGATCGCCACCGGGAGCATCGAAGACTTGATTAGCCAGTTGAAAGCGCGTGTCACGATCCTGATCGTGACGCACAATATGCAGCAGGCGGCCCGCGTATCGGATTTCACCGCGTACATGTATTTGGGCGAAGTGCTCGAGTTCGGCTGGACCGATGAGATTTTTCTCAAGCCCAAGCACAAACGGACGGAAGACTACATAACCGGCCGCATGGGTTGACCGGCTGTCAAAGGAAAGCAATATGCCTACAAGTCACATCTCGACGCAGTTTGATGCAGAGCTGGAGGAAATCCGGACCCTCATGCTGAGCATGGGTGGCCTCGTCGAGGAGCAGTTGCGTGATGCGCTCGCCGGGTTCGACGCGCGCGATGCGGCCTTGCTCGAAATCGTCGAGGCGAAAGAAGACCAAGTCAATGTGCTGGAGCTTGACCTCGACGATCGCTGCACGCATGTGGTGGCGCGCCGTCAGCCGGCCGCGGGCGACCTTCGCATGCTCATGGCCGTCTTCAAGGCGATTGCGGATCTCGAGCGAATCGGCGATGAGGCAGTGAAGATCGCGCGCGCGGCGTTGAGGGTGCAGGCCCGGGGCGCGTCTTTGCCCGAGGGATTCTCCGGATTGCGGGTGGCCGGGCAGATCGCAAGCGGCATGCTAAAGGGTGCGCTCGATGCTTTCGCGCGCATCGACCCGGATGCCGCGGACCGAATCGTTGTGCAAGACCGGCAGCTGGATGACGAATTCCGGCGGCTCTTGCGCGAGCTCGTGACCTTCATGCTGGAGGACCCGCGAACGATTTCCACCGGGCTCGACATCATATGGATCGGCAAGGCGCTCGAGCGCGTCGGCGATCATGCCAAGAACATCGCGCAGCATGTGATCTACATCGCCAAGGGCATCGATGTTCGGCACAAGAAGGCCCGCGCCCGGCTTGAATCGTCGTCATGAACAAGGCGTCGGTTGCGTCGACGGCGATGCACGGCGCATGAGTCTCGAGACGGAAATCTTGCTGGTCGAAGACGAGCCGGCGATTCTCAACTTGCTCGAATTCACGCTGGCTGAAAAAGGTTTCCGACTGCGCAAGGCGCTCGATACCGCCCAGGCGCGCGAAGCGATCGATTCGGTGCTCCCCGACCTGGTGATTCTCGACTGGATGTTGCCCGGCGAATCCGGGATCCATTTCGCTCGCAAGCTGCGGAGCGATCCTCGCACGAAGGCGCTGCCGATCATCATCCTCACCGCGAAGGCCGAGGAGCTCGACAAGGTGCTGGGCCTCGAGTCGGGTGCCGATGACTACATCACCAAGCCGTTTTCGCCGCGTGAGCTCATCGCGCGGGTCAATGCCCTGTTGCGGCGCCGGGCCCCCGAGTTGGCGGGTGAACGGCTTGAGCTCGGAACCATCGTGCTCGATACGGCGCGTCACGATGTGCGTGTCGATGGGAATGTCGTCGCCCTTGGTGCAACCGAATTCAAGCTGCTGCGTTTCCTGATGGCGCATTCGGAGCGCGTTTTCAGTCGCGGACAGTTGCTCGATCAGGTCTGGGGCGACCATGCCTATATCGAGGAACGCACCGTCGATGTTCACATCCTGCGTTTGCGCAAGGCACTCGCGCCACACGGTGTGGAGCATTTTGTCCAGACGGTCCGCGGCGTGGGCTATCGAATGACGGACAGCGATTGAACCATTTCTGGATCCCCGTGATTTTCCGTCTTGCGTTGATCGCGGCGCTGGGGCTCACTGCTGGCGTTGCGTTCAACGAGCGGATCGGTTTCATCGTCGCCACCGGTGGCCTCCTCGTCCTGATCGCACTTCACGTCATCTACCTCAAGCGGGCGGTGGAGTGGTTCAATCGTTCAGCGGACCAGCGGCACCTCGACGAGTTGCCGTACGGCTTTGGTGCGTGGCGGCCAGTGTTCACCGCATTGCGGCGCGCAGCCAAACGCGAG
>JANMUI010000297.1:0-10353 GCA_031391405.1 Betaproteobacteria bacterium
TGTTTGAGACAAAACGCAAGCTCAGCGGATTTGAATCGCGTATTGACCGGTACGGTCACCGCGCCGATGAGCGCTGCACCGTAGAAGGTGGTGACCCACTTGTCGTCGTTGCCCATCAGAACGCCGACAAAATCGCCGTGCGAGATCCCCATCGCGATGAGCGAACGCGCAACGCCCAACGACTCGGATTCAAGGGTAGCGAAGTCGAGCCGGCGATCCGCCGTGATCAATGCCTCGTCGGCGCCCTGCGTCGTCGCCGCGGCATGCAAGACTTGACCGAGCGTCTTCGCTGTCCAACTCACGATTTGGACCCGAACGCATCGATGCCCGAACGCCAGTTGGCCCGGGACAGGTTTTCCTCTATGGCAAGCAGCTCGGTGGCGAGCGCTCCGCGCGGGTCGAGCTCCACCCCTTGATCGATCGAGCGTTTGGCAAGCCGGATGGCCTCAGGCGGCGCGTCGCGAATGACTTTCGCGATTTCATCGATGGTGGACTCGAGCGCCTCCGGTGCAACGATCCGGCTGACCAGCCCCGCAGCACGTGCGTCCTCGGCATCGAGCTTGCGGCCGGTGAACATCATGTCCTTGGCAAGCCTCTTGCCGATGATCCGCGGCAATCGCTGCGTTGCGCCGACCGTTCCCCATAACGCCTCGGGTGTCCGAAAACTCGCCGAGCAGGTCGCAACGATGAAATCGCACGCCGCCGCGATTTCGCATCCGGAACCGATTGCCGCACCGGCAACGACCGCGATGCTGGGCATCGGCAGACGTTCGATCGCTTCGTATGCCGCGAACGCCTTCAGGCGACGGGCGCGCACCGCATTGTCGTCCATCCCCTGCCGTTCCTTCAGATCGGCACCCGCGCAGAATACCGGCCCATTCGCGCGAATAATGACGAGTCTCACCGTGCTGTCGTCGCATGCCGCGACCGTACCGGCAACGATGCCTTCGCACATCGCGGTGTTGAGGGCATTGCGACTCTCGGCGCGATCCAGCGTAATCGTCGCGATGCCGCCCTCGGCGTGAAACAAGACCGCCCGCGCCGTCATATCGCTTTCGCCTCCCGCAAGGCGGCAATCCGTTCGCTCGAGTAGCCAAGTCGCTTCGCGAGAATAAGGTCGGTGTGCTCGCCGAGAACGGGCGGATAGCTGCTCACCGGATTCTCCCAACCATCGAGCTTGAACGGCATGGCAACAAATGGAAACGCGCCGATGCGCGGATGGTCAAAGGAAGCAACCATGGCGCGGGCAAGGGTGTGCGGATCGGCGAGCACTTCGTCGACCGCCTTGATCGGTCCCGCCGGCACGCCCACCGCATCGCATGCAGCGCAAAGCTCATCGCGTGCGCGGATGGCAATCGCAGCGGACAGGCCCGCCATGACGATTTCCCGGTTTCTCACCCGCGACGAATTGTCCGCGAACGCATTTGCTTTTCCCCACACCTCGATTCCCAACACCTTGCACAACGGCAACCAGTGCTGATCGCTCGCGGTGATGTGAACGAACGCGCCATCGGCGCAGCGAAACGTGGCCGATGGGACGCGTCCCGGATGCTCGGTACCCAATCGCGCCGGCACCTCGCCTAGCGCGAAATAACGTGCCGCCGCGAGCGTGAGTAGCGACACTTGTCCGTCGATCATCGAGAAATCCACATAGGCGCCGCGTCCGGTTTGGGCGCGTCCGGCCAGCATGGAGAGGATCGCAATCGCCACCCACAGCCCCGACGTGAGATCCGCGACCGGCAATCCCGGTTTGACCGGACCGCCATCGCGCTCGCCGGTGAGGCTAAGCAAGCCACCCATCGCCTGGAAGACGGTGTCGTAGCCTTTCTTATGCGCGTACGGACCGGTCTGACCGAATCCCGTGCACGAGAGGTAGACGATGCGATCGTTGAGCGCGCGTATCGCATCGAAGTGAAGCCCGTATCGCTTCAGGGTGCCGACCGGGAAATTCTCGATGAACACATCAGACTCGCGCGCGAGATCACGAATCACCGCTTGACCCTCGGGTGAGCGCAAATTGACTGTGATCGACTGCTTGGTGCGATTGAAAGCAAAGTAGTAGGCGCTTTCACGCGTGTCGCCTCGCTCGACAAAGGGCTCGAAGCTGCGCGTCTCGTCGCCCGCGCCGGGCTGCTCCACTTTGATCACGGTCGCGCCGAGCTCTGCAAGGATCATGCTTGCGAACGGACCGGCGAGCACCCGCGACAGATCGAGGATCGTTACATGGTCTAGGGGACGCATCGGGATTCCAACGACGGCGGCAGCGTGGCATGCCGGCCGCACGGGGTGTCATATCCGGTTCACCGCCATCGCGTCACCGCAACGGCGTGCGGAGGGTTCGTTGACACCGTACACCAGTTCATCGACACTGACAACGATCCGGCCTACTCGCGCCGCCACGCGCGGTCGCAACGAGCTTCCGCGCAATCGACCCGACATGTCAGCCAACAGCGCATCCAACAGCGTCGTCATTTGCGAATGCTTCGCGCGGGACGGGCTGCAGAATGAGCCCGATTTCGTGGCGACGGAGGTAAAGCGTGCCCTCATCGAACGCTTCGCGGAACTTGGTTTCACGCGCGTCGAGGCGACCTCCTACTCAAACCCGAAAGTCGTCCCGCAATTCGCTGATGCGAGCGAATTGTTGCGGCAGCTCAAGCGCCGTGAGGGCGTGTTCTACAAGGCAACCTGCGCCAATCCGAAGGCAGTCGAGCGGGCGTGCATCGATCGCCAAGCGGGCATCGGCGTCAACGAAATTTCATTGCTGGTGTCGGCCAGCGAAGCGCACACAGCGAAGAATCTGCGCTCAACGCGAGCAGATCAGTGGGCGAACGTCGCCACCATGGCAGCGTCCGCGATGGATGATTTCCGCCTGGTGGGCGTTGTGTCGGTCGCATTGGGGTGTCCGTTCGAAGGTCGGGTCGATCCGGGTGTCGTCGTCGATGACGTCGCGCGATTCATCGATCTTGGCGTGCATCATGTGGCGATCGGGGACACGACCGGCATGGGTTCTCCTCGTACGATCCGCGCGCTTTTCCAGCGATTGATCCGCGAATTGCCCTCCCTCGTCCCGATCGCCCATTTTCACGACACGCGAGGTACGGGCCTGGTGAACTGCATTGCCGCGCTGGAAGCCGGTGTGCGCCATTTCGACAGCGCGTTCGGCGGCGTCGGCGGGCATCCTGCCAAAGTCAAATATGGCGGAGGTTATACCGGCAACGTTTGTACCGAGGATCTCGTCAATCTATTCGAATCGATGGGCGTTCCGACCGGCATCGATCTCGATGGGCTGCTGTCGACCGCAGCCTTCTGCGAGCAGGCGTTGAACCGGGCGCTTCATGGTCACGTAACGCGCAGCGGCCTCAATCCGCTGATCGCCGGGGCCGCGTCGCTATAATCATCATGGCGCGCAACGCGGTGACCGTCCGCGAATTCCGCGAGTCCGGATTCTTCGGAGGCTGCCGTATCATGAACGTTCGCTGATCGGAAAGGCATGATGAACTATTGGGGAGGGGTGCTGGCCGGTGCGGTGCTGGTTGCGGGCTGCGCGGCATGGCGCGCGCCGGTGATTCCCGAAGCCATCCGTGCCCCTGCGGGGGATCGGCTGGCCCACACGGCCTATGCGAAAGGGGTACAGGTCTACCGATGCGTGGCGCTGAAAGACGATGCCGCCAAAGGAGAATGGGCGTTTCAAGGGCCCGAAACCGAGCTCTTTTCCAACGCCGGGATGTCCCGCCTGATCGGCCGGCTCACGCCGGGTCCGACCTGGGAAGGCATCGATGGCAGCAAAGTCTCCGGCGCGATCAAGGCAGCCACGCCGGCGCCAGCTCCTGAGTCCGTGCGGTGGTTGCTTTTCGAGGTGACCTCGAAGTCGGGAAGCGGGCTATTGGAAAACATATCATCGGTGCAGCGGGTCGATACCGCCGGTGGACGTCCCCCGCCTGGTCACTGCAGCAAGAACCAGTTGGATGCGACCATCCGGGTGCCCTACACCGCAACGTTTCACTTCTACACTCGCTGATCGTCGGGCGGCGCAACCGTGAGCGGCCGATTGATCGCGATACGCGCCGACATCACCCAGCTTGCGGTGGATGTAATCGTCAATGCCGCCAACACCACCCTGCTTGGCGGCGGGGGTGTCGACGGCGCCATCCACCAAACGAGCCTCGCATTGGCCCGCCTTCACAACCTGCGCACGATCGCCTTTCCCGCAATCAGCTGCGGGGTATATGGTTACCCGATGGAAGAGGCGTGCCGGATTGCAGTTCACGAGTGTCGGGCATTCACCCACGAATCGGCCGTGCCCGTTAGCATTACCTTTGCGCTCTATGACGATGCGGCGCTGGAACTCTATCGGCGGGCGCTCGGTGGCGGAACGCCGGAAAGCGCGGATCCCTGATCACCGTCAAACGCAGAGGCTCAGCGTCGGATCACCCGGTGGCACACTCGAACGCCTCGCACCTCGCGCGCTACCTTCTTGCCGCGTACACGATTCTTGTGATCTATGCGAGCCTGCATCCGCTGCACGGATGGCACGACCGGGGAGCGAGCCTGTTCGCGTTTCTGGAACCGGTCATTCCCCGGTATGCGACTCCGTTCGATATCGTCATCAACGTCGCGGCCTACCTTCCCTTCGGCTTTCTCGTCATGGCGGCCATGCATCCGGTGCGCTGGGCTGCGGTAGGGGTCGTGATCGCCCTTGCGGTCAGCGTCACACTGAGCGGCGCGATGGAATCCCTGCAGACGCTGCTGCCGAATCGTGTTTCCTCCAATCTCGACTTCTTGCTGAACATCGCCGGGGGATTCACCGGTGCGATCGTGGGTGCGTGGTTCGCGCCGCGCCTGATCGACAACGAAACAGCCCGAGGACTACGCCTGACCTGGTTTCGCCCCGGACCAAGGACGGATCTCGGGCTTGTGATCGTCGCCCTTTGGCTGCTCACCCAGCTCAATCCGGAAATGCTCCTGTTTGGCACCGGAAGTCTGCGGGGCGTGCTGCAAACCGTGCCCGGTACGCTGCATCCGGCAGAGGTGTTCGTCGGCGTCGAGGCGGTAGTGGCTTCGGCGCATCTCGTTGCGGCGGGGCTCTTTGTCGGCGTGCTCGTGCGTCCGCGTCGATCCGTCTGGGTGATCGTCACGTTGGTGATCGCCGCCGCGATCGCGCTGCGGGCGTTCGCCTTTGCGACCCTTTTCGCGCCAGAGAATATGTTCAAGTGGGCAACCGCCGGCGCGCTTCAAGGCCTAGTCGCGGGACTGATGATCCTCCTGGTGGTTGCGCGGTTTCGACGCACGATTCGCGCCGTCATCGCGTGTCTCTTTTTCATGTTCGCGACCGCACTGGTCAACGTCGTGCCGGGTAATCCCTACACGGCACATGCGCTGCAGGTCTGGCGGCAAGGCCACTTTCTGAACTTCAACGGACTCACTGGATTCGTCTCGACGATCTGGCCGTTTCTGGCGCTCGCGTATCTGCTCTTCGCCGTGATCCCGGTTTGGCAGCGGCGTCGCGAAATGGCCGAAGACTAGACCCGATAGAAATCCTGCGGCTCGTCCACGCTCGCCTCGCGAAACGCTTCCCGTCGCCCGATGCACTGGCGACAGCGTCCGCAATGGACCGGCTGACCGACAACGCAACTGTAGGTCGCTGCATAGTCGACCCCGAGCTTGTCGCCACGACGGATGACCTCCGCCTTGCTCATGTCGACGAACGGTGTGGCGAATTGAACATCCCCGAGCAGGCCGCAGAGAAGACGGAACTGCGCGAGAAATGTATGGGAGGCACTTGGCGAGGCGAGCGTATCCTCCATTGTCAAGGCGAGATAGAGCTTGCGCGCACCCAGGTTTGCTGCAAAAGAAAGGCCGAGCGACAGCGCGACCAGATTGCGATGCGGCAACGGTATATTCGCCTTGCGCGGCTGGACGTTTCGGAACTGCTCGCCGACGCTGGAAAAGTCGAGCGCCACCAACTCGACGCCTTGCGGCTCGCAGTGATACTCCGCGGCGACCCGCTCGAGGCGGGCGCCGCGCTGACCATAGTCGAGAAAAAGCGCTTGGATCGGCACCCCGTCGGCCGCCAAGGCGTGAACGAGGGTGACGCTATCGACGCCACCGGACAGAAGTACGACATTTGCTGCTTCCATGATGGCAAAGCGTAGCACGGAGGGCGGTCGGTATAATTAGTCTCTTGTCGGCGTTCCGGATCATCCCAGTTCGCCGTTCCGGTTTCAGGTTTTGCTGTTGTCGATGATCAGTCGCCCCGCTGCGAGGCGATCGTTGCTGATCACGATGTTCTTTCGACGCGGTAAGTTCATTCCGCCCCTTGGATTTTTTCTCCCTATCGATTCGAATGCCACTATGAGCTATTACAAGCACCACGTTTTTTTCTGCTGCAATCAGAGGAACAACGGCGAAGCAAGCTGCAACGATCACGGCGCGAGTGATATCCGTGGTTATGCGAAGGACCGCGTCAAGGCGCTTAAATTGTCCGGCCCGGAAAAGGTCCGTATCAATCAGGCGGGTTGCCTCGATCGCTGCGCCGAAGGACCCTGTCTGGTCGTCTATCCGGAAGAAGTCTGGTACACCTATGTGGACAAGACCGATATCGACGAGATCATCGAAGAGCATCTGCAGAACGGCCGGGTGGTCGAGCGCCTGCGGATATGACGCGACCGCCGCCCGAGCAGGTCATGCTGGAGGGTGCCGCTGGAGCGATTGAAGCGGTCATTGAGCGTCCCGCCGAAGCGGCGCGCGGAATCGCACTCGTTGCGCATCCCCACCCGCTCTTTGGCGGGTCGCTCGAGAACAAGGTCGCACAGACCTTGGCGCGCGCCTTCGTCGAGCTTGGATTCATCGCGGTGCGGCCGAATTTCCGCGGCGTCGGCGCCTCGGAAGGCGTACACGATCAAGGGATCGGTGAAGCGACCGATCTGGTCGAGGTAGCGCATGCGATGCAACAACGATTCGGTGATCTGTCGCTCGTGCTCGCCGGATACTCGTTCGGCGGCTTCGTTCAAACGCTGGTTGCCGCCCAGACGAATCCGGCCCGTCTGATCCTGGTGGCACCGGCAGTCGGCCGCATAACCGGCGGCCGCGACTATGACACCGGACGGGTTCCCGAGGACACAGTGGTGATTCATGGCGATGCCGACGAGACCGTACCGCTGTCGAGCGTGTTGGCGTGGGCGAATCCGCAGGAGCTGCCGATCGTCGTCATCCCGGGCTGCGATCATTTTTTTCATCGCAAGCTTCATGTCATCCGCGCGATCGTCAAGCGCGCATGGCCATCCTGACGGTCGAGGGGATTCAGAAATCGTATGGCGCAACCCCGGTCGTACGCGGGCTCTCGTTCGCCATCGAAAAGGGCGAATGCTTCGGTCTGCTCGGTCCGAATGGCGCCGGCAAGACCACGACGCTAAGGCTTTGCCTTGGCTTGACCAGGCCCGATAGCGGCACGATCGAGCTTGCCGGTCACCGCATCCCCGAAGAGGCCCGCAAGGCGCGCCATCGCGTGGGCGTCGTACCGCAATTCGACAATCTCGATCCCGATTTCACCGTCGAGGAGAATCTGATCGTGTTCGCGCGTTATTTCGGATTGCTGGAGAGGGACGTCCGACCGCGCATCCCCATGCTCCTTGAATTCGCCGGCCTTGAAGGCCGGGCGAACGCGCCCATTGCATCGCTCTCCGGTGGCATGAAGCGACGGCTGACGCTCGCGCGGGCCCTGGTCAACGATCCAGCGGTGTTGATCCTGGACGAACCAACCACCGGCCTCGATCCCCAGGCGCGCCATCTCATCTGGGAGCGCCTGCGCCGCCTGCGCACCGAAGGCAAGACCATCATTCTTACCACCCATTTCATGGATGAAGCGGAACGCCTTTGCTCGCGCGTCGCGGTGATGGACAACGGGGCGCTGATCGCCACGGACACACCACGCGATCTTATCCGGGGGCACATCGAGCCGCAGGTGGTGGAAGTCCATGGCGATGGCGTCGTCCAATGGGCGGGCGCGGAAGCACCGCCGCTTGCAAAGCGCGTGGAGCTGGTGGGCGAGACGGCGTTTTGTTATGTCGATGCGGTGGAGCGCGTCGTCGCCAATCTTGCCTTGCATCCGCAGCTTGCATACCTGCACCGCCCAGCCAATCTGGAAGACGTTTTCCTGAAGCTCACCGGCCGCGACTTGCGTGACTAAGACGGTGAATCTCGACTTCAGCCCGCCGCGCCTATCGCTTCGCTTCGTCTCGGTGTGGCGGCGCAATGCCTTGGTCTGGCGCAAGAGCGCCGGAACGTCGTTGCTCGCAAATCTTGGTGATCCCCTCATTTATCTGCTTGCGCTTGGCTACGGCCTGGGCGCACTCATCCCACAAGTCCAGGGCGTTCCCTACATAACGTTTCTCGCCGCCGGATCGATCGCATTCTCGACGATGAACACCGCAACGTTCGAGGCGTTCTATTCGGCGTTCTCCCGCATGCATGTGCAAAAGACCTGGGATGCGATCATGAACGCGCCGCTCGATCTCGACGATATCGTGCTCGCGGAAGCGGTCTTCGCGGCCACGAAAGCATTCGCGGCGGGTACTGCCATTTTGCTGATCGCGACCTTGCTCGGTGTGGTTCGGTCGCCGGTGGCGGTATTGATTCTTCTGGTATTGCCAGTGGTCGGATTGTGCTTCGCGTGCCTGGGACTGATGATCACCGCGCTTGCCCGCATGTATGACTTCTTCACCTACTACTTCACTCTCGTCGTGACGCCGATGGCAATGATGAGCGGCGTGTTTTTCCCGATCGAACAGCTGCCACCCGCGATGCAAGCATTCTCTCAATTGCTACCGCTTGCGCACGCCGTGCAAGTTATTCGACCGCTGATGCTCGGTGAATTTCCGCCGCACGCGCAGATCTCGCTCGTCGTGTTGCTTGCCTACACGATCGTCGGGTTCTATGCTGCGCTGATTCTGCTCAGACGCCGTTTGGCGAGCTGAAGGGCACCGACATGCTTTGGGTGAAGGCGTTTCACATCATCTTCATGGTGACCTGGTTCGCCGGATTGTTCTACCTGCCGCGCCTATTCGTCTACCACGCGATGGCGAGTGACGCGCCAAGCGTGGATCGCTTCAAGATCATGGAACGCAAGCTCTTCTACGGCATCATGACACCCGGGGCCGTGTTGACGATCGCGTTCGGACTGTGGCTTTGGCTGGGATATGGGATTACCGGCGCGTGGATGCACGCGAAGCTCGCCGTGGTGGCATTGACGATCGCCTACCACCTGTGGTGCTGGAAGATTCTCGTCGCGTTCAGGCATGATCGGAATGCGCGAACACACCGTTGGTATCGCCTGTTCAACGAAGTTCCGGTGCTGTTACTCGTCGCGACGATCATCTTCGTCGTCGTCAAGCCTTTCTAGGATTCCAATGACGGTAACGCTCGAATCGATCCGTGCCGCCGCCGATCTGATCGCAGATGGCGTCGTTCGCACACCGTGCACAGTCTCCCGCACGCTCTCCGAGATCACCGGCGCCACCGTCATCGTCAAGTTCGAGAATCATCAGTTCACCGCATCGTTCAAGGAGCGTGGTGCACTCAATGCACTCGCTCGCCTTGCCCCGGAAGTCCGCCGGCAAGGGGTCCTCGCGGTATCGGCCGGCAATCACGCGCAAGGCGTGGCGTATCACGCACGCCGGCTCGACACGCCGGCGGTCATCGTGATGCCCCGCTTCACACCGCATGTGAAGGTCGAACGCACGCGGGATCATGGCGCCGAGATCGTCCTCGCAGGGGAAACCTTCGACGAAGCCCGCCAACATGGACTGGCGCTGGCATGCGAGCGCGGCCTCACGATCGTGCATCCCTACGACGACGAAGATGTGATCAGTGGACAAGGAACCGTTGCGCTGGAAATGCTGGCGGCTTTCCCGGATCTACAGTGCCTGGTCGTGCCGGTCGGCGGCGGTGGGCTCATAAGCGGCATGGCGATCGCCGCGACGGCGCTTTCCCCCGGAATCGATATCGTCGGGGTCGAGACGGCGGGGTTTCCTGCGGTACACGCCGCCTTGCATGACGCCGTGGCGATATTTTCCGCCACGACCATCGCAGAGGGCATCGCCGTCAAACAACCGGGCGCACTGACGCTGCCCATCATCCGGCGCCTTGTGAGCGAGATCGTGCTGGTCGAGGAGGGCGACATTGAACAAGCGATCCTCCATCTGCTCGACATCGAGAAGTCGGTCGCTGAAGGCGCGGGTGCGGCAAGTCTCGCCGCGTTGCTCGCCGCACCGGAACGGTTTCGCGGCCGAACGGTCGGTCTCGTTCTGTCCGGCGGAAATATCGATCCATTGTTGTTATCGGACATCATCGAGCGGG
>JANMUI010000317.1:0-3338 GCA_031391405.1 Betaproteobacteria bacterium
CGAAGTTTGCCGCCAGACCCGTGAGGACGTTGATGATCTTGCGTGCGTCATCGACCTTGCCGAACGGCGAGCCGTTGTTGGGCGTGCCGCACATGACCAAATGGTCCACCACACGGTTGCCCCCCTCGCGTTCGATGAACCAGCGCGAGACCAGGCCGCCCATCGAATGCACCAGCAGCGTGAGGTGCTTATCGTCACCCTCGCGCAGGCCGGCCTCGGCCAACTGGGCCTTCAGGGCCTGCGCGGTTTCCTTGATCGGCGTGTTGAGGTTCTCGTAGTCGTAAGTAAGCACGAGGTCAAACTTTTGGTCGAGCCCGCAGGCGCGGATGCCGGCAGCCATGCCTTCCGTGTCGCCGATGATGCCGTGCACCAGCAGTACGACGCGCCGCGCCGCCGCCGCCTTCGCGGCCAGGCCATCTTCGCGGTAAGCGAAGCTGCCGTCTGCGAGGTACTCAACCCAGCGCAACATATTGACGCGGGTCCTCTTGAGGTAGGTCTTGAAGAAGTACAGTTTCAGCGAGCCGCCCAGGCTGCGGCGGTAGTTCGGCAGTTCATGCAGATGGTCGATGGTGATGTGTGTGCGGCCCTGCTCGTCCTTGGAGGCATCGCCGCCTAACAGCACATGCTTGCCGTCGAACACGAAGGGCAGGATGCCTTCGTTCTCACCCAGCTGTTGGTTGATGTCGATCTCCAGCGGATACTCTCGGAGCGACTCTGGGTTCTGGATGTCGGAGAGTTCCAGCACGGAGTGGTTGTCCGCACCGGTATCGCCACCGGAGACGCCGCGAGCATTGGCAAAACTGGCCAGGGTCAGGCCAGCACGCTCGAACGCCTCCAGGAATGCCGTGCCCTCGCCGGCAGCGCGCGTACCGGACTTGGCAGCGCCCATGCTCAAGTTGGCCTTGATCTTCGGGTGGCCCTTGATGACAACCACGCCATTGTCCGAGGACCAGTTCTTGGTGCCCAGTTCGTCCAGCCGAGGGACCACGCGGACGCGCAAGTTTTTTGCAAGCCAGTCTTCCTTGCGCGCTTTCTTGGTCGGCTTTGACGATCCGAAACCGTCGACCGCACGGGTGTCCGGTAGCGTCGCGCCTAGTTTGATTTTCTCCTGCATGAGCAGGAAGCCGTCGATCGGCTGGGTGCTGACGATGAGCTTGAATCGGTCGAGCGATTCTTGCACCTTGCCATCGTCCAGGTGGAAGCCGCCCTCCGGTTCATACAAGGTAACGTAGTCCTCACCGGCCTCGAACGGCTCGCTCGGCATCACCTCCACGCCGTAGCCCTCCGAGAAATACACCAGCACCCTGTGCAGCGTTCGCCCGGTACGGTTGCGCGCAATCAGCTTGGCGCTGATGGAGGCCCACTCTTTGCCTTGCTTTACCGATTCGAGCGTGACTTCGTCGCCTGGATGGACAAAGTCTCTTGCGCCGTGCGCCGCTTCACTGCACACGAAGTCGATCAGCGACGGTTCGATCTGGCTGGATCGATTCTGCAACGCGAGGCTGCGTTCCCACTGCGCCACCTGCTTCACTACGCCGAGGATCGCCCGGGCCGACGACTCGAACTTGCGGGTATCGGTCTTCGCCGCTTGGATCAGCACACCGGTTTCGCGCTGCACCAGCCGCAGCAGACCGCCCTCGACGCCCAGTCCATAGCGCGCACCCTCGGGCACCTCGGTAAGCGCAACACCAATCGCACGGTCGCCCTCCAGCGCGCTTTGCAGCGCCGCACGCGCAGCCGAGTCGGCCGCGCAATGCACTAGCAGCGGCGCCACCGGCAGACTGGTGATGGTGGCGTTGTACCTCTCTCCTTGATCGCCCGCAAAATCGCCCAGATCGAGGATCGACTCCTGCGTTCCGACCTCGATGGTCTTGGCGCTACCGGCAGCACGGCTCGCATCGTTCTCCTTGAAAAGTACGACGCCCACGCTCTTATCCGGATCGGTCGGCACGCCATGGATCGCGCCGCAGTTGATCCTCCAGGCCTTGTTCTCGAAGAAAACTTTGTATTGCCGCTCAGCCTTCGCGCCCTTACGATTGAGGAAGCCGCCCCACGGATTGAATTGGCCGAACGGCTCGAACTGCGGGTCCTGGTCCTGGGCGCGCTTGCGCACCGCCGCGCGGCAGCGCATGAAGAGCTCGGCATACGAGAGGTCGCCCCCCGACTTTTCCAGGACCTCCAGCAGGGTGCTGGTAAACACACCGCTATGGGTGGCAGGTGACTCCTGCGCCAACTGGGTGCGCTCGCAAGCCGCCAACAGGATATGGCGGCTGTGCGGAATCATGAGGCGCTCGCCCTTCTTCAGCAGCCTGGTGTAATGCCCATCCAGGTAGCTGTCGAGCGCTCGCTCGGTTTTCGTCTCAGCCTGGGCCAGGCGCGCGCGCAGGCCGCCGAAGGCATCGACGCTTCGGGTGCCCGAGCCGGAATGGCAACTGTCCAGAATGAAGGCCACATGCGCCTCGTTGTTCGCCACCTCGTTGATGAGGAAGGCAAGTTCCTTGTCGGCCAGGTCGTAGCCGCCACCCTTGGGTCGGCGGCTATCGATGCAGACCAACCCCTCGTCCAAGCCGCTGGGATCGAACTCGCGGAAAGCGCCGGCCGAGGCCGATTGCCCGCCATGACCGCAGTACTGAAACACCGCGACGTCGCCTGCCCGGGCCCGACCGAGGTGCTTGCGGAACTGACGGATGACGTTCTCGCGCGTGGCCTCGCTGTCTTTCAGAACCTCGACCGCCAGACTTTCCTTGCCGACGCTTCGCTTGAGGTAATCGTGGAAATTATCGACGTCATTGAGGCAGCCGGTGAGCTTGGGCGTCCCCACGCCATTCGGGTAGTCGTTGATGCCGACCAGTAGCGCATAGAGTTTATTCGACACGACTTTGATCTCCGTAGTGACGACATTGAAACCACGAATTCTTTTTCTCTCGAAATGGATTGTTGGGAAAAGCGCTATCGAGGTCAATGGCAATCAAGGCCATCGCGGAGTATGCGGCCCTCAGGGGGCTATGGCAAACTTGGCCTATACAGGGACGTCCTGCGCCACCTGCAGCGCGACATCATCCGAAGTCCCGGTGCACGGTTCGACGCATGATGCGAGGCGTGTGCTGAACAGAGGATTGCGCGTTGGCGATCGCCTTCTTTCAAGCGTTCCCGATGTTCGGCGATTGAGTTCCATAGCGAAAGGCATCGTCTCGATGAATTCGCACCTGCAACGATCGGGTCCGACGCGATCCGCCGCGATCCGGGCGAAGCTCGCGCATCCGATCGTCGATGCCGACGGACATGCGATCGAATACGGACCCCTCTTCTTCGAGCACCTGAAGCAGGCCGGTGGGCCG
>JANMUI010000327.1:0-19046 GCA_031391405.1 Betaproteobacteria bacterium
GGAACGATGACCTGCCCGATCTCGTCGCGCAGTTGCTCGGAACCTGGAATATTCCGCCGTCGCGGTTGACCTTGGAGATTACCGAAACCGGATTCGTGAGCGACATGAAACGCTCAGCCGAACTGTTGATGCGATTGAGCAAGATGGGCGTACATCTGGCCATGGACGATTTTGGCACCGGCTACTCGTCGCTCGTGCAATTCCGGCAGTTACCGCTCAACGAAGTGAAGCTCGACAAGCTTTTCGTGCAGAACATGCTCATCAACGCAGGTGATCGGCAGATCATAAAGTCGATGATCGACATCGCGACCAATTTCGGCATGCAGACCGTCGCGGAAGGCGTGCAAGATCAGGCGACCTTCGATTGTCTGCGCGAAATGGGTTGCGATCTCGCGCAGGGGTATCTGCATAGTCCCGCCCTGCCGGCGGGTGACTTCATCGCGTGGGTCCGCGCACGAATGCCCAAGGATCATGAAGCGGGCATCGAGGATGCAGCACGCGGTCTGAGCGAAGCCCTATGACGCTTGCTTGCGCCGCGCGAATTCGAACAGCTCGGCGATCAGACGGCGAAACTGCTCGTCGAGCTCCTCGTTGATGCATCGTCCCTGTTCGTCGAACAGGCGGCCCGTCGAAATCATCGAAACCCCCGTCGGCGTAGGCCACGCGCCGAGTGCATGCACGACGGAGCGTAGTGACAAGAGCGTCGTCCCGATCGCCTGCCAGCCGAAGGCGCTCGCGATGCAACCGACCGCACGGCCCTTGAGGTAGGGCGCCGAATCGTCGGCCATGTCCTCCAGATAATCGAGGACGTTCTTGATGAGACCGGAGAATCCGCCGTGATAGCCGGGGCTTGCAAGAATGACCCCGTCGGCCGCACGCAACGCCTCGACGATGCGGATCGCCACCGGCGATCGCTGCCGATCCTCGGAGGAATACATCGGCAGAATAAGGTCAGGGCCGGCGAACACATCCACCGCACCACCCGCTTCTTCGAGCAGCACCGCGGCGTACCGCAGTGCCCGCTCGGTGGATGATCCGGCGCGCGTCGTCCCGCCGATGCACACGAATCGCGGCGCGGCGCTCATTGCAGATGCTCCGGCACCGCACCGTAGAAATTCATCAGGGCATCCTCGATATGGCCGGGCTGCACCTGCGGCAGCATGCGCTCGAAGAAGCTTCGCATGCGGGCGAAATCGATGACCTGCTCGGCAAGCGTGCGCAGATTGCGTTCCAGATCGGGGACGATGCATTCCCCTTGATCATTGAAGGCCTCGGAGGTCGTGTTGATCGCCACGCCGAGCGGGGTCGGCCAGCCGCGCAAGGCGTGCACCACCGATCGCAATGAAACCAGTGTGGTACCCACCATCTGCCATCTGCGCGCGACTGCGATGCAACTGACGGCGCGCCCGTGCAGGTAAGGGGAGGCGTCTTTCGCCATGTCTTCGGTGTAGTCGAGCGCGTTCTTGACGAGGCCGGAGATTGCGCCATGGTAGCCGGCGCTTGCGAGAATCACCCCGTCGCAGGCACGCAGGCTCTGTATCAGTGCGCGTGCGGTGGGCGAACGCTCCGGATTCTCCGGCGCATACATCGGCAGAATGAGCTCGGGACCGGCGAAGACATCGGCGCGGGCGCCCAGGCTTTCGACGATCCGGGCCGTGAATCGCAGGGCCCGTTCGGTGGTCGATGCCGCGCGCGAAGAGCCGCCGATGCAGGTAATCAATGGCGTGGAGGTGGCAGGTAGCATTCGATTGCTCACAGGACTTGAATCACGGGGCTTGAATCACAGGGCTTGAATCAGACGGCTCGAATCACAGGGCTTCAACGATGGCTTTGCCGAGGTCGGCGGTTTTCGCGCGGCCGCCGAGATCCGGCGTAAGGGGACCACCACCACCCAGCACCTTTTCGATGGCCCGCACGATCGCATCATGCGCCGCGGTGTGACCTAGAAAATCGAGCATGAGCGCACCCGACCAGATCTGCGCGACGGGATTGGCGATGGACTTGCCGTAGATATCCGGCGCCGAGCCATGGACAGGTTCGAACAGCGACGGATACTTGCGCTCGAAATTGATATTGCCGGAGGGCGCGATGCCGATCGTTCCGGTGCACGCGGGGCCAAGATCGGACAGAAGATCGCCGAACAGGTTGGATGCAACGACGACATCGAACCAGTCGGGATGCAAGACGAAATGCGCGCAGAGAATGTCGATGTGAAACTGGTCGACGCGAATGTCAGGGTAGTGCTTCGACATCGCAGCGAATCGCTCATCCCAGTAGGGCATCGTGATGGAAATGCCATTCGACTTGGTGGCCGACGTGACGTGTTTCTTCGGACGCTTCATGGCCAGCTCGAACGCGAAGCGCATGATGCGATCGGTGCCATGGCGGGTGAAGGTCGCTTGCTGCATCGCGAGCTCCCGATCGGTCCCTTCGAACAGGCGTCCGCCGACCGATGAATATTCGCCCTCGGTGTTCTCGCGCACCACGAAAAAATCAATGTCACCCGGCTTGCGATCGGCGAGCGGACACTTGACGCCGGGCATCAAGCGGACCGGCCGCAGGTTCACATATTGGTCGAATTCGCGCCGGAATTTGATGAGCGAATCCCAGAGTGACACATGGTCTTTGACCTTCGCGGGCCAACCGGTCGCACCGAAGTAGACGCAATCATGGCCACCGATCTTGTCTTTCCAGTCGGTGGGCATCCACGCACCGATGCGATCGTAGTTGTCGCAGCTCCAATCGAAATGATCGAGCGCAAGATCGATGCCGAATTTGCGTGCAGCGGCATCGAGCACCCGCAGGCCCTCGGGCATGACTTCCTTGCCAATGCCGTCACCGGGGATGACGGCGATACGGTGCTTTGCCATTTTCAAACCTCGATCGCTAAAGAGTCAGAATGAACCACAGAGGACGCGGAGGACGCAGAGGGAAGGCTGATTAGATGCCACGGACGCGTTGCTCTGAATGTCGAGAGCTATATCTGCAGCATCTGCGTCGTCCGATCGCCAATCGGAATCTCTCATCATCGCCGATATTCAATCGAACACATTAACCTCTGTGTCCTCTGCGTCCTCTGTGGTTCATTTGGAGTGGTTGGAGTGGTAGTAGGAGATCAACTCTTGTACGAGCGCCTCCGGGATCTCCTCCGGGATGTAGTGCCCGCTTGGTACCGCGTGGCCGCGCACATCGATCGCGACCCGTCCCCAGTCGTCGAGCGGCTTGAAGCATTTCTCGATCACGCCATTTGCGCCCCATAGCACGAGTAGCGGGCAGCGGATCCGGTTGCCCGCGTCGCGATCGGCGCGATCGTGATCCAGATCGATGCTTGCCGCAGCCCGGTAGTCTTCGCACATCGCGTGGATCGTTGCCGGCCGATTCCAGCAGCGCGAATACTCCGCCAGCGCTTCCGGCGCGAAGACACCAAGGCCGGCCCACCGCCCGCCCATGACCGACTTGTAATAGAAATCGGGATCGGCGCCGATCATCGTCTCGGGCAGCGGGCGCGGCTGGATCAGAAAGAACCAGTGAAAGTAGAGGGTCGCGAGGAGCTTCGAGGTCTGCTCGTACATCGCGAGGGTCGGTGAAATATCGAGCAGAACCAGTTTCTGGACGCGATCGGCATGGTCCACCGCGAGCCGATGCGACACGCGTGCGCCGCGATCATGTCCGCACAGCATGAACCGCTCGAAACCAAGGGCGCGCATCACGGCAACCTGATCGGCTGCCATGGCACGCTTCGCATAGTTGCCGTGATCGGGGATGCCTTCAGGGCACGAGCTGTCCCCGTATCCACGCAGATCAGTGGCGACCACCGTGAAGCGCTCCGCCAGCCGCGGTGCGACGTTGTGCCACATCACGTGCGTTTGCGGATGGCCATGCAACAGCAGCAACGGTGGGCCGCTGCCGCCTACGACGCCATTGATGGTGATGCCATCGCCGGCGTCGAAGCGACGGCGTTCAAAGCCAGGAAACACTGGGATCAAGTCCGCTGGGAAGCAAGCCAGGAAGTATATGCGACAGCATGCGCCCGCGCTCTGAAGGCTTCATCACGACGGCTCACCGCTGCAGCATGAACGTCTCGTATTCAATCGACGCGAGCTTGCCGTCGAGTAGCCAGATCGCCACGACGATGGTGACGATGAGTGCGAGCGCGAAGCCATATCCATAGAACGGCGCGCCAAGCTGCAGTGTTCCCCATGTCAACACGACATTCAGCACGAAGCATATGGTCACCAGAAGCAGTACGACCCGCCGCTTGTCGACGTAGTAGAAAATCGTGAGGATCGCCAGCAACAGCACTTGCAGGCTCGCCGAGACCACGTCGACATACAGTAGCGGAAGGTACAGGTCGGAGATTCCCATCTTGTCGAGCAGCCAGGGACCGACCACGAAAATCGCGAGGACCGTGATCGACTGGATCTTCACGATCTCGAACAGGCCGCTGCGCACGGTGAAGACCAGCTCGTCCCGCAGCTCCTCGATCCGCCCGATCGTCGCGCCCTCTCGCACGGCATCGTAGAATTTCTGGAACGCTTCGGAAAACTCCGTCTCGATCTCCACAAGGAATACGGCCATTCCCGGAATGATCGCGAGATACGCGAGAAAGATCGGCAAGTCGTAGATGATCGATGCATGCAGGGGGCCGATCACCTGGACGCCGGTGTCGGGGTGGTACCAGAACATGAACTTGTCGACCCATACCGCGCAGTGATAGAGAAAGCCGCAACCGATAAGGGCCGGATAGAACGCGTGCGGAACCGCGAATTCGAACGAGATGAATCGCTCCGACGGATACTCACGCAGAATCAGGGTGATCATTCCGGTGAGAAGCACGAAATGGCCGATGACGAATCCAAGGAGCAGTCCCTCCAGGCCGAGCGGGCGCAGGGCCAACGCGGCGACCACGGTGACCGCGTAGCCGATCAGGTAGAGCCCGAAAATTTCGAGGTATCGCTTGAGCCCGGACAGCAGGATCGTTGCGGTCCAGATGCAGCAAAGGATCACGAACCCGCCCATCATGAGAACGCGATAGGCGTCGGACTGCTCGGGAAAGAGCATCAAGATAATAATGAAGCCGGCGATTCCGCTCACGAACGTTACGCCCAACATCAGGCCGTTGAAATTCGGCAGCACCCAGTCGAACTTCGATTCGAAAAGGCGATCGGCGATGAAGCGGGTGAATGCGAGCTGAACGAGCCCAGTAATGATCAGCGAGCAGACCATGAGATAGGTGACCGATATCTGGAACTGATTGACCAGATAGTCGGGGCTCACGATTGCATACGACAAGAGGCCGATCACGAGGATGGCCTGGATCGAGAGCACCCAGGGACCGGCACTGATGATCCCCGCGTACCCGTAGGCTTGAAAGACACCGGTAAAGGTGCCTTTCGAGAGCAGCTTTCTCAGCTCAAAGCCGATGCCGGCCATTATCGAGCCCCTCGCGCGGATGCTGCGTACGCCGGCGGCGTCGGGATGTTCGCCTGTTCGAGCGCCTGGTGGTAAAGAATCCGATAGCGATCGAACATGAGCTTGTCGGAGTAGTAACGCTCGACCCTTGCGATCGCCGTGCGCGCGGCGCGTTCCCAGCCTTCTTGATCGGCCAGCAGCGAAACCGCGGCTTCAGCAAGCGCTTGGGGATTGGCAATCCCGACGACCTCGCCGGCAGCGCCAAGTGCGCGATCTTCCGCGCTGGCGCCGTAGATCAGTTCCGCGCACGATCCCACGTCGGTGGTGACCACCGGAATGCCGGCCGCGAACGCCTCCAGGATCGACAACGGCAGCGCTTCGCTGATCGAGGAGAGTACGACCAGACCGACTTTCGGCAGGATCTCGGTCATGGTTTGCAGCCCGAGCATCTTCACGCGTGCGCGAAGGCCCAATGCTTCGATCAGGCCGCGGCATTCGTCCGCGTAGGCGGGGTCCTCGTCGACCGGACCTGCGATCCATCCTTCCACATCGGGCATCCGATTGATCATCACCCGCATCGCCCGGATGAATGTCTTCACATCTTTGATCGGCACTACCCGGCCGACGAGGCAAAGAATTCGCGGCGGAGTGACCGGACGTTTCTCGCGCAGCGCCGCGAAGCGCGTGATGTCGATGCCGTTCGGAATATTCTGCGTGCGATCGTTGATGGCGCCGTCAGCCACCTGCCGCTCGCGGTTCGCTTCGAACAGCGCGACGATCTGGTCGGCGGCGTCATACGCGGCGCGCCCGATCGCCTCGAAGAATCGGATCCAGAGTTGCCGGAAGTAGGCGATCTCCGCGGTGTCCCGTTCGAACAACGAGCGGTTATCCGCGATCCATTGCGCGGCGAACAGATCGATTCGCCGCTCCTTCGTGTAGATGCCATGTTCGGAGACGATGAGCGGACGCCCGAACTTGCGCTTCGCGAGCACACCTAGCATGCCCGCGAATCCGGTCGAGATCGAGTGGTAGGCACGGGCCACCGGCAAGCCGTCGCGGATCTTCGCGAGCCGCCAGATCGGCGCGTGCATGATCCGGATCGTCCAGAAGTAGTCGACGAACGACGGATCGCTCGAATAGCGGTTGAACTGCCGCCGGATGTAATCGTACGATCGCTCGCTGTAGAGGAAATCGACGAAGGACAGCTTGGTGTCGAGGTCGTCGGCGAGCTCCCCGATCAGATGCGCGGAACTTTGGTGCGCGATCGGGGCCCGGAAATACTCGTGCATGCGCTCGACCCGATCGAATGTCGATGCATCGCCTTTCACCGGTGTCACGCGCGGCAGGTCTTCCTGGTCGTACAGGTAGTGCGTCTGCATGACGCTCACATTGGGCGGCATTTCGTATCTCTGGCTGCCGTAATCGTTGCGCCGGCTGCCGATGAAGATCACGGCGAAGGTAAGCTCCGGGAATCCCTGGAGCATCTGATGCACCCATCCGGACACGCCCCCCGATACGAACGGATACGTGCCTTCGAGCAGAAGCGCGATATCGACCGAGTTCTGTCGTGTGCTCATTGCTGTTCCCGAATTCGATGCGTTTTGATACGGGCACGCCAGTAGCGGGCTACCGGTCCGACCGTGGGGCCGACCGTCTCCACATCGACCATGCTCATCTGGACGCGGACTTCCGCGTGATTGCGTTCGCGATAGGCGAGCTCCGCGAGCCACGGCGCGGCGCGCTCCGCGGGGAGTCCGCAGCGCACCGCTTCACGATACGCGAGGCCGCCGCCTTCCACATCGCCGCGCGCATTCAATAGCCGGCCGCGCAACAGCCACAAGCCCGGCTCGCGCGGTGCGATCGAGAGCGCTTCGTCGAGATGGCGCAACGCCTCGCCAAGCGAGTAGTCGGCCAGATCGGCCTGTGCGAGGCCGGTGTAGACCAGCTCCCAGTGCTGTTCGGCAAGCCGTCGATGCGTTACCAGGCGCATCGACGGCTCCTCGAGTTTGCCGAGTGCAGCGACATCTTGTTCGATAACCTCGGAAATGCGTTTGGTTTCGCGCTCGAGCAGGCTATAGGCGGTGAGGCGGATGTCGTCAGCCGGGTCGCCGAGCAGGCGCCTGAGAAACGGTCCGGCCCGGCGAATCGGAAAATTCTGGAGCGCCATCAGCGAGCGCAGGCGTAATTCGGGTGCAAGGGTGGGATCAAGCAGCACTGTGCGAAGCCCCGTAGCGCGCATGCGTGTTTCCGCCTCGCGGATGGGAACCGTGAATTCGGGGTGCCGCACCGAAGTGTACGGGCGCGTGATCAGGGCACGCGGGGAGACGAGCACCGCAAGGACCGCCGCGATCAACGCGAGTATTCCAAAAACCGGAATGAACAGGCTGAAGCATGCGGTGAGGCCGATCACAGCCCATGCCGGCGTGCGCATCGGTACGGGTACCAGGGTTGCGCGAACCACGAACGCGAAGACAATGCTCGCGATCGCGTGCAGCCCGAAGAACTTCAAGACGGCGTCGGTTCCCTGCGGGAGATCGAGGATGAACTGCAGCGCGGCGACTTCGCAGGCGATGGCGATCGCGGTGAGGACGGCAATGACAAGCGCGATCATGCGGGATGCGGTGCGGAGGGCGCAGTCCGGTTCGCGCCTCCTTCCGCCAATGGGGCGGATTGCAGTGCGCGGGCCAACGCGGCCAGTGGATCGGGGTCGGACAGCTTGATCGTAATGACGCGAATCCGCAGATCCGCGAAGCCGCCCCCGAACGTGTCGCGCAGGGCCGATTCAGTGCGGACCAGATAGCCTTCGACCGTCGCCACGCCTGCGATCGGCAGCAGCACGACCAGCGCGGATTTCAGGTGCGCGCGTGACGGTGACCAGGCAATATCCGGCGCACGGCGTCCGCGCAGGATCAGGCCTTGCGCATCGAAGGTGAACTGATGCTCGCCAAAGGTGAACACGACCATGCGGCTGTCGATCCTGAAGTCGCGCTCGACCCGCAGAAGGCGCGCCAGCTCCTCGCCGAATTCGTCCGTGATATCGGGCAGCACCGCGCGAACGGCGAGGCGTCCCGGGCCGATGACGACCGCGTCCGCGTATGCGCCGAGCAGCACATCGATCAGTTGCAGCGTGTCCTGATTCAGCGCGAAGAACGGCATGCGGCTTACCGACAATACCCCGAGCAATCGCGCGTCGCTGGTCGTGACGGGTGCGACCAGCAGTTGCGGTGTTGCCGCGTTTTCGGCGATCCCCGCGGTCTGCACATGTGCGAGCTCGCCGCGTTCAAGCACGTAATCGAGCAAAGGGTCACCCGCGTTCAGATCGGCCGCCGGACCCAGACGGCCAACCCGTTCGACGCGACGATCGCCCTCTTGTGACACCGTATAGAGCGCGGCGGCTTCGAGTTGGCAGTGCTGCGCAAGGAATTGCAGGATCGTCTGGGCACCCGGCAGTTGTCCGGGGCCGCGCGCATCGGCAAGCCGCTCGCGCAATTGCACGATGGCATCGCGCATCGTCGTGGGCTGCGACAACAGCTCCTGCTCCAGGCGATCGTGCGAAAGACGCAACAGGTAGAGGCGCCGCGTGACACGCTCGACTCTATCTTCGAGATAGCGATTCAACTCGAACATGCGCCGCTGGCGCAGGCGCCATGCGCTACTGAATTCCGCGCAGACGAGCACCAGCAAGAGGCCGCCGAGAAAATGGAATTTCGGAAACGTTTCGTTGAAGCCGCTCGGCGTCAACACGTACCACGACAACAGCAGGAGGACCGCGGACGCCACCCCTTGCACCGGTCCGTAGCGCAGCGCCACCAGCACGGGTGCGAGCCACGGCCATGGAAACTGTGAGCGGATATGCAGCGGATCCTTGGGATCGGAGAACCACGCGATCGCGATCGCCACCAGGGTGATCACGATGATCTCGAGCCAGGCGACCGCCAGATCCGGCTGCGGCATGAGCCACGCCCTCGGACCGCGCCAGTCGCTCGGCCGTTCCCGCGTCTCCGGTATGAGTCGATCGTCGGCCATGGTTACTCGATGCGAGCCGTGACCAGCAGATCACGCACCAGTTTCTGCGCCACACCAGCGAGCGATTCGCGGCTCCAGCCGCTGCGCGCGCCGACGGCACTCCACACGACATTGCCCGACTGCAGATCGAGCACCTGCAGCGCCAATCCGACCGCCGGCTCCCCATCGACGCCGACTTTATAGCGCCATTCATCGACCGCGCCGACGAGCGCGTAGCGAACGTTCTGTTCGCGTGCCCATTTCTGCGCCTCGATTTGTGCGCGGCGCTCGGCCGGCTCGAAGAGCGACTCGGGATTGAGATTGGGGGGATAGCGCACGAGGTTATCGACGCCCTTGGCGCGCAGCATGCCTTCGGTGATCGATTCCGCGCGCAGGCCCGCCTGCGGCACGTCGGTGTGGTTGGCGATCGGCAGCAAGGCCCAGCGGGCGTTGCGATCGAGACGGTTCTGCGAGCCGGCGTTGTCAAGGACAGCGCATCCGGCGAGCACGACCGACACCAGCAGAACAATGAGCTTCTTCATGGGTGTTTCTCCTTAAAGCAATTACTGCTGCTAAACCCTAATGAATCCAAGAATTCACCACAGAGGACGCAGAGGACGCAGAGGAAAGGCAGAATCGAGATCCATTTTCGAACGGCAATCGATAGCGATCTTATGGCGGTTACCGCAAATCCGATTCGGCGCACATTTGAATCATGTTTTTCCTCTGTGTCCTCTGCGTCCTCTGTGGTGAATGTCCGAGAAGAATTAGAAATAGAACTGGTACCGCAACGCGAGCTCCTCCGACGTCACGTTCACGCCCGTACCGCCGCGTGACCGCGTGTATCCGATCGACAGATGATCGCTGCCGAGCACAGTCCCGCCCACGCCGATCGTCGCGCCGAAGCCGTTGCCGGTCACCGTGTTGTAGCTGATATTCGTATCGGCGAAGGGGCGGATCGCTCGCGAATAGTCGCGTCGCAGGAATTCGCCGAAGCCGATTGCCGCAGCGTAGTACGAGAACGAGTTTGGCACGAAGAGACTCCCGGCCGGGACATCGCCTGCCGGATTGATACGCGCCCCGAGATTATCGGTGCTTGCCGTGCTCGACAATCCATGATGCGCGGCGTAGAGGCGTGCAGTGAGATTCGGATAGTCGGTACGAATCCGATAGCCTGTTTCCGCTTCGATGCGACGCCCGTTGCCCGCCAACGTACGCGCTTGCGTCATGTAGCGCTGGGTAGCGGCGCCCAGGGTCAGGTACTCGCGCTTCGACAAATCGTAGGTCGCGCTCACGCGCATTTCGTCCTTCATGCCGCCGACCCGAAGGGCCGCCGTTTCAGGCGCATATTGATTGCGGCCGATCTCGATGGTCGCTGCAACACGGGAATTGAAGCGACGCGTGTGCCCGATGCGAAACGCGTTGACATCGGCGAGCGCACTGCGATGGGAGGCGACAGCGGTGGTCTGCGTATGGCGCGTATGCCATTCGGCAGTCATGCTTTCGGTACGGTCGAGGCGCGGGACATTCACCAGATCCGTATCGTTCGCCATGTGCTGATGCGTGAGCTTGAGGCCCGGCTCCAGCCGTACGTTTGGCGTAAGCCAGTAACTCAATGCGATGCCTTCCTCGCGATAGTGCAGGGAGCCGAATCGCCCCCAGCTTGCATGCGCGATGACGCTGTGGGATGACCGGCGCAGGTCCTGTTCGAGTCGCAGATGAATGTCGTCATCGGCCGGGTAGTGGCCTTGCGAGGCCCATCCGAGCGATTGCCCGAGGCGCGTCATCCGCGTCTCGCGTGCGGCATCGAGCCGGTCGTAACGCGGCAACGCTTCGGGGCTCCGGCTGAGCAACCGTTCCAACGTTTCCAGGTCGTTCTCCGCGAGCGCAATCGCGATCTCGGCATAGGCCGGTCGCGCTAACCGCCGGCCATATTGCGTCCACATCCAGGCCTTGGCGTTGGGCGCCTGCTCGGCCGTGATCGCCCAGGCCAGCACCAGTTCCCTTGCGGTGGCGTCGAGCGCCGGATTCGGGCTGCCGATCAGACCCTGCTTGAGCACTTGGCGAATCACCGCCATATCTTGATCGCCGGGTGCCATGCGGGTGGCCAGGCGTGCGTAGCCGAGAAGTTCTTCCGGAACCTCGAGCAGCTTCGGGTCCTCGGCACGCTTCGCACGGATCGCATGCCACGCATGACGGCGGATGCGCCACGCCATGCCGCCTTCGGCCGCGTCTTCGAGCGCGTCGGCAAATCCGAGCAGCCACAGGTAGTCGTCGGGCCGGTCGACCAGTGCGAGCCGATAGTACGGCAGGGCGTTGCGCGGTTCGTTGAGCGCCTGATAGCCCGCGGCGAACGCGGGCCAATAGCCCCGGTCGCGAATCGACTCGCCGCGCCATGCTGAAATCACCAGTCGCAGCTCGTCGATCGATCGCGTTTCCACCAGCAGGAAAATGAGCCCGGTGCGCAACTCGACATCGCCCGGACGGATCGCGAGCGCCCTGCGCCAATCGGCGATGGCTTCACGGGCGAATCCCCGCTCGAGTTGAAAGCGGGATCGCACGATAAAGAAATAGGGATTGTTGGCGAACTTGCCTTCATCGACCGCGCGCACGCTTGCAAAGAGCCGCTCGAGTGCGCGCCGATCGCGCCGGCTGGCATAGAACTCGGCGGCAAGCATGAAAAGCTCCGGATCGCGCCGCTCGCGCCAGCCCGCTTCGGCCAGACGTGCCGCTTGCGCGGCCTGCGTTTCGCGCAGAATCCGCAGCAGGCGTACGAATTCGAATGGCTCCAGTTGTTTCTGGACATCGAGCTTTCCGTACGCATCGGCCGCGGCCTGATCGTCGCCAAGGCGCCACGCGAGATCACCGACCAGCCGCCAGTAGCCGTAGTCCTGGTCGGTCGCTTTCGGTGCGACGCGGGTCAGCGCACGCAAGGCTTCGATGAAATTGCCTTGCGCAAAATACAACGTCGCAAGCGTCATGGCCTGATCGAGTGACAGACCCGCGCGTTTTTCCAGCTCGAGCAAGGTGGCGATGGCAAGATCGGGCCGGCCGGAACGTTCCGCCGTCAAGGCAATGAGCTCGAGATAGTCCGCCCGCCGGCCGCGTGCATCGAGCTCGCGCAGCCACGCGATGGCTTGCTCGGAGCGGCCGAGGTTCTCGAATACGGTAACGACCGTTTCGAGCTCCTGGCGGGTGAGGGCGCGCGCATTGGCCATGAAGCGCCATGCGTCGAGCAGGGCCTCTTCATCGCCCAGCCCAGGCGCGAGTCGCAAGATCGCTTCGTAGACTTCGCGTGACGGCCGGCGGGCGGCGATGATCTTCCATTGCCGAAGTGCCTCCAGCGCATCGCCCGACCACTCCGCGACCCGGATGAGCCTGGTGCGCCAGTCGAGATCATCCGGACGCGCCTCGAGCGCGGCTTCGGCGACCCGGCGGGCATCGGCGAAATTGCTGTTGGCGATGAAGACGTCGAACGCGAGCCGGTAGGATTCCTCCGTGTACGGCCGGGTCGTGATGGCCGGTTGCGCATGCGCCGATCGGATCAGAAGATCGAGGGTCGCGACGAGCATCCGCTCGACCGGTGCGACCACTGGGACCACTGCGACCAATGTGACCCCTTGGCCCACGCGCTCGATCTTGGAAGTCAGCGCGGGCGGGTTCGACAAGCGGATCAGTCGCCGCGAGAAGTCCTGCGCGCGGACCTGATCGTTGGCACCCAATGCGAACTGCACCATGAAGCGAAGCGTGGGCTCGTCGTCCGCCAGATCCCCAAGATGCGTTTCCGCGGCATCGAACGCCTGCGTAAGCAAGGTTCCCGAGCGAAGCGTCTCGATGCCCAAGCGGAAGTAGCGACGCCGGTCGGTAAGCGCCTGAGTGCGGTGACGGGCAATGAAATAGTATTCGGCCGCGACCGTGTATTGACCAAGACTGAGCGCGTGTCGCACCGCCGCCTCGAGAAGATCGGGCCGCATCCCACCCATTTCGAACAGCATGCGGTGGTAGCGCAGGGCGAGCACCCTGCCACGGAGATCGGCCGCGGTCGCCGCGGTGACGAGGAACCGCAAGGTGGGCTCGTCTTGCGCGAGCTCGCCGAGGTGCCGATCGGCGGCAGCCAATGCCTTATCCATCATGTTGCCGGCAATCAGCGTCTCGACACCCTTGCGAAAGAGGCGCCGGCGCTCCGCGAGGGTGCCGGCCTTCGCCATCGCCTCGAAGTAGAGATCTGCCGCGGCCTCGTAATTCCCGCGTCCGAGCGCATGCCGGACCGCCTCTTCGAGGATCTCCGAGCGCACCGTGCCGGATTCAATCAGGCGGCGATAGAACCGTGAAGCAGTGTCGTCCAAACCAAGCGCCACTGCTTCGCGCGCGAAGGCGAGCAGCGAGGGTGGATCCCATGATTCGTGCGACATCCAATCGAGCAACCGTTTCAACTCCTCGATCGCTTGCCGATGACCGGGCGAGCCGGCCTCTTCATGCTCGATCATGAGCCGCAGCACGCGATGGTCGAGCAAGCCCGCTTCGCGCCGTGGCTTGACGTCGGCCGATTCCTTGAGTGGCGCCAGGGTCTTGCGTGCCTCGGGCAGCTCGGCGAGGCCGAACTGGCGCTCCGCGACGACGATTCGCAGCACATCGTCCTTCGGGTCCGGAATACTTTTCAGGACTGCCGCGCCGTAGGTCGCGCCCAACGCGTCTTCCGAATGCGGGCGCCGCTCGCGCAGGCTGTTGATCAGATCGTCGCGCGGAAAGATGAGGACGAGCGTCGCCAGCACGAGCACGGTCACGCCGAGCAGCGCCGGCGGGGAGATGACCCTTACGCGCGATCGTTTAATCGCGGCATACGATGGTTGCGTCTTTGGCTCCATTGCGCTCGAGATTGAAGAACGAGCCCTGCAGGGTGCTGCTGCTCGGTTCGATGAGAGTGTCGCCGGCGCGAACCTGGCAACGCGTCGCGTTTGCCAAATGAAATGCGACCGGCATATGACCCCTGAGGGTCAGTGTGGTCGCGCCGGCCTTGCGTTCGAACGCGCCGATGCGGGCATTGGCATAGGTGAGATGCGCGGCGCGGGGCGCGATCCGGGTGAGCGCAACGAATGCTTCATCGTGGGCGATGTGGATGTAGCGCTCGCCCTGGTGATCGGCATAACCGGCGACGCCGCGGCTTTTCGCGAGATCGGGGTAGCCGGCGGCGGCCGGCATGCGCAACGCACGCAGGTCGCCCGCGCCGCGAACGATGAAGCCACCTTCTGTCCGCGCGATCACCATGCGGTTGAAATCGAGCACCTTCGAGACGTATTCCGACGCATGAATAGGATGCGGCTGCTGGGCCAGCGCCCAGTCATAGACCCGCTGCAGGGCCGTGAGCGACGCACGCTTCGAAGCGGAAAACGTGTGGAAGTAGATATTGATCGGCTTGAGGCGCCGCGGCGTGTCGGTGAGCTCGAACGTCTCGATCACCCGCTGGTAGCCGAAGTACGGTCCGCGAAAACTGTTGGTGTAGACGTTCTCGTTCTGGTTGGGCGCGAACACCTGGAAGAGCGCGCCTCTTGGCACCCCGAGCGGCGCGACGAGTGTCACCGACGGTTCGGCCCGTGTGATCAGCGTGTCCCCGCCATTCATGTTGCCGATGCCCGCCTGATAGACGCGTGCCAGTGCGTCGGCGCCTGGATTGCAATCGCCCGTCCAAAGAAACAATCGCACTTTCTTGCCCGGCGGAGCAAGCCGTTCTTCAATGTAGCGAACCGATCCGTCGACTTCCGTGGCGAGATCGAACCGATAGTCCTTGAGCGGAAGCGCGGTCGGGGTTCCATCGCTCGTTGCCGATCGTTGCCATTGGAACGGATGCGAGTACGAGTGGCTCGCGATCTCGACATGCGGCAGCTTGAACATCGACCGTGCGATGTCCTCCAGCACGGGTGACAGGTCCTTGTACAGTCCGCCGGGCCCCACTTCCCCCTGGATGACCGACATGGTCGTCGGAATCCGGTATCGCTCCAGCACATCGCGGAGCAATACTTCCGCCGCGAAGATTCCTCCTTGCAGCGCCGGGTGGCTGGGTAGCGCCTTTTTCGGGGCGCCGGGCAGCTCGAAGAGCTTGGCGATCGGCGCTGCCCATTCCGGCGTGAACTCGGCACGGCTCGCGAACCCGTCACCATCGATATGCACGAGCATGAGGCGCCGGCCATTCTCGGTCGTTACGTCCGGCACCGGCATCTGGGGGAGGGCCAATGCGCGGCGGAAGAACTCGAACGGCTCCAAGGTCCAGCGCGCCCCGCGTTCGTTCGGCAGCTCGATGATGGCGTATGGATCGATCGCGTAGCCGCCCCAGGGCGCGTAGGCGACGGCATCCATCGTGTCGCCCCGATTGTTCGCCAATTGAACGGTCACGTCAGCGCCGCTCGCGGTGAGCGGAAAGAACGAGCGACGATCCGCGTAGGGCTCCAGCTCGAAACCAAGGCCCTCGCGCCGCTCGAATCGAACGGCCGGCTGGGAGGCCGAAAAGGCGCGGCTCTTTACCGGTAAGGCTTCATTCAATTCCTTGCCCGGCGTGAATCCGAAGTTGCCAATGACCGCGATGCGCACGCCCTCGCGGATCGCCCGCTGCAGCAGCGCCGCGACCGGTTTCGCGTTGGGACCAAGCTCGCCGTAGAACCATGTGACGATGCCGGCGTAGCGCCCCGCAAGGGGATGGTTCGGCAGAGTGCTGTGGCTTGCCTCGTTGCGGCTGACCTCCCGATAGGTCGGGACATAACCCAACCAGGTGAGGGGACCGGCTGCGTATCGCGCGACGTATTCGAGCTCGACCGCGCGCTCACCACGCTCGCTGCTATAGAGCATGAGCACCTTGCGGGGAATGACCTCGACCGCACCGATACCAATCATATTGAGATCGGGATTCGCGACCCAGGGGATGAATCCGAGCGCCTTGATCCGCTCGGCCGTTTCCCGCGCGCGACCGCGCTCCTCGGGTGGAACATAGTCGATCGCGATGACCGGCAGCTTGTATTCGTCGCGCACCCGCTTCAGATTTTCAAGCAACGGTTCGCGCCAAGCGGCGGGCACCTCGCGATACTTCTTATCGATTGGGTCCCAGCCCGCGTAGATCGATTCGGCGGCGACCGCGATCACATGGTGCTTCACCGCGGGCAGCATCTCGAAACCACGATTCAGTACCAGCTCGGCAGCCGGGAAGCGTGCCTTGATGGCTTCGATTACGCGAACCATACCGGCGACCTGGCCGGCCTTGTCCGCGTCGGTTTTCGCATACAGCTCGAAGGAATCGAGGGTATCGAGAAAAAAACCGCGATAGCCCTGATCCCACATCGGTTTGATTGCACGCTCGACGAGGAACGCGGGCCAATCGCGCTCGGCCTGATTGACCAGCACGTTGCCCCATCCGGGGTTCGTTCCGCGCCGCCAGGACTCGGGAATGTCCTTGAGGTACGTGCGCGATGTGTTTATTTCCCCAACCCCGAGGTAAGCGAACACTTTCGTACGATCGCCGGGCAGGTATGGGGGACGCGCCACGTGGTCAGGCTCGACGACTACCACATCGAAGGCAGCCAGCTCGTCCCACGGCGGCGCTTCGCCGTAATAGAACGCCACGCTCCCCACCGCATTGGCCGATTGCCAAGACAGCGCGAGCACCACGACGAGAATCGTTTGGATCGAGGACCGCACGGCGAGGTTTCGCAACGAGGTCGTGCGCGCGATGGTCAGCGCAACCAACCGGACGGACCGGATCAGGATCCGGAACCGTACACTGCTCATCGCCGCGGGCCCGAACGCGAGAACTGGGCCCTGCATTGTTTTATGTCTTATCGCGAGACGATTCGTCCACCGGAGCCTGGACTACGCGCAAATGCCCCAGAGACGAGATCTTTTGGTTTTCGGGGAATGCTGCCGTGCGGAATCTTGAGAAATCCCTTCGCGAATGAGTTGAAGCTTCGGTCTTGAGACGTTATCCACGTTTTGAAAATCCGAACACATTGTATTGTAATTTGGGACATATCTCCTGTAATAGCCGCTAATCGCGGTCAAACGGAGGGTTTTTTCACGCTGTCGCCCAGTCGCGGGCCCGCACCACGGCGCGCCGCCAGTCGGCGAGCAGGCTTGCGCGTTCGTCCGCACCCATCTTCGGCTCGAACACCGCGGTCCTGCGCCAACCGCGCGCGATCGCTTCAGCGCTGGTCCAAACGCCGCTCGCCAGACCTGCCAAATAGGCGGCACCCAGGGCGGTCGTCTCGAGCGTTGCCGGGCGGACGACCGGGACCCCGAGTAGATCTGCCTGGATCTGCATCAGCAGATCATTGGCGGTAGCGCCGCCGTCGACCCGAAGCTCATTCAAGGTCAATTTGGCATCGCGCTGCATGGCGTCCAACACGTCGGCGGTCTGCAAGGCGATCGCATCCAGGGCGGCACGGGCCAGATGGGCGCCGGTGGATCCGCGGGTGAGGCCCACGACCGTGCCGCGCGCCCGGGCATCCCAGTAGGGGGCGCCGAGTCCGGTGAACGCCGGAACGAATCGCACCCCGCCCGCATCCGGCACACGCGCGGCCAGGAGTTCGATATCGGCCGATTGCGCGATGATCCCCAGCCCATCGCGCAACCACTGCACGGCTGCGCCGGCGACGAATACGCTGCCTTCTAGCGCGTAATGATGCTTATCGGGATCGGCTGTACGGGTGGTGAGTAGCCCTGCCGCGGAACGGACGCGCACGGTCCCGGTGTTGAGGAGCATGAAGCATCCGGTGCCGTAGGTATTCTTCGCCATGCCTGCGGTGTGGCAGGCCTGTCCGAACAATGCGGATTGCTGATCGCCCGCGATGCCGCCGATGGGTATCGGCGCGCCGAGAAGAGAGGGATCCGTGTGCCCGATGATTCCAGAGGAGGGCACGATTTTCGGCATGAGCGGGCGCGGCACACCAAAGCCTGCCAGAAGGTCGTCGTCCCACGCATCGCGATCGATATCGAAAAGCATGGTCCGGGCGCCATTGCTCGGATCGGTTGCGTGCAGCGTTCCCCCGCTCAGCTTGTAGATGAGCCAGGTGTCGATCGTGCCGAACGCGAGCTCGCCGTTCGCCGCGCGTGATCGTGCGCCCGGCGCGTGATCCAGAATCCACGCGATCTTCGTCGCTGAGAAGTAGGGATCGATGACGAGCCCCGTCTTGGCGTTGACCATCGCCTCGAGCCCGTCGCGTTTAAGGGCCTCACAGGCTTCGGTCGTTCGCCGGTCCTGCCATACGATCGCAGGGGCAATCGGCTTGCCGGTCGCACGATCCCAGACGACAGTGGTCTCGCGCTGATTGGCGATGCCAAGGGCGGCGATTTCGCGCGGATTCACGCGGGCGTTGCGAATGGCCTCCCGTGTCACTGCAAGTTGGCTCGACCAGATCTCTTCTGCATCATGCTCGACCCAGCCCGGCTGCGGAAAATGCTGCGCAAATTCGCGTTGGGCGAGCGCGCATTGATTGCCTTGATCATCGAATACGATGGCGCGGGAACTGGTCGTGCCTTGGTCGAGTGCGAGGAGATAGGGCATGGAAAAGAGGGCTGCAACGGAGAATGATGACGGAGCCTACTCCTGCGGCGTTGCAGCGGAAGCCCGGGTGAGGCGTGATAGTATTTGC